>NZ_LR594659.1:5092500-5240000 GCF_901827155.1 Variovorax sp. PBL-H6
AGCCGGGTTCGTTCGAGGCGCCTATCAACGGCCAGCGAAAAACGCAGTGCTTAGTCCGTCTCGCGGAACAGGGAGGCGTCCCATAGCTCCGCCTCACGGAACAGGGAGACCGTCCACTGTTCCGTCTCACGGACCTATCAAGGCCACTTTTGACCATTCCCCTGTTCCGTCTCACGGACACCATCTAGATATGCCATCTGCTGCAGTCCAAAGCACCCATTGAAAGAACATCATGAGCATCACGAAAGCAACAAAGAGGCCTTCCGCCAAGCAGCATGACCCAAAGATTCTGCAGCTTGTCCAAAAGCCTGAGGAGACGATGGCGCAGACGGTGGGCCGCATCGCTTCTGATCCCGCCGTCAATGCCGGCAGCGTCATGCAGTCGTTCGGAAATCATCTCGGCGAAGACGTGAGCCTCATGAGCATGATCGAGGCGATTCAAGGCGCCACAAAGCGCGTAAAGGACGGCGACTTGTCAGACCTCGAAGGTATGCTGGTTTCTCAGGCAACAGCATTGCAAACCATCTTCACCAACCTTGCCAGACGCGCGCAGGCGCAGCAGTACCAACGAAATCTCGAAGCCTTTCTTGGCTTGGCCTTGAAGGCACAGGCGCAAAGCCGCGCAACTATCACGGCGCTTGTGGACTTGAAGTACCCGCGACAGGTAGCCTTTGTGAAACAGGCCAACATCAGCAACGGACCGCAGCAGGTGAACAACCGGGGTTTTGAGACCAATACGCGCGCAGGCGCGCACGCGGCAGAAAGTCAGATTCCGCAAATCAAAGAATTGGAGGCAGGCGATGACCAATGGCTGGACACCCGAGCGACGGGCTCGGCAGTCGGCGCTAGTCCGCACTTGGAGGCCATGGGAAAGAGCCACCGGCCCAAAAACGCTAGAAGGTAAGGCAAAGGTTGCTCGCAATGCCTACACCGGTGGGCACCGGCTCGAATTACGCGCGATAGCCAAAGCGATGAAGGAATTGCAGAGAAATCAAGGAAGGTTCATCTAGCCGCCCTGCACTGGATCGAGGAGTAGGACGCTGGAGCCGCCATCGGTTCGCAGACAACCAAAGATTAACGGAAGCACTATTGTCTGATCGCGGTCGAAGCCCTTACTACTCTGCTCACTCCTTGCCAGATGGCACTATCTGGCGCGCACATTGTGCCAAGGGGTGAGTGCATCGCCCGAGACCCGCAAGGGAAGTCCGAGCCTTCGGGTGCGAGAACCCATAGCCCTTCTAGTGGCGTTCGCCGTGGAGCCTGCCCATGCTGGCATGGTAGACCACGTCCAGACTACCAATCAACGCTTCCTACTAGGCCTCGGCGTTTGTTGTGCCGCTCCGCTTTCGTCGGCCGCCGTTCCCGGGCCAGCATTTAACTGAAAGTCGCGAAGCATCTTAAAAGTGTGGTCAATCTGTTTGCGACTGACACCTTCCAACTGGTCCATGTTGGTCCGCATACCACTAAGGATGTTGACACACAGTTCCACCAAAGCATGAGTTGGAATCGCCAAGGTCAGGACGACGTTTCGTAGCTCTTCCTCGCCTCCGGAATTGCCTTGGTCAAGTTGAAAGAAACTCACTCGACTGATATTCGGAGAATAGTTAAGTTTTGCAACGCCTTCTGCAAACACCACAGGCGCGTTAGAGATGGTCTCGGGATTAACGGTGATCTTCCGATGCGTGCTCATACTAGAGACTCCATCATCTCGGCGTCGATACTAAACGAACAAATTTCAAACGGCTGATTGACCTGCGATTCATCAAACGCAATCTTGGATGTCTCAAAGAGATTACTTGGCTGAAAGCTCTGGATCGCCAGATAAGCATCAGCGTAGTTCCCGGTAATGAGATCATTTGCTATCTCACTTGGCATACGAATCTGAACTTGGAACATGGGGTTTACCTCATTCGGATTGAACACTGGAGTAAAGTTGGCATCAGCACCGACAGCTTGCCACGGCTGCAAGGGGCCAGCAGTCCCCGCGTCATGAATTGCAAGGTCCACGTCATAGCCCAGTGCGCCAACGAACTCATGAATCGTTCGCAGCGTGAGGTTAGCCTTTCCAGATAGAAAGCGAGTCATGTAACTCTTTGACCACCCCAGCTGTTCAGCAAGCATCGAACGAGTCCTCGTCTTGCTAACCATTGCAGCATTTAAGCAAGAGGCTATCGCCATTTTCTTGTACTCAAACTCATCCAACGGCTGCAGCTTTTCAAACATTTTAAATACCTCAAACTGAAATTGGGACAGGGTGAAATTCGAGCTCAGTAGATTCAAAACTGGAATGTGCAAGTTGCTCTAAAACCTCAACTGCGGAATCGCACAAATTCTTTTTTTCACCTTCAGAAAGTTCCCCTCTTCGTTTCGCAAGAATTTTCAAAATTACGATTCGCCTGCCGTTCAAGTAGATGAAGCAAGTTCTTATCGTGCCTTGACGTATGCGCCAGATCTTGTACTCGTGATGGCGCCATGTGAACGTGGCCGTGGCGTGCAAAGCCGTTCCGTCGTACATATTCGGCAGTGGTAGCCCATGGGCTACGTTTAGTTGGAACTGCACTAGGCAACCTCTCGCTCTGTTCTGATCCTCTGCGCTGGACAGTGCGGCTACATCCGCTCTTGCTTTGCATGACCATTGATGATGGTTTTCGAGGATGGTGTAGATCTTGAAGGAGCCCGGCCCGTCCCGCGGTGGAGCGAGGCGTTCCGGATGGCCCGTCTTCAGGCGAGCAAAATACAGGGGCATGTTAACTTAAAAGTGAACCGAGAGCGCAAGTACGGCGTCCCCGTTGTCACCTAGTTCACGGATCACGGTGGCCCCCTTCTCACAGGCAAATGTAAATGAGCGGCAGGTCCGAGGCGCGTCGGCGCGAGCGTGAACGGCAGGCCCGTGAGGTCGGCACGTCCCACCTTCGACGGCCAACGACACGCGACAAGTAGAACCCAGACGCCATCCCCACGAGGAGTAGCATGCTTCATGGAAGACGAAAACTCCGACACGGCGGGCAGGCATCCCGAGGAGGTCTTCGCGGGCTTGGCCACTGAGTACGGGTTGATCTCCAAGGGCGAGACGATCAGCCTTTCCTTATGGCAGTACACCATGGCAATCGTCGAGCTATGCGCCACCATAGGTGACCAATACGATCACACTGGTTTGAACGCCGGTGAAGAGATTAGGGCCGTCTACGGAGAGCCGTAGGCCCATGGCATACCGAGCCGCAGACTCCCCCGGCGAGGGCGCCTAGCCATGGACGCCCGTGTCAAAACCACCACAAGGCTTGTCACTTCAACTTTTGTCGGTACTTTCGTCGGTATCTTTTCTGAGAGGCCCGGCAAAAGATAGCGTTCATGCGGGTTGCAGCCTGCTTTTCGATTCCTGTCGAGGCACCAGTAAGATATTGATTCAGTTGGGTTTCTGCGCGACCCTGCTACAATCCGCCTGCCCCGACATGCTTCAGCCTCTGTCGGGCTAGCCTGCGCAGGCAATGCCGAATCTCACGACGGCACGTCGAATTAGAGCCACCACGACGAGAAAAACAAACGGTGACTCCTGCATGTGAATGTGCCGTAACGTGGGCCGCGTAAGAGCCCACGACCAATTTTTCGAAGCCCGCCCAGCGCGGGCTTTTTCATGTTCTGTTCGAGCATTCCGCTGAATCGACTGCCTCGCTAACTGCGAGGCGCTGTAGATTCTTTAGCTCGACATGTCCTCGGCTGAATTGAAGCCACTCCCATGACTGCACGACCTTCCGCCACGCACCAGCACGCCGTCCTCATCGGCCGCTTCCAGCCCTTTCACATCGCGCACTACACCCTGCTGCGCAAAGCACTGGACGCGGCGCGGTGCGTGGTGGTGGTGATCGGCTCAGCGTTCCAGGCTCGATCGCCAAAGAACCCGTTCACCTGGCAGGAACGCGCGGAAATGATCCGCCTGGCGCTCGCCGAGGCCGAGCGTGCGCGTGTAATCTTCGTGCCGATGCGCGACCACGTCGACGAGGAGCGCTGGTTCGCCGAGGCGCGCCTGGCGATCGATGCGGCGCTCGCCGAGCAGGGGGAGGCGGCGACAGCGGCCGGCTCGACGGTGCTGATCGGCCATGTGAAAGACGCCACGCGCGACTACCTGCATGGCTTCCAGGGCTGGACGCTGCACGCCGCGGACCGCAGCCACAGCGCAAGTGCGGCCACCGTGAGGGATGCGATTTTCAGCGGTTCGAAGGAGGCGCCCGAAGTGCTGGCACGCGCAGTGCCCGCCGCCACGCTCGCCTTCCTGCGCCGCTGGATGACGACACCGCTGCATGCTGCGTTGGCGCAGGAATGGGAGCTTTTGCGCCAGCACGACGCAGCCTGGTCGGTGGCCCCGTACCCGGTGGTGCTGGTCACGGTGGATTGCGTCGTCAAGTGCGGCGGGCACGTGCTGCTGATTCGTCGCGGCCACTCACCCGGCAAGGGGCTCCATGCCCTGCCGGGCGGCTTCCTGGAGTTGCGCGAGACGACCTTGCAATCCGCACTGCGCGAGCTCGAGGAGGAGACACACCTGGCGCTGCCGCCCGCCGAATTGCTGGCCTGTCTCGTCCGCACTGAAGTGTTCGATCGTCCCGATCGCAGCCAGCGAGGCCGCACGATCACTCACGGCCACTTCTTCGACCTGGGCGACCGGCAGCCGCTGCCCGATGTACGCGCGGACGACGACGCCGCCGCCGCGGAGTGGACACCGGTTGCGGCACTGGTGGGCCTGGAGGATCGGCTGCTGGACGATCACTTCCAGATGCTCGACCATTTCCTGGGCCTGCTGCCGCGCCCCCTCATTGGCGACTGAGTCGCTCGGGTAGACGAAAAGGCCGGCATTAGCCGCAGCGCGTGCCTACCACCCGGCCGTTCGGCTCGATGTCCACGATCAGCCGTGCGGCGTCGAAGGGAGTGTCGGGGTCGGTCGCCAGCACCAGGCGCACTCGGCGGGCTCCCGTGCGCATGCGCATTTCCTCCAGCAGCGCAGCGGTGATGCGGTGGCCAAGCCCGAAGCCGGCGCGCGCCGCCACGCAACGCGCGGGTGCGTCGACGAAGGCCGGCGGCGGCGGGACTTCCGATGAGAGTGGTCGCGGCTCGCCGCGGAACTGGCAGCCCTCCAGCATCAGGACGAGCACCAGCAGAAGCAACGCGCGGTACACGGGCAGCCTCGTCCGCGTACCGGCTTACAGAGGAGCGATGAGATGGCCTTGGGCTTGGTTGCCAAGCGCGCTCTCGGCGGCGGACCGGACCTTGGCGTGCTTGCGTACGCTCAGGACCACGACCGCCCATAGCACCACCTGCATGATCACGAAGTGAACCAGCAGGGTCGGAGCGTCCACCCGCCCCGCCCGTGCCTGCATCGCCGCAATGGACAGGAAGAAGAAGGCCAGCATGCAAAAGGGACGGAACCAATGCGACCTGCGCACGTGCGCAAGGCGCAGGATCCAGGGAAGGCCGGGGAAGCGCAGAAGTCGTCGGCCCTGGGCCTCGGCCTCTTGAAGAAACGGCACGACGAGAAAGTTGATGGCGATCAACAGAAGAAGCGTGTCCATGAGCTCGTCCATTCGCTGAATAGGCGCGAATGATGCCGAGCGCTGCGCGGGGGAGACGGGCGACGCAACAATTGGTGAGATTCGCAGGGCGACCGGCCGCAAGAGCCGTGAATGATTCACGCGCCGAGGCATCTGGGTCGACTGCAGAACGTCCCCGCCTTTGCTGTAGGCCCTGGCCCACGCGGGCGCATTGTCTTCTCCGGCAGGAAAGAAGTGCGACCCGTCTAAGCTTTGTGAACTGCAAGCGAAAAGGTTGCACAGACAGTTCGACAGTTTCCTCCTCCCCGGCGCCCCTGGCGCCGTTGCACAGCGCCCTTCCGGGCGCTGTTTTTTTTGCGCGTTCGTCAGGCGCTTGCCTCAGTGCGTCCGCCGCCACAACGTCTGCACGTCCGCATGCAGGGACAGCGCCCAGGCCCGCCGATCGCGGCCCCAGGAGGGCTGGGGCTCTCCGAATCGCACGATCGCAAGCAAAGGCGGCGCCTTCAGGACGTTCCATAGCGACATGGCCAGGTTGTCCTTGCCGATGTAGCGTGGCGCCAGGCTGAGCTCGCCTGTGGCGGCATCGGCGAAGCGAAGCGCCATCGGCTGCACCGGCGCACCCGACGAGATGGCGGCCTGCAGCAGGTTGGCATGGAACGGCAGCACGGTGTTGCCGTCGCCGGTCGTGCCCTCGGGAAAAACCGCGATCACGTCCCCTTTGCTGAGCGCCTCAGTCATGCTATGCACAACGCGCAGCGCATCGCGCCGGCGCTCGCGTTCGATATAAAGGGTGCCAGCACCATCCGCCATGGTGCCGATCAATGGCCAATGCTTCACGTTCGACTTGGAGACGAAGCGCACGTGCCGGGCCGCATGGACGGTGAGGATGTCCAGCCAGGACACATGGTTGCTCACCACCAGGAGCGGCCCATCTCGAGGCGGCGTGCCCTGCACCACGAGGCGCACGCCCATGATCGCGAGCATTCGCGTCGCCCAGGCCTGCACCCGCTGCTCCCGCTCTGCTGGGGAGAGCTTGGAGAACTCGGTGCGGATGGTCCACCAGCCGGCATGCGCATGAAGCAGCGCACGCATGAGCTTCAGGAAGGCGGACAACGATCGCATCGGGCAGCCATGGAGCTCAACCGTGGACGATCCGCCCACCGACCAGCGTATGGCGCGGCTTGCCTCGCAAGGCATAGCCGCCGAACGGCGTGTGCTTGCCCTGGCTGCGCAGCGCCTCGGGCAGGACCTGCCACTCGAGCGCGGGATCGATGACGCAGAGATCGGCCGCCCCGCCGGACGCCAGCCGCCCTGCTTCGGCGGCCCCGATCAGCCGCGCGGGGGCCGCGCTCACCACTTCGATCGCGCGCAGCAGCCCCGCGCCGCTCTGCTCGCCCCATTGCAGCGCCAGGGGCAACAGCAGTTCGAGCCCGGTCGCGCCGGGCTCGCTCTCGGCGAATGGCAGAGTCTTGGCGTCAGCGTCTATTGGCGTGTGGTCGGACACCAGCGCGTCGATGGTGCCGTCGACCAGGGCGGCCGAGAGCGCATCGCGGTCGCGCTGCTGGCGCAGCGGCGGGTTGAGACGCGCGCGGCTGTCGAAGTAGCCGATGTCGGTATCGACCAGGTGCAGCGAGTTGATGCTCAGGTCGCAGGTAAGCGGCAGACCCTCGGCCTTGGCCGTGCGCACCAGCGCCACGCCGGCCGCGCTCGAGAGGCGGCACAGGTGCACGCGCGCACCGGTGGCGCGCATCAGCTCGATGATGGTGAAGAGCGCGATGGTCTCCGCCGCTACCGGCACGCCCGACAGGCCAAGGCGCGTGGCAAGGGGGCCGCTCGCGGCCACGCCCTGCCCGAGGTCGCGGTCCTGCGGCCGCAACCACACGGTGTAGCCGAAGGTGCTGGCGTACAGCAGCGCGCGTTGCAACACCTGCGTGTTGTTCAACGGGACATCAGCCTGGCTGAAGCCGATGCACCCGGCTTCGGTGAGTTCGGCCATCTCGGTCAGCACCTCGCCCTTGAGGCCGCGCGTCAGCGCGCCCAGCGGGAACAGGCGCGCGCTCTGCATCTTCTCGGCGCGGAACTTGAGCATCTCGACCAGGCCCGGCTCGTCGAGCACGGGATCGGTATCGGGCGGGCAGACCAGGCTGGTCACGCCGCCGGCCACGGCCGCGGCCATTTCGCTTTCCAGCATGCGCTCGTGCTCGTAGCCGGGCTCGCGCAGGCGCGCAGCCAGGTCGACGAGCCCAGGCACGACCAGGCAGCCTTGCGCATCGAGCGTGCGTTCGGGATTGAAGTCGGCCGGTGTGCCGCCGATGGCGAGCACCTTGCCGTCTGCGATGGCGACGTCGGCCTGCTTGTCGAGCCCAGTGGCGGGATCGATGACGCGTCCATTGGTGATCAGGGTTCTCATGCTTCGTTCCCGGCCACGATGCTCATCACGGCCATGCGCACGGCGATCCCAAAAGTGACCTGCGGCAGGATGACGCTCTGCTGCCCGTCGACGACCGCCGAGTCGATCTCGACCCCGCGATTGATGGGACCCGGATGCATCACGATCGCATCGGACTTGGCGAGCTGCAGCTTGCCGGGCGTGAGGCCGTAGGTCTTGAAGAATTCCTGTGACGAGGGCAGCAGTGCCCCGCTCATGCGCTCATTTTGCAGCCGCAGCATGATGATCACGTCGCAGTCCCTGATGCCTTCCTCGAGGGTGTGACACACGCGCACGCCCATCTGCGCCATGTCGCCCGGCACCAAGGTCTTGGGGCCGACGACCCGCACCTCGGCGCAGCCCAGCGTGGTGAGCGCGTGGATGTCGGAGCGTGCCACGCGCGAGTGCAGCACATCGCCCACGATCGCCACGGTGAGGTTGGCGAAATCCTTCTTGTAGTGGCGGATCGTGTACATGTCGAGCAGCCCCTGGGTCGGGTGGGCGTGGCGACCGTCGCCGGCGTTCACCACGTGCACGTGGGGCGCCACATGCTGAGCGATCAGGTACGGCGCGCCCGACTCGCTGTGCCGCACAACGAACAGGTCGGCCGCCATGGCGCTCAGGTTGGCGATGGTGTCGAGCAGCGACTCACCCTTGCTCGCGGAAGAGCGCGCGATGTCGAGATTGATCACGTCCGCCGACAGCCGCTTGGCCGCGATTTCGAAGGTGGTGCGGGTGCGGGTGGAGTTCTCGAAAAAAAGGTTGAACACACTCTTGCCGCGCAGGAGCGGCACCTTCTTTACCTCGCGATCGCTCACACTGGTGAAGTTCGCGGCGGTGTCGAGAATTTGCGTGAGGATGGCTTTGGGCAGGCCCTCGATGGACAGCAGGTGGATCAGTTCGCCGTTCTTGTTGAGCTGGGGATTGCGTTTGTAGAGCATCAGGCTTCCTCGACCTTGAAGCTGAAGGCGCCCTTGTCGTCGCGCGCAAGCGCGAGTGACTGCGCTGCGGGCAGCTCGATCCGCGCCGCTGCGAATTCCGCCGCCACCGGCAGCTCGCGACCGCCCCGATCGACCAGCACCGCAAGCCGCACGCAGCCCGGTCGACCGAAGTCGAACAGCTCGTTGAGCACCGCCCGGATGGTGCGGCCGGTGTAGAGCACGTCGTCGAGGAGCAGCACGTCGGCCCCGTTCACGTCGAAGGGCAGCGAGGTCTGGGCGCTCGCGGCCATGCCGCGGCGGGCAAAGTCGTCCCGGTGCATGGCGGAGGAGATGATGCCCGGCTCGCCGGACAGGCCCAGGTCTTTCTGCAGGCGCCCGACCAGCCAGGCGCCGCCGGAAGTGACGCCGACCAGGTGTGTGTCAGGACGCATCAGAGTTCTGACACCGCGCAGCAGCTCCAGATAGAGCGCTTCGGCATCCAGGGACCCCCCGATCGGCACAGATGTGTCCCCGCTGTCCTCCAGGTGGGCGCTCGCCCCCCGGGGCGGCCCTTCGTTGTTCGGAGTCGTGTTCACGGGAGGTTCCTCAAGAATTGTTCAAGAATGATGCAGGCCGACGCTGCGTCCGCATCGCGCGAGCCTGCGGCCAGTGCCTCGGTCGTGCTGTAGCGCTCATCGACTTCGTAGACCGGAAGGCCGAACCGACCCCTCAATTGCCGGGCGAAACGCTGGGCGGCCCGGGTGTTGTCGTGCGCCGCGCCGTCCGGGTGGTAGGGCACTCCCACCACAAGGGCGTCCGGTTGCCATTCCTGGATGCGAGCCTCGACCTGCGAGAAGCGGGCATCACCCTCGGCCTTGATGGTGGCCTGCGGCGTGGCGTTGGGCAGCAGCCGGTTGCCACTCGCGACGCCCGTGCGCTTCTGCCCGAAGTCGAAGGCCAGGAAGCTTTGGAAATGAGAGGGAACGTGAGCGGGAGGGGCAGCACTGTCGGGCATTGCCTCAACCCTCACGCATGCCCCGCTTCGGGCGACAGCGTCCAGGCCTGCAGACCCAGCAGCGACAAGGCCTTGTCGTAGCGCTGCTCGATGGGTGTGTCGAAGATGACCGCCGGGTCGGCGCCCACGGTGAGCCAGCTGTTTTCTGCCAGCTCGGATTCCAGCTGGCCCTCGCCCCATGCGGCATAGCCGAGGGAGACCAGCACCTTGCGCGGGCCAGCGCCGGTGGCCAGGGCCTCCAGCACATCCTTGGAGGTGGTCATCTCCAGGCCACCCGGAATGGTCATGGTCGAGGCGTAGACCGACTCGTTGGGTTTCTCTGCTTCCCCGAACACCGCCTCGTGCAGCACGAAGCCCCGCTCGGTTTGCACCGGGCCGCCCTGGAACACCGGCGCGTTCCCGAGTTCGGGGCGCGCCAGGCGCAGCTCGATCTTCTCGAACAGCACCCCCAGATTGATGTCGCTGGGCTTGTTGATCACAAGACCGAGCGCGCCGCGCTCGCTGTGCTCGCAGAGGTACACCACGCTGCGGCTGAAGGCCTTGTCCGTCAGACCTGGCATCGCAATCAGGAAATGATGCGTAAGGTTCATCGGGGCAGAATCAAAGGCCATGCCACCGATTTTACTGGCCGCCGACAAGACCTACGCCAAGGGCCTCATGTGGTTTCGCCGCGACCTGCGGGTAGACGACAACGCGGCCCTTTACCACGGGCTGCGCGCATGCCGGCAACTGCTTTGCATCTTCGTCTTCGACCGGGCGATCCTCGATGCGCTGCCGCGCGTGGACCGGCGGGTGGAATTCATCCGCGAATCGCTGGTTGAACTGGAGAGCGAGCTGCGCGCACTTGGCGGCGGACTGATCGTGCGCCACGCCGTAGCGGAGGACGAGATCGCGGCGCTTGCGCACACGCTGCAGGTGCAGGCGGTGTTCGCGAACCGCGACGACGAGCCCGCAGCGCAGGCGCGGGACGCCAAGGTCCTGGGCGCGCTGGCGAACGTCGGCATCAGCTTCCATGCCTATAAGGATCAAGCGGTCTTCGACCGCGACGAACTGCTGACGAAGACCGGCCAGCCCTACACCGTCTTCACCCCCTATAAACGGGCCTGGCTGGCCAAGGTGGATGCCTTCTACCTCAAGCCCTACCCGGTGCGCAGCCACGCCGACGCGCTGGCGCCGCCGGCGGCAGCTTCTGGCTCGCCGGTCCCAACACTGGCCGAGATCGGGTTCAAGACAAGCAACCTCTGCAAGCTGGAGATCCCGACCGGCAGCCGGGGCGGTGCGGCGCTCTTCGAGGACTTCTTCCAGCGGATCGACCGCTATCACCAGACACGCGACTACCCGGCTGTGCGCGGGCCCAGCTACCTCGGCGTGCACCTGCGCTTCGGCACGGTCTCGGTTCGCCAGCTGGCAGGCGTGGCGCACCAGCTGTCGCTGCAAGGCGATGCCGGCGCGTCGACCTGGCTGGGAGAGCTGATCTGGCGCGACTTCTTCTTCCAGGTGCTCATGCATCACCCCCGAGTCGCAGAAGGCAAGAGCTTCAGGCCGGAATACGACCGAATCCAGTGGCACCACGGCAAGCACGCCGACATGCTCTTCGAGGCCTGGTGTCGGGGAAGCACCGGCTATCCCTTGATCGACGCCGCCATGGCGCAGATCAACCAGAGCGGCTACATGCACAACCGCCTGCGCATGGTCGTGGCCAGCTTCCTGTGCAAGAACCTGGGCCTGGACTGGCGGCGCGGCGAGCGCTACTTCGCGCTGCAACTCAACGACTTCGAGCTGGCGTCCAACAATGGCAACTGGCAGTGGGCCAGTTCCAGCGGCTGCGATGCGCAGCCCTATTTCCGCATCTTCAATCCCGTCACGCAGAGCGAGCGCTTCGACCCAGAGGGGAAGTTCATCCGCCGCTATCTGCCGCAGCTCGCGAATCTGTCGGACACGAGCATTCACGCACCCTGGACCGTTGCACCGCTGGAGCTCGAAGCCGCCGGGGTGCGGCTGGGCGACAACTATCCCCGGCCGATCGTCGATCACGCCGAGGCGCGGACGCGCACACTGGAGCGCTATGCGGTCGTTCGAGAGGTGAAGGGTGGAAGGAAGGGCAGCGCCTGAAGCGCCGCCCAGGCCCGCTCAGGCCGCCATGGCCTGCGGCGCCTCAGCACTGGTGTAGTGCCGGACCAGCCGCAACAGCTCGTCTTCCGCGTAGGGCTTGCCGAGATAGTGGTTGACGCCCAGCGCGCGTGCATGGTCGTGATGCTTTTCCGCAATGCGCGAGGTAATCATGATGATCGGCAAGCCAGCCAGGGAAGCGTCGGCGCGAATGTTGCGTGCCAGGTCGAAGCCGTCCATGCGCGGCATCTCGATGTCCGACAACACCACCGCGGGCCGCTCCTGCTGAAGACGCTCGAGCGCCTGCAGGCCGTCGGCCGCCAGCGATACGCGATAGCCCTCGCGCTGCAGCAGGCGCTGCGTGACCCGGCGTACGGTGATCGAGTCGTCGACCACCAACACCAGCGGAATCTGCGGCGGTGGCGTCGGAGCCATCACCGCGGCCGCGCCGCGCACCGAGGAAGTCGCCGATGCACCACTGGCCTGGAACTGCCGCGCCTGCTCGCCATGCACGGCGGCCAAGGCGACGGGGTTGTAGATCAGCGCGACCGCACCGGAAGCCAGCACCGAGATGCCGGCCATGCCCGGCAGTCGCGAGAGCTGCGGACCAAGGTTCTTGACCACCACTTCCTGGTTGCCCAGTACTTCGTCCACGTGCAGCGCCACTCGTTGAGCCGCGCTGCGCACGACGACGATGGTGTTGGTCTTGCCCGGCCCACGTTCGCTGCGCGGGGACGACTGCAGCAGCGCACCGGCCCAAAAGAAGGGCACCCGCTCCCCGCCGAAGGCATAGTGCTGTTCGAGATAGGCGGTCTCGAGTTCGGAAGCACCAGCGCGCTGCACCAGTTCCACCAGGTTCGACGGCACGCCGATCGACGTGGCGCCGGCACGCAGCATGACCACGTGCGTCACGGCCGTAGTCAACGGCAGCACCAGCTTGAACTGCGTACCCTCGCCCGGCTTGCTCTGAATCTCGATGCGGCCGCCGAGTGCTGCGACATGCGCGCGCACCACGTCCATACCGATTCCGCGGCCGGCCAGTTCGGACACCTGCTCGGCGGTGGAGAAGCCGGGGGTGAAGATCAGCTCGGCAGCCTCCTCCTCGCTCGGCTGCTGATCGGCGGCGATCAGGCCCAGCGCGCGAGCGCGCTCGACAATGCGAGGGTGGTTCAACCCCGCCCCATCGTCGCGGAAGTTCACCGAAACGTCGTTGCCCTCGTGGTGCAGCTCGATCGCGATCAGACCGCTCGGCTCCTTGCCAGCTCTCTCGCGCGCGGCAGCGTCCTCGATGCCGTGGGCGACGCAGTTGCGCAGCAAGTGCTCGAACGCGGGCGTCATGCGGTCCAGCACGCCACGGTCCATCTCGATGCTGCCGCCGACGATGTCCAGGCGCACCTGCTTGCCGGTGTCCTTTGAGGCTTGCCGCACCACTCGGTAGAGGCGCTCGGAAATGCCCTCGAACTCCACCATGCGCGTGCGCAGCAGGCCGCGCTGCAGCTCGCGCGTCTGTCGCGCCTGGGCGCTGAGGTCGTCTTCCGTGGCCTGCACCGTCTTCTGCAGCGTGCGCTGGACGGTCGCCACATCGTTGACGGACTCCGCCATCATCCGCGTGAGCTCCTGCACGCGCGTGAAGCGGTCGAACTCGAGCGGGTCGAAGCCCTGCTGCGAATCCTTGGCCTGGGCGAGCCGCGACTGCATCTGGCTCTCGGCCTGCACCTCGATGTCGCGCAGCTGCTGGCGCAATCGGTCGAGGTTGCCGGTCAGGTCGCCAAGCGAGCTACGCAGCTGGCCGAGCTCGGCCTCGAGGCGCGAGCGGGTGATGATGACCTCGCCAGCTTGCGCCACCAGGCGGTCGAGCAGGTGGGTACGAATGCGCACCGCCTGGCTGGACAACGGGCGCAGCGGCGTCAGCGCCGAGGGAGAAGGCAGCGCCACTGCGGAACGCGGCACTTGTTCGTCGGATCGGTCGTCCGCAGGCGAGACGAACTCGGCATCGGCGTCGGTCTCCGTCGCTTCCGGGCGCGGTTCGGCGGCAGGCGCCACGGCGACGGCGCGCTTGGCCAGCTCGCTCTGCATTGCATGATCGGCGTCGCGCAGAGCATCGAAGGTGGCCTGCAGCGCGTCGAAGCGCGTCAGCAGCTGCTCGACGGCGCCGCGGTCGGCCCCTTCGGCCCCGATCGCCTCGATCTCGGATTCCATGCGGTGCGCGCGCTCGCCCAGGCGCATGGCGCCGGCCAGCCGGGCACTGCCCTTGAGCGTGTGCAGCGTTCGCAAGGTCGCGGCGCGGGGCGCCGGGTCGCCCAGATGCTGGGACCATTCACGCAATGCACTACCCAACTGGGGCAGCAGCTCGGCCGCCTCCTCCTCGAAGATCGGGAAAAGGTCGACATCGACCGAATCGGCCACATCGATCGCATCATCGCCCTCGTCAAGCGCCACATCGGCGCCGCCGGGGCGCAGTACCGCAGCGGCGGCCGCGGCCGTTTCGCCGACCTCCAGGGGCAGCGGCGACTCCGCCACTTCGCGCAGTGCACGCAGAGTGGCGACGGCAGGCTCCTTGAGGAAGCCCGCCGCGAACTGGTGCAACAGGCGCCGCAGTTCGTCCGCGGCCGCCACCAGCACCGCACCTTGTGCCGGCGTGCCGCCGCGGCCCTGCATGTACAGGTGCTGTAGCGCGGCCTCAAAGGAACGCGCCATGTCCGACAGGCCCTGGAAACCGACGGTCGAGGAGCTGCCCGCCAGCGAATGAGCCAGGTTGATGGCGAATTCCGGAACCTGCCGGTGTGACTCGAGTGCCCATTCACCGACTTCGTGGGCCAGTTGCCGCGACCACTCGTCGGCCTCGACAAGATAGACGTTGTAGAGCGCGATGCCGATGCGCAGCGGGCCGATCACCTTGACCTGGTCGTCGACACCGGCCGCAGGCAGCGTCTCGGTTGGCACGGCTTCCGCGAACGCAAGGCTGGGGACGGACGGTTCGACCAGCGGTTCGGGTTCGGGCTCCGCCTCGAGAGGCGTCTCCGCAGATGCTTCTTCGGACGCCGACTCCAGGCGCAGCTCCAGCGAGAGTTCCGGCAAGGGCTCGTGCAGCGTCTCCTCTTCCAGAGACGCCTGCTTCAGCAGAGGCACGGGAAGTGCATCGGATTCAAGTGCAACGGCCGGCTCGGCCGCCGGCGCGGGAAGTGAGGGTTCGATGCTCGCCTGGGTGGTCTCGAGGAAGTCAATCTCTTCCAGCTCGGCCGGCAGTTGTGGCTCCTCGGACGGCAGGTTCGGCCGGTCGTCGAAGTCCAGGAAATCAGTCGACGCGAAATCGTCGTCGACAGCGGCGGGATGCGCCTGCACCTCGATGCTCGCGGATCCGGTCTCGGCACGCGGTGCTTCTGCGGGTAGATCGAATGTCAGCGGCCCCAACTCCAGGTCGGGCAGTTCGGGCAGAGGCAGCGGCTCAGGCTGAGGCTGAGGCACGGATTCGGGCTGTGCCTCGGGCACTGCCTTGACATCGGCCAGGGTCTCCTCGGCAGCGATGTGACGTGCCGCCGCGACGAGGGTGTCGGCGTCGGCCAGTGGAGCGTGCGGCGCGATCGGCTCGCCGGTGCGCAAGGACTCCGCAATACTGCGGAATGGCGCGGATTGCCAGCCGTGCGGCTCATTGGCGGCGATGGCTTCGACCCATTTCGCAAAATCGGTCAGCGCGCGACGCGTGCCGGCAACCAGTTCGGGCGTCGCGGAGCGCTGGTCGGCCAGCCAGGTATTGAGAACCTGCTCGAAGGACCAGGCGGCCTCGCCGAAGTCCATCAGCCCGACCATGCGCGAGCTGCCCTTGAGCGTGTGGAAAGCGCGGCGCAGCACGGTCAGCTCGCCGTTGTCGTCCGGACGCGAACCGAGCACCGAGACTGCGGCCAGGCCGTTGTGCAGCACCTCGCGCGCCTCATCGAGAAAGATGTTCTGGAGATCGTCCTCCTCCAGCTCCCGCACTTCGGTGTCAGGCAGGCCCTCCAGGGGTGCCGGGCCCGTGATCTTGGCGGTCCAGCTCGCGCTCGGACGGCTGACTTCTTCGATCGGCGGCGGCGGCGCCTTGCGCGCAGGCGTCGCCAGCGCGGCGAGCCTGGCCGCGATCTGGGCATCGACCTCTTCGACGCTAAGCACAGTCTCGGTGACTGAGACCGGCCCGGTGGCCGATGCGAAGGACATCGGCGCCCCCGGCTGGGGTGCGGCTGCCTCGGCAGCCTGGCGGCCCATCAGAGGCTTGAGCTCGCCGGCTTCGGCGTCGAACACGAACAGGCGCTTTGCCAATGCTGGCTGATAGCCCAGCATATCGATCAGGAAGCCGAGTGCGCCCAGGTTGTTGCCGAGCGGATCGAAGTCACTGGCGTCGCTGGCGGATGCCTCGACGGCCAGCAGGCGATCGACGTTCTCGCGCATGCGTTGCACGGTCTGGGCCGCCTGGTCCAGCCCGAGCACCGAGAACACGCCCTTCATCTGCAGAAGTTGTGTCGGCACCGTGCGCAAAAGGCTCTTCTCGGTCGGACGGCGGAAGAACTGGTCGAGCGACTTCTCGAGCTCGCTCAGGTGGCTGCGCAGCTCGCCGACCACGGTACCCATGGTCTGCCGGTCGCTCACGCGGCGGTACAGTTCCTCCATCCAGGGCTCGAGCGGCTCCGAGCGGCCTCCTTCGCGCGCGCGCTCGATGCGTCCGGCCAACTGGACGGTACGCGCCGTGAGCTGGCGATCATGCGGGTCGAGGTCCTCGAAGGCCGCCTCGAGGTAAAGCACGGAGGTCGCGACCTCCATCGCCAACTCGGTGGAAGGCGGCCGGCCCGAGCGCATCGAGGCGTCGACCGCATTGTTCAAGGCCTGCACCATCGGCAGGCTGGGTGGGTGCAATTTCTGCAGCGACTCGCCGAGCTGTGCGAAGGTCTCGGCCACTTGGCGCGTACGCGAGACGTCGCCGCCAGAGAGCGCCGACCACATTTCCTTTGCTGTCTCGATGCGCTTGCGCGCCTGCATCAGCACCTGGGGTTCGAAGCGGCCGAATTGCTCGATCGTGTAGTCGACCTTCTGCTCGTTGGCCACGCCCCAGGCAACGCGTACCGCGCGCAGAGTCGCTGCCTCGTCGCCTGCACCCGGGACGGCCTGGGCACAGAAGAACAGCAGGTCCTGGCCAAGACGATCGGAAACGGTGTTGTCGCCGCGTGCCAAGGTGGCGTATTGCAGGAGCACGCGGGAGGCAGCGCGCTTGACGTGGGCATCGGCGGGGATCAATGCCAGCGCCAGGGCCTCGAAGAAACCAGCCGCCAGCGTCCAGAAGCTGGCCACGCGCGGCAGCGAGGCGCCGCGGCCCAGGCTCAAGCACAAGGCCTGCAGCCGACGCGCAGCCTGGTCGTCGCCGTTCTTGACGATCTTGAGCACCTCGCGGTCAAGCTTGGAACGCACCGCAGGGTCGTACACCATTGCGGTCTGGGTGGGCGAGGGCTTGATCTCGGCCCAGCGCCAATTCATGTCCCAGAGGTCGGCCGGATGGACGCGCTCGTTGCCTACCAGTTCGAGCACATCGCGGTATTGCGGGAACAGCGCGACCGAGGACACGGTCTTGCCCGCAAGCTGCGCGTTAAGGAAGTCGGAGACGGCGAAGCCCGCGCGGTCGATCTTCTGGGCCGCGGCCTCACTGCAGCGCGCCGGCTCGGAAATGAAGCTCTGGACCGCGAATTCCATCGCTCCCAGCACCAACGCGGGGGCCGGGTGTCCCACCATCTGCAGCGCGCCGACGGCCTGATGCAACTGCTGCCTTGCCAGGCGCAGCGGCGCGGTGTCGGCTTCGGCGCTGCCCTCGCGAGCGAAGCGCTTCAACGTCTTGCTGGCGTTGTCGAGCGACTTCTGGATCTCTCCGAGCACCCAGGCCAGCGGCCCGAGATCTTCATGGGCCGGCGCGGGACCGGCTTTCGGGGCGGTGGCGGGGCTTTGGATCGACACGTTGGATGCTCGGGGTTCAGGCAATCTTGAAGCGGGCCACGGATTGGCGCAGTTCCTCGGCCATGTGCGAGAGCTCGCGCACTTGCTGTGCAGTGGTGCGCGTACCTTCGCCCGTCTGCTCGGTCACGGCGAAGATGTGCTGGATGTTGGCCGCGACCACGTTCGCCGAATCGGCTTCGCGCGACGCGGACTGCGAGATCTGCTCGATCAGCTCGGCCAACCGGCGCGACACGCGGTCGATCTCGGACAAGGCAGTACCGGCGTTGTCAGAGAGCTTGGCACCCTCGACCACCCCCTGCGTGGAGCGCTCCATGGCGCCAACCGCATCCTGCGTGTCTGTTTGAATGGCTTTCACCAGCGCCGAGATCTGACGCGTGGCGTCGGCGGAGCGCTCAGCCAGGCGCTGCACTTCTTCCGCCACCACCGAGAAGCCGCGGCCGGCTTCACCCGCGGACGCAGCCTGAATGGCGGCGTTCAGGGCCAGCACGTTGGTCTGTTCGGTGATGTCCGAGATCAGCTCCGTGATTTCGCCGATCTCCTGGGACGATTCGCCTAGGCGCTTGATCCGCTTGGAGGTTTCCTGGATCTGGTCGCGGATTGAATTCATACCGCCAATCGCGTTCTGCACCGCTTGCAGGCCAGAGGACGCAGCCTCGAGCGACTGGCGTGCCACCGTGGCGGATTCTTGCGCCTGGGAAGAGACGCCGTTGATGCGCTCCGCCATGGTCAGCACCGACTGGCCAGTCTCGCGGATCTCGCGAAGCTGCTCGGTGGAGGCCGCGAGCAGCTCGGTCGAGGTGCTTTCCACCTGCGAGGTGGTCTGCGCGACGCGGGTGGCCGTGTTCTGCACGTTGCCCACGAGCAAGCGCAGTTCCTCCACCGTGTAGTTCACCGAGTCGGCGATGGCGCCGGTGATGTCCTCGGTCACGGTCGCTTCCTGGGTCAGGTCACCTTCCGCCACCGTCTGCAATTCGTTCATGAGCCGCAGAATGGCGGCCTGGTTCGCGGCATTGACACGGCCGGCGTCCTCGCTGGCGCGCTCGGCGGCAATCCGCTCGCGCTCGGCGGCCAATGCCCGCTCGCGACCCTCGCGCACCTGCACGAAGCCGATCGCACCCGCCAGGGCCAGGGCGGCCAACGACAGCACGAAGAGCATCACCACCGTGCCGGCGCCGAGGCCCGTGCGGGCCGAGAGCTTGTCTTGCAGGTCGCCAAGCGAGGTGCGCAGCGGCTCACTGTCGGCCAGAATCGCGGCCTGCGCCTCACGTGCGGCTACCAGGCCCTGGAGGTTGCCGAGGATGGCGCCAGCCTGCGTCCGCGTCTGCTCGTAGGTCTTGAGGATTGTCTCCAGCTGCTGGCGCGTCTGCGCGTCGCGCGTGCCGGGCAGGCGCTGCTGGGCATTGCCTTCGAGCAAACCGCGAGTGACTTCCTGAAAAGTGTTCAGGTCCTTGCCCAGCAGGAACACGGCGTCGGGACTCACGCCCTCGACCGTCAGGAATTCGTTGGCCGACTTGCCGATGCGCTGCGTCAGCATCACGAGCTGGCCTGCCGCCGAGATTTCGGGCAGCGTCGCGTTCTGCTGCATCTTCAGCGAAGCCACGGTCTCGGTCATTTCGAGCAGGTCCGAGGACTGGCGGTTGATATCGCGCAGCGCGGTGCCGACCTGGGTCAGGATCTTCTGTTGCGCCAGTACAGCCTTGGCGCTCTTGTCCGCACGCTCGACCAAGGGCGTGATCTTGGCGAGCTCGGCCTCGTACTGGGAGCCCACGCGCTCCAGCTTGAGCGCATCGTCACCGTTGGCCAGACCCTGCACGCGGCGCGTCAGGTCGTCCGAGCTCTCTTTCACCTCCGTGAAGGCCGGTACGTTGCCCACCAGAGCCTGTGACACCGACTTGGCCAGGCGCTGCGATTGCATCAGCGATTGGCCGGTGGCTGCCACCTGCTGCGCCAACCGCTCGGCGCGCAGGATGGCGGAGCCGGCCACCAACAGCAGCAGGAGCACCACGGCGGCGAGCACGATTGCCAACACGCGCTGCTGGCGCGCGGGATTGGAGCGCAGCGAGCCTCCGCCAGCAGCCGGCGCCGAGGGCGCGTCGCCGGGGCTTTCCGCCAGGACGGGGTCGTTGTCGATCGCGGCGGCCGGGGACTGGTCGTTGGCGGCGTCCATGGCGAGAACCACTGTCTCGGGCTTCGCATCGGGGGCCGAATCGCGTCGGATCCGCACGGTTTTCTCCTCAGGCGGTTGCAAGGTGTCGCCGCCGTCCATCGACAATGTCGACCCGCTGTCGACACGCCCCGTGACGTTGTCGCCACCCACAGGCAGGAATTTCTTGAACTTGTCGGCGATCGAGCTCACGGTCGGTCCTTCAGGTAAGTGGTCGGTGCAAGGCGCTGCGCTCAGGCGCCGATACTCAAAAATTGCGGTTGTTGCGACAGCGCCTGCAGGTTGATCTCCTGCCAGGTCTCACCAGACGCATCGGTGTACGAATGCCCAAGCCAGGCGGGGGCGTCGCCGTCCGGCGGCTGGGATGCAGTGAAGGCTTCTACGCCGCGCAGACCGACGAGCCGGTCGATCAGGAGAGCGCAGTTGACTTCCAGCATCTCGTTGAGCGCCACCAACCGCGACTGGGCGCGCGCTGCCTCGCTGCCCGCGGCGGCGTCGCCGGAAGCGAAGGTGGACAGCTGGACGATGCCGTACAAGCCACCGCGCAAGTTGGCGACGCCCAGGAACCAGGGCTGTGCATACGGCACGGGCTCTGGCGGGGTCCAGGGAAAGATCTCGCCAGCATGACCGAGCGGAAACAGGTACTTCGCCTCGCCCGCCTCGACGGCGAGCCAGGAGGCGGACACGCCCGAAGTGCGCGCGGCCTGCAGGCGACTGGCGAGCCGGGACTGGAAAGCACGTAGAGCGTCGCGGTTGGCCATGTAAGAGAGCGGAAGAAAAAGACGACGCGGTCAGGCGAGCGCACTGATCTTTGCAATCAGCTCGGCCGCATTGACCGGCTTGACGATGTAGTCGCGAGCACCCTGCCGCATGCCCCAGAGCCGATCGGTTTCCTGGTTCTTGCTGGTGCACATGATGATGGGCACCGACGCGTACTGCGGATTGCGCGCAATGGCGCGGGTGAGCTGGAAGCCGTTCTGGCCCGGCATCACGACGTCCATGAGGATCAGGTCGGGCTGCTCTTCCTCGAGGCGGCGCATGGCGTCATCCGCGTTCTCGGCGGTCTTCACAGAGAAACCGTTCTTCTGGAGAAGATCGGTCAAGAAGATCAACTCCGTCTTGGAGTCGTCGACTACGAGCACTTTGCGAATAGCCATTACTGCACTTCCTGCGAAACGACGCCGAACTGCTGCACGGCCTGCAACAGTTGGTCTTTGGTAAAGGGTTTGGTGAGGTAGTCCTGGGAGCCGACCATTCGGCCGCGCGCCTTGTCGAATACACCATCCTTGGAGGACAACATCACGACCGGCACACTGGAGAAGTGGGCGTTGCGCTTGATGATGGCGCAAGTCTGGTAGCCGTCGAGGCGCGGCATGAGAATGTCGCAGAAGATCAGGTGCGGCTTGTGGTCGTTGACCTTCGACAGTGCATCGAAGCCGTCCTCCGCCAAGAGCACCTCATGGCCACCCTGCTTGAGAAAGATTTCGGCACTGCGCCGGATGGTGTTGCTATCGTCGATGACGAGAACCTTGTAACCGGATCCATTCGAGCTCATTCTCGCCGCTCCTTTGTGACACTCTAAGACCGAAACGCCCCTCGCGGGGCGCAAGAAGCACGGCCCTATGCCATGCTTCAGATTTCAACCATCTCGAAGTCTTCCTTGCGCGCCCCGCATTCGGGACAGGTCCAATTCATCGGAACATCTGCCCATGCCGTGCCGGGCGCAATACCATCTTCGGGCACCCCCACCGATTCGTCATAGATCCACCCGCAAATTAGGCACATCCAGGTTTTCGTGTTCATCGCAGCTTAAAGTCCCTGTTCATAGAATGCAACGATCGTATCCAGACGTATCAAAAAATCGCGTGATAAGCGTCTCGGATACGCCACCATTTGGTAGGCCCAGCTGCACATGACAACTTACTTATTACCAATGGAGCAAGGCCACAAAGTGAGCGATCTTACCGACCCCACCAGCGACGAAGTCAGCGCCGAGAGCGAGGCGACCCTGCCTTGCGTGCTGGTCTTCAACGCGAGCGACCCCAGCGGTGCCGGTGGCCTCGCCTGCGACGCCGTGGCGATTGCCTCGGTCGGGGCCCACATGCTGCCGGTCGTCACCGGTGCCTATGCGCGCGACACCTCCGAGATCTTCGATCACTTTCCCTTCGACGAGGAGGCGGTCGCCGAACAGGCGCGCACCATCCTCGAGGACGTGGAGGTCCAGCTGATCAAGGTCGGCTTCGTGGGCTCCCCCGAAAACCTGAGCACCGTGGCCGAAACCGCGACCGACTACCCCGAAGTCCCCGTGGTCGCCTACATGCCCAACCTGTCCTGGTGGGAGGACACGCAGATCGAGGCCTATCTCGACGCCTTTCGCGAGCTGGTGCTGCCGCAGACCACCGTGCTGGTCGGCAATCACAGCACGCTGTGGCGTTGGCTGCTGCCCGACTGGGCAGGAGAACGCCCACCCAGTGCGCGGGACATCGCACGCGCTGCAGGCGAGATGGGCGCGCCCTATACGCTGGTGACAGGGATGGTGCTGCCCGACCAGTATTTCGACAACGTCCTGGCTTCCCCGCAATCCGTGCTCGCCAGCGAGAAGTACGAGCGGCTCGATGCCGTGTTCGCCGGCGCCGGCGACACGCTCTCCGCCGCGCTGGCGGCACTCCTGGCCAGCGGCACCGACCTGGCCGCCGCTGCTACCGAGGCGCTGAGCTACATGGATCGCTGCCTGGACGCTGGCTTCCGTCCCGGGATGGGCCATGTGCTGCCGGACCGCCTCTTCTGGGCCCAGCCCGAAGAGGACGACGAGAATGACGACTCCCCCTCGCCCATCGATCTCGCGCTGCCGCCACACGACACCCGCCATTAGATGAGTGCGAACGCGGGACGCACTCCCCAGAACTCGGCACCGCCCCATGCAAAACACTGACCCCAACGACATCCTCTTCGAGCGCGCCCGCGCCGTGATTCCTGGCGGCGTGAATTCGCCGGTCCGCGCCTTCCGGGCCGTCGGCGGCACGCCCCGCTTCGTGAAGCGTGCGCAGGGCGCCCATTTCTGGGACGCGGCTGACCGGCGCTACATCGATTACATCGGCTCCTGGGGCCCCATGATCCTTGGTCATGGTCACCCTGCGGTGGTCGAGGCGGTGCAGCGCGCCGTACTCGAGGGTTTCTCGTTCGGCGCGCCGACCGAGCGCGAGATCGAACTCGCCGAAGCCATCCTTGCACTGGTGCCTTCGATGGAGATGGTGCGCCTCGTGAGTTCGGGCACGGAGGCTGCAATGAGCGCGCTGCGCCTGGCGCGTGGTGCCACCGGCCGCAAGTACATCATCAAGTTCGAGGGCTGCTACCACGGCCATGCCGACGCACTGCTGGTCAAGGCAGGCTCCGGCCTGGCGACCTTCGGCAACCCGACCTCGGCCGGCGTGCCGCCCGAGGTGGTGCAGCACACGCTGGTGCTCGAATACAACAACCTCGCACAACTGGAGGAAGCCTTCGCGTTGCACGGCCACGAGATTGCGGGCCTGATGATCGAGGCCATCGCGGGCAACATGAACTTCGTGCGCGCGAGTGCGGCTTTCGCGCAGCGCTGCCGCGAACTCTGTACGCAGCATGGCGCGCTGCTCGTGTTCGACGAGGTCATGACAGGCTTCCGCGTGGGCTTGCACGGCGCCCAGGGGGTGCTGGGCGTGCGGCCGGACCTCACCGTGCTCGGAAAGGTGATCGGCGGCGGTATGCCGCTTGCGGCCTTCGGCGGTCCGCGCGCGATCATGGAGCAGTTGGCACCCCTGGGCCCGGTCTACCAGGCTGGCACGCTGTCGGGCAACCCGGTGGCCACGGCTTGCGGCCTCGCCACGCTGAAGGAGGTGGCGCGCCCCGGCTTCTTCGATGCGCTGTCACGAAAAACCCGCAAGCTGGTCGACGGACTGAAGGCGGCTGCACAGGCGGAAAGCGTCCCCTTCAGCGCCGACAGTGAAGGTGGCATGTTCGGCTTCTTCCTGCTCGAGCATCTGCCTCAGAACTACACGCAGGTCATGGCCACGGACAATGCAAGATTCAATATGCTTTTCCATGGGCTGCTGGAACGCGGCGTCTACATCGCGCCGGCGCTCTACGAAGCGGGCTTCGTGAGCGCGGCCCACGACGACGAGGATCTCGCGACCACCGTCGAAGCCGCGCGCGACATCTTCAAGACCCTGAAGCCGATCGCATGAGCATCAGCCGAAGGGCGCCGCGGTTCGCTCAGTGCCGAAAGTGGCGAACGCCTGAGAACACCATTGCCACTCCGCGCTCGTCCGCGGCATCGATCACCTCTTGATCGCGCATCGAACCGCCGGGCTGGATCACGCAGCTCGCGCCGGCATCGACCACCACGTCGAGCCCGTCGCGGAACGGGAAGAAGGCATCGCTCGCCACCGCCGTGCCCGACAGCGACAGACCCGCGTGCTGCGCCTTGACGCTCGCGATGCGGGCCGAGTCGAGGCGGCTCATCTGGCCCGCGCCCACGCCCATGGTCATGCCGTCGGCACAGAACACGATCGCGTTGCTCTTGACGTACTTCGCGACCTTCCAGGCGAACAGAAGATCCTGCAACTGTTGCGGCGTCGGCTGCTTCTTGGTCACTGCCTTGAGCTCGCCGATCGACAACTCGCGGTTGTCCGCCGTCTGCATGAGCAGGCCCGACCCGATGCGCTTGACGTCGACCAGGTTGCGGCCCTGTTCCCAGGCTGTCTTGCCGCCGGGCGGCAGCGCGATCTCGAGGATGCGGACATTGACCTTGCCCTTGAACACCTCCAGTGCCTCGGGTGCATAGCCGGGCGCCATCAGCACCTCGACGAACTGCTTCGAGACAGCCTCGGCGGCGGTACGGTCCAGCGGCCGGTTGAAGGCGATGATGCCGCCGAAGGCGGAAGTGGGATCAGTCTTGAAAGCCTTGGCATAGGCCTCGTGCGCATCTATTCCGACCGCCACGCCGCAGGGGTTCGCATGCTTCACGATCACGCAGGCGGGCGTATCGAAGCTCTTCACGCATTCCCAGGCAGCGTCGGCGTCCGCGATGTTGTTGTAGCTGAGCTCCTTTCCTTGCAATTGCCTTGCGCTGACCAGCGAGCCTGGCGCCGGGTACAGGTCGCGATAGAAGGCCGCCTGCTGGTGCGGGTTCTCGCCATAGCGCAGGTCCTGCAGCTTGACGAACCGGCCGTTGCTTTGCGCGGGGAACAGCGCATGCGTGCCGTCCTCCTGCAGGCCTGAAAGATAGTCGCTGATCGCGCCGTCGTACTGGCTGATGCGGTTGAAGGCGGCCACAGAAAAAGCGAACTTCGTCTTCCGGCTGAGCTGGCCTTCGGCCTTCAGTTCCGCAAGCGCCTGCGCATATTGCGAAGCGTCCGTCAGAACGCCGACGTCCTTCCAGTTCTTTGCGGCGCTGCGCACCATGGCGGGCCCGCCGATGTCGATGTTCTCGATCGCGTCCTCGAGCGTGCAGCCGGGTTTGGCGACCGTGGCCTCGAAGGGATAGAGATTGACTACCAGCAGGTCGATGGTGTCAATGCCGTGCTGCGCGAGCGCTGCCATGTGGGCGGGCACATCGCGACGCGCCAGCAGGCCACCGTGCACCTTGGGGTGCAAGGTCTTCACGCGGCCGTCGAGCATCTCGGGAAAGCCCGTGAGCTCGGCCACCTCGGTGACGGGCAGGCCCGCATCGGTCAGCAGCCTGGCGGTGCCGCCGGTGGACAGCAGTCGGATGTCCAACGCGTGCAGGGCTTGCGCGAATTCAAGAATGCCGGTCTTGTCGGAGACGGAAATCAGTGCAGTCAGTGCCATGGGGGCTATTTCAGGAGTTTGTGTTCGACCAGCTTCTTGCGCAGCGTGTTGCGGTTCAGGCCCAGCCATTGCGCGGCCTTGGATTGGTTGCCCTCGGCCCGCGTCATCACCACATCGAGCAAGGGTTTCTCGACCACGCGCACCAGCATGTCGTACATGCCGTCGGGCTCGGTGCCCCGCAGGTCGCGGAAGTAGCTGTCCAGGCTGCTGCGCACGCAGTCTTCAATGTGTTTTTTGCTCATGGCCCTCTGCTCTTCTTTTCTTTGTCCATCTCATGCCAACACGTCGGCCTGCTCATCGCTGAGCGTTCGCGTGCAGCCGCCTTCGTTGGGCGGGATGCGGTCCATCTGCGCCGCCAGCACATCGAAGAATTCCACGACGGCGCGCCACTGCGCCTCGCAATCCTCGATGGCATTCATCTCGCTGCGGAACCGCTCGCCACCCGGCAGTTCGCGCACGTACCAGCCGATGTGCTTGCGCGCGGTGCGCACGCCGCTGTACTCGCCGTAGAGCGCGTAGTGCTGCTGCAGATGTTCGAGCATCAGGCGCCGCACCTCGGCCACGAGCGGCGGTGCGAGACGCGTGCCGGTCGCAAGGAAGTGCGCGATCTCGCGAAAGATCCAGGGCCGCCCCTGCGCAGCGCGGCCGACCATCAGCGCATCGGCGCCAGTGAGCGCCAGCACATCGCGCGCCTTCTCCGGCGAGTCGATGTCGCCGTTGGCAACAACCGGCACGCGCACGGCCGACTTCACCGCGGCGATGGTGTCGTACTCGGCTCTGCCCTTGTAGCCCTGCTCGCGCGTACGGCCATGCACAGTGAGCATGTGCACGCCCGCGTCTTCGAAGCGCCGCGCCAGCGAGACGGCGTTGCGGTGGTCTTCATCCCAGCCGGTTCGCATCTTCAGCGTGACTGGCACATGATGCGGCGCCGCAGCACGAACCACCGCTTCGACGATCTCGAGCGCCAGAGGCTCGTCACGCATCAATGCGGAGCCGGCCCACTTGTTGCAGACCTTCTTGGCCGGGCAGCCCATGTTGATGTCGATGATCTGCGCGCCGCGCTCGATGTTGTATTGCGCGGCCTCCGCCATCATGGCGGCATCGGTGCCGGCGATCTGCACGGCGATGGGGCCGGGCTCGCCCTCGTGATCGGCGCGGCGCGAAGTCTTGAGCGTGTTCCACAGCTCCTTGCGCGATGTCACCATTTCGCTCACGGCATAGCCCGCGCCGAGCTCGCGGCACAGCATGCGAAAAGGCCGGTCGGTCACGCCCGCCATGGGTGCGACGAACAGCCGGTTCTCCAGCACGATGTGGCCGATCTGCAGGGTCATGGAGGAAGTGGCGAGCAGCGGCTGCTGCTGAAAAATGAGGCACGATTGTAGCGGCGCTGCACGTCGGCCGCTGCAACGATTTGCACTTTTATCGTACCGGCGTTCAGCGCTTCGATCCATACGCCCGAGCCGCATAAGGCTGCGCCTTTCTATACTCCAGCGCACATGCAAGCCTGGCTCGAATCTCTACTAGCGCTTTTGGCGCTGCCTGAATACGGGCTCAGCACGCTCTTTATCGCTGCGTTCATCTCGGCCACCTTGCTCCCGGTCGGCTCTGAACCAGCGCTCTTCGGCCTGTTGAAGCTCAACCCGGAATTGTTCTGGCCAGCCATCGGCGTGGCCACGGCAGGCAACACCCTCGGAGGCATCGTCGATTGGTGGATGGGCTATGCGGCGCACAAGGTGGCAGACAAGTACTCCCACTCCAAGAACCACATGCGCGTGCTCAGTTGGCTCGAGCGACTGGGCCCCAAAGCCTGTCTGCTGGCCTGGTTGCCCCTTGTGGGTGATCCGCTTTGCGCCGTTGCTGGCTGGCTGAAGCTTTCCTTCTGGCCCTGCGTCATCTATATGGCCATCGGCAAGTTCGCGCGCTACATGACGATGACGGTGGCGCTGCTCCACGTCTGGCCGAACTGACGCGCAGGCGCGCTCGGTTCAGCAAGGCGCGATCAGGCGCGAGGCGATGAACGTGATCGCCTTCAGGAGCTGAAGAGGAAGTTCATCACGTCGCCATCCTTGACGACGTACTCCTTCCCCTCCGCGCGCATCTTCCCGGCGTCCTTCGCGCCCTGCTCGCCCTTGTAGGCGATGTAGTCGGCAAACGAGATGGTCTGCGCGCGGATGTAGCCCTTCTCGAAGTCGGTATGAATCACACCGGCCGCCTGCGGGCCCGTGTCGCCGATGTGGATCGTCCAGGCGCGTACCTCCTTCACGCCGGCGGTGAAGTAGGTCTGCAACCCCAACAGCTTGTAGGCGGCACGGACCAGGCGGTTGAGGCCCGGCTCTTCCTGGCCGATCTCGGCGAGGAACATCTTCTTGTCCTCCTCGTCCATGTCGGCAAGTTCGGATTCGATCTTCGCGCTGATGGCGACCACTGGCGCGTCCTGCGCCGCCGCGTATTCACGCAACCGATCGAGGAAGGGGTTGTTCTCGAACCCATCCTCGGCCACGTTGCCGACGAACATCGCGGGCTTCGCAGTGATCAGCGAGAACTGCTTGATCAGCGGCTTGTCTTCCTTGGTGAACTCGACGGTGCGCACCGGCTTGTTGTCGTTGAGCGCGGCCAGGCATTTCTCGAGCAGCGCGACCAGCTTGATCGCCTCCTTGTCGCCCGAGCGCGCGGTCTTCGTGTGGCGCTGCAGCGCCTTCTCGACGGTGGCCAGGTCGGCCAGGCACAGCTCGGTCTGGATTACCTCGATGTCGGAAATGGGGTCGACCTTGCCGGCCACATGGACCACGTTATCGTCCTCGAAGCAGCGCACGACATTGACGATGGCGTCGGTTTCGCGGATGTGGGCCAGGAACTGGTTGCCCAGGCCTTCGCCCTTGCTGGCGCCGGCCACCAGGCCCGCGATGTCGACGAACTCGACGATGGCCGGCACGACGCGCTCCGGCTTCACGATCTCGGCGAGTTGCGCAAGCCGCGGATCGGGCACTTCGACAACCCCGACGTTGGGCTCGATGGTGCAGAAGGGATAGTTCTCGGCCGCGATGCCCGCCTTGGTCAGGGCGTTGAAAAGGGTGGACTTGCCGACGTTGGGCAGGCCGACGATGCCGCACTGGAGACTCATGGCGGGACTTTCAGGATGCTTTGGGGAAGCGCGGATTTTAGGCGCGCCGCTTCGTCCTCACTCGAAGCGCAGGTTGGCGCCGACCGGCTGGCCGCGCCGCAGCATGTGCTCGATGCCCTCCAGCACGATCGCGTTCATGCCGAATGTGATGGCGCCGTCGACGCGCGGATCGGCGCGATAGGTGCACAGCATCTCGCCCACCTCGGGGCTTTTTTCGGCCGTGGCCGGGTCGATGTCGGGAATCGGGCAGCGCGAGCACGGCTTCACCGGCTGCAGGCGCGCTTCGCCCAAGTCGGTGCGCACATGCAGCAGCTCAACCCGATCCTCGTCGTGTGCCTGGAGGCCGGCGAGCACGATGTTCGGACGGAAACGCTCGATGCCGACGCCCCCGTGGCCTTGCGCAGCAAGCCGCGCGTTGAGCTCGGCCAGCGATCCCTCGCTTGCCACCAGCAGCGGATAGCCATCGGCGAACTGATTCTGTGCCTCGATGCCGCCGGTCCACTTCAGGTTCGACAGCCGCTTGTGCTCGGGATCGAATCGCACCAGCCGCAGCTTCTGCGGCCGCCCGGGCTGCGAGAGGAAGTCGCTGAACCACTGCGCCGCGATGTCGCCCATGTCGTAGGCGGCGACTTCGTCTTTCCAGATCCGCACGCGCGCCGGCCGTTCGACCCGGTCGAAGGCGATATGAAGCGCCAGCATGCCGGGGGCACGCAGCACCATCTCCGAATGCTTCATCTGCGGTCGGATCAGCGCCATCCGCGGCAGCTCGCGCTGCGTGACGAACCCGCCCTCGGCATCGACCACCATCCAGGCGCGATCGAATTCCAACCCGGTCTCGGTGAGCAAGGCTTCGGGCAGCTCGACGCCGGCGCAGGACTTGATCGGATAGACGAAGAGGCGGGCGATGGTCGCCTGCAGGTCGAAGTCGGGCGAAGCGGTCACGGGTGGAATCCTTGGCTGAAGCGGGCGATTGTCACGCACCTCGCCCGCATGGGCCTCCTACAATGGCTCGATGGCTCTTCCTCCCGAGGTTTGCATTCGCGGCGCCGGCATTGTCGGCCGGGCGCTGGCGCTGCTGCTGGCGCGTGAACGCGTCCGCGTGGCGCTGGTCGCACCCGCCGCCGCGAACGAGAAACAGGACGTGCGCGCCTACGCACTCAATGCAGCCTCGAAGACCCTGCTCGAGACCTTGCGCGGCTGGCCTGATGCGCCGCATGCCACGCCGGTGCGCGAGATGCTGGTCCATGGCGACGAAGGCGGCCGCGTGCAGTTCCATGCGGCGCGGCAGAAGGTCGAGGCACTGGCCTGGATCGTCGACGTGCCGGCGCTGGAGCAACAGCTTGCCGACGCCGTGCGCTTCCAGTCCCGCATCGAAGTCGTGGCCGAGCCGGTGCAGGCACCGCTCACGGTCGTTTGCGAGGGCCGCATCAGCGCCACCCGTGGAACGCTCGGCGTGCGCTACGAGGTCACGCGCTATCCGCAGCATGCGATCGCTGCCCGCCTGTTGGCCGATGAGCCGCACGATGGCGCCGCGCGCCAGTGGTTCAACGACCGGGGCGAGGTGTTCGCCCTGTTGCCGATGGGCGACAAGCAACTCGCGCTGGTGTGGTCGGTCGATCAATTCCGCGCACCGCAGCTGCTCGCGCTGAGCGCCGAGCAGTTCAACGCGGCCTTGCACGAAGCCAGCCACGGTGCGCTCGGCGCGCTGCGCCTGATCAGCGAGCGTGCGTGCTGGCCGCTGCAGCGCGCCATCGCCGACCGCTGGACCGGCCGGCTCGCCGACGGCAATGCCTGGGCGCTGGCCGGCGACGCGGCACACACCGTGCATCCGCTGGCGGGCCAGGGCCTCAACCTCGGCCTGGCCGATGCCGCGGCGCTGGCGAAGGTCATCAAGGATCGCGACTACTGGCGCAGCGTGGGCGACGCACGGCTGCTGCGCGCCTACGAACGCTCGCGCCGCGCCGAGGTTCTGGCCATGAGCCTCGCCACCGACGGCTTGCAGCAGCTCTTCGCGCACAGCGCCGATCCGCTGCCGGCCCTGCGCAACTGGGGCATGCGCGGCTTCGACCGGACGCGCCTCATCAAGAACTGGGTGGCCAGGCAGGCCATGGGCCTGGCATGAGCAGCACGGCCGCTCCGAAGGCGAATAGCACCGCAGCCGAAGGCGAAGGTACTCCAATGAATTCCGCAAGCAAGACCACCAGCATGAAATCCGCTTCCGCTCTTCTCGCGGCGCTCGCATTCGGCTGCAGCCTGGGCGCCGCTGCTGGCGAAGCCGAGATCCGCCAGAACCTGGCATCGCGCATTCCGCAGTTCGCCAAGATCGACGAGATCCGCAAGGCGCCGATGCCGGGGCTCTACGAAGTGCGCATCAACGGCTTCGAGATCTTCTACACCGACGAGCAGGGCAACTACCTGCTGCAGGGCAACCTGATCGACGTCAAGGCACGGCGCAACCTGACCGAGGAGCGCGTCGAGAAGCTCAGCGAGGTCGCGTTCGACAAGCTGCCCGTGAAGGACGCTTTCAAGATCGTGCGCGGCAACGGCAAGCGCAAGCTCGCCGTCTTCGAGGATCCGAACTGCGGCTACTGCAAGCAGTTCGAGCGCGACCTGACCAAGGTCGACAACGTGACCATTCATCTCTTCCTCTACCCCGTGCTGGGGCCCGACTCGGTCACCAAGGCGCGCAACATCTGGTGCGCCAAGGACAAGGCCAAGGCCTGGACCGACTGGATGCAGCGCGGCGTCACGCCCGAGACGGCTGAGTGCGACACGGCCGCACTCACGCGCAACCGCGAGTTCGGCCAGAAGTACAACATCACTGGCACGCCGACGCTGATCTTCAGCGACGGCACGCGCGCACCGGGCGCGATCCCGGCGGCGCAGGTCGAAAAGCAGCTCGCCGCGATCAACTGATGGTCGCGGCGGCCATCCACTACCGCGTCGAATGCGCGGATCGCAATGCGCACCTCTTCGCCATCACCCTGCGCATCGAGCGGCCTGCTGCGGGTCAGCGCGTGTCGCTGCCGGTGTGGATCCCGGGCAGCTACCTGGTGCGCGAGTTCTCGAAAAACCTGCAGCAGTTGCAGGCGAGCCAAGGCCGGCGCAAGCCCGCCCTGCGGCAGCTCGACAAGCACAGCTGGCAAATCGACTGTGCGGCGGACAAGCCGTTGGAATTGCGCTACCAGGTCTGCGCCTACGACAACTCTGTTCGCACCGCCTGGCTGGACAGCGCGCGGGCCTTCTTCAACGGCACCAGCCTGTGCCTGCACGTCGAAGGCCAGGCCGACGGGCCGCATGCGATCGAGATCGTCGCACCTGCGCTCCTGCCGGACGAGCAACGCTGGTCTTGCGCCACCGCCCTGAGGCCCGTCAAGACCAACCGCCAGGGCTTCGGGAGCTATCTCGCCGAGAACTACGACGAGCTCGCCGACACGCCTGTCGAGATGGGCGCCTTCTGGAGCGCAGAGTTCGAGGCATGCGGCGTGCCGCACCGCTTCGTTGTCGCCGGCGCGCCGCCCTCCTTCGACGGCGAGCGCCTGATTGCCGACACGCGCGCCATCTGCGAGACGCAGATGCGTTTCTGGCACGGCGCCAAGGTCGGCAAGCGCGGTGGGCCGAAGGCGCCGCACGACCGCTACGTCTTCATGCTCAACGCGGTAGACGACGGCTACGGCGGACTCGAGCATCGCCATTCGACGGCGCTGATCTGCACGCGGCGCGATTTGCCGCAGCTCGGGCTCAAGAAGCAGGGCGATGGCTACACCACGCTGCTGGGCCTGATCAGCCACGAATACTTCCATACCTGGAACGTGAAGCGCCTGCGGCCGGCCGAGTTCGAACGCTACGACTACGCCCAGGAGAACTACACCGAGCTCCTGTGGCTCTTCGAAGGGTTCACCAGCTACTACGACGACCTGCTGCTTCGCCGCGCCGGTCTTCTGGATGACGCAGGCTATCTGCGCCTGGTCAACAAGACCGCCAACCAGGTCCTGCAGGCGCCGGGCCGCCATGTCCAGTCGGTGGCGCAGGCGAGCTTCGATGCGTGGGTCAAGTACTACCGGCAAGACGAGCAGACTGCCAACACCACCATCAGCTACTACACCAAGGGCGCGCTGGTCGCCCTGTGCTTCGACCTGACGCTGCGCACCGAAGGCGGCGGCTCGCTCGACGACGTGATGCGGCGGGTGTGGACGCGCAGCGGCGGCGGCCCCGTGGCTGAAGCCGATTTCGCCGCCGCGCTGGAAGCCGTCGGGGGCCGCTCCTTCTCGAACGAGATCGCGCTTTGGGTCCATTCGACCGACGAGTTGCCGTTGGCCGAGCTGCTGCGCAAGCATGGCGTTGCCGTGAACGAAGACCCGTCCCAGCGCGCGCAGGAACTGGGCCTGCGCGTGGCAGAGTCCGGTGGCAGCGTGCAGGTCAAGATGGTGTTGCGCGGCGGCGCTGCCGAGCAGGCCGGTTTTTCGGCCAACGACGAGTGGATCGGCATCGAGCTGGCCGGCGCCAAGGGACGTCCGGCGCAGGGCTGGCGCATCGCGCGCCTCGATGACCTCGCGCTCTACCTCGGCGGGCTGAAGAAGATCACCGCGCTCGTGGCGCGCGACCGGCGCCTGCTGCGGCTGCCGCTCACATTGCCGACCGGCGTCACAACCTTGCGGCTGGCCGTGCAGGATGCCGCGAAGCTCGCGCAGTGGCTGGCGCCGCGGTAGGCGCAGCGACGAGCCGTTTCTGATTTGTTCCCTTCAAGGAGACCCTCATGAGCTACGAGAACATCGAAGTCCGTACCGAGGCCGGCAAGGTCGGCATCGTGACGCTGAACCGGCCCAAGGCGCTGAATGCGCTCAATGACGCGCTGATGATCGAGCTCGGCGATGCGCTCAAGGCCTTCGATGCCGACCCCGCCATCGGCTGCACCATCGTGACCGGCAGCGAACGCGCCTTTGCCGCGGGCGCGGACATCGGCGCCATGGCGAGCTACAGCTTCGTCGACGTCTACAAGGGCGACTACATCACGCGCAACTGGGAGATCATCCGCAGCGTGCGCAAGCCCGTGATCGCCGCAGTGAGCGGCTTTGCGCTCGGCGGTGGCTGCGAGCTGGCGATGATGTGCGACTTCATCATCGCGGCCGACAACGCGAAGTTCGGCCAGCCGGAAATCAAGCTCGGCGTGATCCCGGGCGCCGGCGGCACGCAGCGGCTGCCGCGCGCCGTCGGCAAGGCCAAGGCCATGGACATGGCGCTGACAGGCCGCATGATGGACGCGGTCGAGGCCGAGCGCTCCGGCCTGGTGAGCCGCGTAGTGCCTTATGACAAGCTGATGGACGAGGCGCTCGGCGCGGCGCTCGTGATCGCCGACTTCTCGCAGGTGGCCGTGATGGCGGCAAAGGAGTCGGTCAACCGCGCCTTCGAGAGCAGTCTGTCCGACGGCGTGATGTTCGAGCGCCGCCTTTTCCACGCGCTGTTCGCCACCACCGATCAGAAGGAAGGCATGGACGCCTTCGTCAACAAGCGCAAGGCAGCCTTCAAGCACGAGTGAGCTAGCGGGTCGGCGCGGCGGACGGCGCCGCTTCGGAAGCCGCCGGATGCTGCGGCGCCGGCTTCAACTCCAGTTGGGGTGGAGACGCGGGCTGCGCCGGTTGCTCCACGGCGTGCTGCAAGGCCTTGCGCAAGGCCGCTACGGCTGCTGGAGAGGGCGTACCGGTCGTTGCTGCGCCGCGTCCTTCACGCCAGCGCACTTGGCTGCGCCCCAATTCGAAGGTCGCCAATACATCGCCGTTGCTGCGCTCCAGCGCGACGCGCCATTCCGGCGCGCCCGCCAGTGGTTGCGGCCCGACGGCCGAGATCGCGGCCGAGCCCAACAGGGCGCTGAGGTCCTGCGCCTCCGAGCGAGGCAGGCTGCGGCTGGCGCCGCCCCGCTGCGTGATGCTGATCCGGCTCCACTGCGATAGCGCGGAGAAGGTGGGCAGCGCGGGCAGCGCGGGCAGCGCGGGCGGCGCAGTGGGCGCGATGGGCGCGATGGGGGCCGTCGGGGCAGGCGGAGGCACTGCCTGGCCTGCGGACGCGGCGGCCTCTTTCTTCCTGGACTCCATCGCGGCTGCGCCCGCCGATGCAGACAACGCGGCGCCATCGGCTTGCCGGCGAGCGAGCTCGGAAGGCGCGGCGGCCCCTGCAGCGCGTTCCGCCAAACGCGGCGGACGAGCGTCTTGCTCCGGGGCCGACACGGGGCCCGGTTCCGTTGGCGCCTGCGGAGCAGGAGCCGGGCCACCGCCGGGGATGTCCTGGCTCGACAGCAACGCCCGTTCGGGCGCTTGAGGTGGAAGGGCGGGCGCAGGAACGGCGGTTGCAGGCGCGGCCGGCGCAGCGGAGGCCGGCGCAGCCGGGGCCTCGCTGCGCTGCGCTGGCGCGTGGACCAGTGCCTCCCCATCCGGACGCGCGCCGGGCACGGGCTCGCGCTGCCAGAGCACCGCGGTCAGTACGCCGATCAGCAAGGTCGCCAAGGCGGCGTTCCAGGGCACGCGACCGCCACCCTCCTTGGTGCTACGGATGCCCAACAGCTTCTGCCACCAGGGCCGCATGGGCTCAGGCGCTTCGGCGGGCGCAAAAGGCATCGCCGCCTCGCGCGCATGGTCGAGGATCGCCTTGCGCAGGCGCCAGTTCGGCACCACCGCGTGGTCCGGCGCATGCAGAAGCGCGCGCCGCAGCGCCTCGTCGCGGAGGTCTTCGGTGTCGTTATCGTCCATCGTGCTCATTGCGAAAGCATCGTGCCGCGCACTGCGGTGCCATTCGCCTCAGGAACGGCCGTGCGGCTCACTGGAGTACCTGCGCCTTCGGCTGCGGTGCTATTCGCCTTCGGAACGGCCGTGCGGCTCATGGCCGACGCTCCAGGACCGACAGGTAGCGCTCCATGCAGCCGCGCAGCTTCTTGAGCCCGTAGCGCAGCCGGCTGCGCACGGTCTCGAAGTTGATACTCAGCGTCTGCGCCATCAGCTCGACCGTGAAGCCATCCTCGTGGTGCAGCAGGAAGGCCGAGCGTTGCTCGTCCGGCAGCTCATCGAGACAGGCGAGCAGGCGGCGGCCGGCGGCGCGCCAGAAGGCCAGCTCCTCGGCCGAAGGATGAGCGGCATCTGAGGATGCCCCGTCTCCGTTCAGCAAACCGCGGCTGAACAGGCGCGCCGCCTCGAGGCCGTCGCCATCCTCGTCATGGGCGTAGAAGGCGACCTCGCGCCCGCTCAGGCGCAGACGGTCCATGGCCAGGTTGTGCGCGATCGTGAAGGCCCATGTGCGCCAGCTCGCGCCTTGCGGCGAGAAGCTCCGGCGGGCCGCGATGATGCGCATCCAGGTCTCCTGGAACACTTCCTCGACCTCCGCCGCGAGCCGAACGCCCATGAGGCGCCGCACGAAGCGGAGCAGCGCGCTTTCGTGGCGCGCGTAAAGCGTATCGAAGGCGCCGGCGTCCCCGTCGGCATAGGCAAGCATCAGCTGGTCGTCAGGCATCGTGGCGTGGAGCGCGGGGTTCGCGGGCGGTGGCGCAAGCATCGGCAGATTTTCACCTCTCGTTCTACGAACGGCGACGACGCCCGGGGTTAGCGATGGGGCAAAAAACCGTGGGGCGCTAACCCGCGGCGCTTGCGGCCACCGTATCAGCTTGCATCCACAACCGGAGCTGCTGATGATCCCTCGCCCTTCCCGACTTTTCCAACGCTCGCTTGCCGCGCTGCTGTGTGCCGAGTTCCTGCTCAGCGCCTGCAGTGCCACGGAGATCGCGCCCGGCATCGCGCATTGGCCCGCGCCCGCGCCCGCGCCTCAGCCCGAAGCGCCGATCTTCCCATCGGCGCAATGGCCGGCCGAGGTGGTGGCGCGAACGGCGCCAAACTTCCAGGCGCCCTCGGCCACCCATTGCGCGCGACCGGTGCAGACGTGGGAGACACCCGGCCGCACCGCGGGCCAGCGTGACGGAGCGACGGTCATGGGCGGCCATGGCGCAGGCCCCTTTCCCTTGACGCGCGATGAGCGGGCCCGTCGCATGTCGCCCGGCGGGGCTTCGGTCGGCGCCGTGGCGGCCATGACGGCCCCCGCCAGTCCGCCCGCACACGCCGCCAAGGAGGCGCTGACCGATGAGGCGGCAGTGCCGCGCTTCATCCCGCCTGCGCCCGCCCCGCAGCCAAGCCAGCGCCCGAGTCCGGTTCAGGAGATCGTCACGGCCGGCATGGTGGACGACAACGCCGACTTCGCGGACTACCTGCAATTCCGCCAGCGCACCCGGGTCGCCCATCGCGACCGCGACGTGAGCGAGCGTTACCTGCTGCAAGTACGCAACCGGCGAGGCGACCCCGTGCCCGATGCCGAAGTCGCCGTCCAGGCTGCGACCGGCGCCACCATGTGGGCACGCACCGACACGGCCGGCCGCGTCTGGTTGCATCCACGGGCCTTCGATCGCTCGGACAGCGCGATCTACGAAGTCGCTGTGCGCAAGAGCGGGCAGCAAGGCACGGCCTTCCTTCGCCGCGGGCAGAAGAGCGCCGTCGAATTGGTGCTCAACGACCTCGCAGCCCCGCAGCGTGCCCGGCTCGACCTGGTCTTCCTGATCGACGCGACCGGCTCCATGGGCGACGAGATCGGCAAGCTCAAGGCCAGCCTGCGCAGCATCGCCAACGAGGTGGCGCGGCTGCCGAGCAGCCCCGACACCTGCTTTGGCCTGGTGGCTTACCGCGACCACGGCGACGAATTCCTGGTGCGCGGCCATGACTTCACCAACGACCTGGGCGCCTTCCAGTCAGTGCTCGACGCGCTGCAGGCCGATGGCGGCGGCGACTATCCGGAAGCGATGAGCGAGGCGCTGCACGAGGCCGTGCACCGGCTCAGCTGGCGCGGCACTGGTGCGACGCGCATGGTGGTGCTGCTGGCCGACGCCCCGCCGCATCTGGACTACGGCGGGCCTCAGTACGACGATGACATGATGGCCGCGCTTGGCAAAGGCATCAAGGTGTTCAGCGTGGGCGCGAGCGGGCTGGATCGGCAGGGCGAGTACATCCAGCGGCAGATTGCCCAGTACACCGGCGGACGCTTCGTGTTCCTGACCTACCGGGAGGCGAGCCATCCGGGCAGCGGGCCGGGCCGCGAGACGACGCATGACGTCACCAACTACTCGGTCCAGACGCTGGATCGGCTGATCGTGCGGCTGGTCAGCGAGGAGCTGGCGAAACTGCCGAGGGGCGGTTGAGGCTGCGTCAACCCGAGTTATAATTTTGGGCTCGGCTCTTTAGCTCAGTCGGTTAGAGCGATGGAATCATAATCCACAGGTCCGCGGTTCGAGTCCGTGAAGAGCCACCAACATAAAGAAGGCCTGCTATCAGATAGATAGCAGGCTTTTTCTTTGCACCTGCAAGGTGCGACAGGCCCGGCGTAATCCGGCATGCGCCATGCACCTTGTCCGACAGGTTTCTGTCCGCTGGCCCGCACTATCGACCTCCCGTCATCTGCCGGAGGGCGCATGGACTCCCCCGCTGCCGTTCACAAGAGCTATCAGCGATTCTTTGCCTGGACCTTCGTGCTGGCGACGGCGCTGGCCCTCTCCCTCGTCTGGGTCGAGCTCGCCATTTCCCCGTTGGAGGCACCGCCGCCCATGACCGCGCGGCCAACTGCGAGCGGGCTTGATCTGCGCGACCTGCAGCTTCTATTGACCGTGGCTGCGCTGATTGCAGCTTTCGTATCCCTGGCGGGACTCATCGTAACCACGCCTCTGGCTTGGCTCGACCGGCGAAAAGCCAGGGCGCGCGCCGCGCTTGAACTCGCCTTCAAGCGGCAGGACCACATCAACTGGCTCGCAGCAGAGCACGCTGACTGCTGGTTGGTACCGGATCGGCGCCCTCCACCGATGCATTGGCACCGACACAGGCCGCCCGTTCCGCGAATCCACGGGAACGCCCATTGACGTGGCGGCCAACCCGCTGACAGCGAGCTCGGGGCGTTGTGCCCGGTCAGGACTAATCCTGGGGCCGGAACGCGCTGAGAAACTCGGCGGTCTTGCCTGCGGGCTGCCAAGTTGCCGTGACCGGAGCAGCCACGCTCGCATTGCCGGACGATGTCGAGGGGGTGGCGTTGCTCTTGCAGGCGCTCAAGCCGATTGCGACGGCGAGGCATGCGAACGCCATCCACGCTGTGTTGTTCATACGGGCTCCTCGAAATCCGCTCTGCGGTGCTGCCTATGACGGCAACGGTTGCCGACCTGATTATTTAAACATAAGTTCTCATTTTTTCTGAAAGCTTAGTAATCAGTATTACATTTCGGCGCCATGTGAGCGATAGCATGTAGCTACTATGTATTACATGATATTTCGTCAATCTCGCGCTGAACGACAGTCCGAGGACGGGACCGAAGCCGACGACAGCAGCAGACTCGCACCGCTCAACCCAGCCCACCTGACGCACGAGCCAGTACGTCGAAGCTGGTCGTGGATCCGCTTCGCAGCCGGCACGGCCGTGGGTGTTCTGGTGGTCGAGGCGTTCAGGCTGGGCCTGCTGCAGCTCCCTTGAGCGACAGGTCGCCTCTCAGGGGCCGACCTTGGCGAAGCGTCACGCAGCTGCCTGGCAGCGGTGGATCTCGATGGTCGAGTGCCTGATTTCCTCGTGCATCGAGAAGGTGGTGCGTACGTCATCAGGCGTCAGCGTTGACGAATGCGTGACAACGCTGAGCGCGCAGGCGTAGGCGCCCTGGCCCACTCGCCACACATGCAGGTCGACGATGCGGGTGTGCGAATCCGCAAGCGCCTGCTCGACGCCGTCGCGGATCTCCTCGACCACCGGATGGTCCATCTCACGGTCCAGCAGCACCTTGGCGGTGTCGACCAGCAAGCCGCGCGCCCAGCTCGCGACCAGCAGCGCGCCGACGATGCCCATTGCAGGGTCGAGCCAGCCCCAGCCATAGAGCCAGCCGCCCACCAGCGCAATGATGGCGAGCACCGACGTCGCGGCATCGGCCACCACATGCAGATAGGCGGAGCGCAGGTTGAGGTCGTGCCCATGCTCATGGCCATGTGCATGCTCGTCATGGTGCGGATCGCGGCCGTGATCATGATGGTGATGGGCGCCGCCGAGCAGCCATGCGCACAGGAGGTTGACCGCGAGTCCCAGCACCGCGACAACGATGGCCTCCCGGTACTGGATGGCAGCCGGCGTCCACAGCCGTTCGAGGGAGCCGACCACCATCAGCACCGCGACCCCGAGGAGGAACAGCGCGCTGGCGAAGCCGCCCAGCACCTCGATCTTCCAGGTGCCGAAGGCGAAGCGCCGGTCGCCGGCGTACCGCCGCGCCGCCGCATAGGCAAAGGCACTGAGCCCGATCGCCACCGCGTGCGAGCTCATGTGCCAGCCGTCGGCCAGCAGCGCCATCGAGTTGAACCACCAGCCGGCGCCGATCTCCAGCAGCATCGCGGCGGCGGTGATCCACATCACCCGCCGCATGCTGCCCTCGGCGGCCCGTTTGTCGTCCTGGAAACTGTGCTCGTGCTGCCAGCCGCTCAGGTCATGGGTGTGCATGAGGCCGCCTTCAGTTGCCGAACATGTCGCCGTCGCGCTGCGGCGCGGCGACGCCCAGATGCCGGTAGGCCGCCAGCGTGGCAATTCGGCCGCGCGGCGTGCGCTGCAGATAACCCTGCTGGATCAGGTAGGGCTCGATCACGTCCTCGATCGTGCCCGGCTCCTCGCCGATGCTGGCCGCGATGTTGTCCAGTCCGACCGGGCCGCCGTCGAAGCGGTGGATCACCGCCTCCAGCAGTTTGCGGTCCATCAGGTCGAAGCCCTGCGGATCCACGTCGAGCATGGCCAGCGCCTTGTGCGCCAGCGCCTCGGTAATGCGGCCGTCGCCCTTGACCTGGGCGTAGTCGCGCACCCGGCGCAACAGGCGGTTGGCAATGCGCGGCGTGCCGCGCGAGCGGCGCGCGATCTCCAGTCCGCCGGCGTCGTCCGTCGGCACCGAGAGCAGGCCGGCGCTACGGCGCACGATGCGCGCCAGCTCCTCGGCCGTGTAGAACTCCAAACGCGCCACGATGCCGAACCGGTCGCGCAACGGGTTGGTCAGCATGCCGGCGCGCGTGGTGGCGCCCACCAGCGTGAAGGGCTGCAGATCCAGCTTGATGCTGCGTGCAGCCGGACCCTCGCCGATCATGATGTCGATCTGGTAGTCCTCGAGCGCGGGGTAGAGGATTTCCTCCACCACGGGAGAAAGGCGGTGGATCTCGTCGATGAAGAGCACGTCGTTGCGCTCGAGGTTGGTCAGCAGCGCGGCCAGATCCTTCGGCTTCTCGAGCACCGGGCCCGAGGTCTGGCGCAGGTTGACGCCGAGCTCGGCCGCGATGATGTGCGACAGCGTGGTCTTGCCCAGGCCCGGCGGGCCGAAGAGCAGCACGTGGTCGAGCGCCTCGGCCCGATGCCGCGCCGCGCCGATGAAGATCTCCAGCTGCTCGCGCACCTTGACCTGCCCTACGTAGTCGTCGAGCAGCTTGGGGCGCAGGGCCCGCTCGATCGCCTCTTCGTTCGGCGAGGCCGGTGCGGCAGAGACCACGCGTTGCGGGGCCGGGGCGAAATCGTCGGTCTGGATGGTCATGGCGTAGGCTGGACGGACAGTTTAGTCGGCCGAACGGCATGTCGAGGGTTCGCGCAGGGGTGCCGCCCTGCACCGCTGCGGCAGAATGCGCCACCGAGGAGGGTGAGCGTGTCCATCTACGAGCTGAAGCCCCGATTCCAGGCCCTGCTGCGCCCGTTGGTCCGGCGCCTGCATGCCATGGGCGTGACCGCCAACCAGGTCACGGTCGCGGCCTGCGTGGTTTCGGTCGCGCTGGGCCTGTGGTTGTTCTTCGCCGCGCCTTCCGCGGCCGCCTTCGCGCTGATCCCGCTGTGGATGTTTCTGCGCATGGCCTTCAATGCCATCGACGGCATGCTCGCGCGCGAGCACGGGCAGCAAACAGCGCTCGGCGCCTTTCTCAACGAGCTGACCGACGTGCTCTCGGACGCCGCGCTCTACGTGCCCTTCGCATGGGTCGCGCCCTTCAGCCCTTTCTGGGTCGGGGCCTTGATCGTGCTGGCCGGCCTGTCCGAATTCACCGGCGCCTTGGGACCGACCGTGGGCGCCACGCGACGCTACGACGGCCCGCTCGGCAAGAGCGACCGCGCCTTCGTGTTCGGCGCGCTGGGCCTGTATGTCGCGCTCGGTGGACCGCTGCCGGCCTGGACCGCCGGGCTCATGCCGTTGCTGACCCTGCTGGCGGGCTGGACCATCTTCAATCGCATCCGCGGCGCGCTCGCCGAGGCCGGCGCCGCATCGCTCACCCGGGGAGGACCGACCCGACCATGAGCGACGCCCGCGTGCCAGAAGAACATCGATTCCAGACACACGACGGCGTCTCGCTGTTCTACCGGCACTGGCCAGCGACCGGGGACGCGCGATGTGGCGCGGTCGTGCTATTCCACCGCGGCCACGAGCACGGCGCGCGCATGGCCCACCTGGTGGACGAGTTGGCCCTTCCCGGCTTCGACTTCTTCGCGTGGGACGCACGCGGCCACGGTCGCTCGCCGGGCCAGCGCGGCTTCAGCCCCGGCTTCGCAACCTCCGTGCGCGATGTGCAGACCTTCATCGAGCACATCGGCAGTGCGCACGGCGTGCCGCCCGAGGACATCCACGTGATCGCGCAGAGCGTGGGCGCGGTGCTGGTCGCGACCTGGGCCCACGACTATGCGCCCAAGGTGCGGGGGCTCACCCTTGCCTCGCCGGCCTTCCGGGTAAAGCTCTACGTGCCCTTCGCGCGCCCCGGGCTCGCGCTCATGCACAAGTTGCGCGGCCTCTTCTTCGTCAACAGCTACGTGAAGGCGAAGTTCCTCACGCACGACCCCGAGCGCATCGCCAGCTACGAGAGCGACCCGCTGATCTCGCGGCCGATCGCCGTCAACATCCTATTGGGCCTCTACGACGCCGCCGAGCGCGTGGTTGCCGATGCCCATGCGATCACGGTGCCGACGCAGCTGCTGATCTCCGGGGCGGACTGGGTGGTGCATCACCAACCGCAACACGACTTCTTCGACCGGCTCGGCAGTGCGGTCAAGCGCAAGCTGGAGCTGCCGGGCTTCTTCCACGACACCCTCGGCGAGAAGGACCGCGGCCCGGCCGTGGAGGCCATCCGCGACTTCGTGCTGGAACTGTTCGACCAGGCGCCGCAGTCAGTCAGTTTGCGCGGCGCCCACCTGAACGGCGCCACCGCCGACGAATCGCGGGCACTGGCCACGCCGCTGTCCGCCCTGTCCCCACGCGGTGCGTACTGGGGGCTCACGCGGGCGAGCCTTCGCTTGGGAGGCCTGCTGTCGCACGGCATCAAGCTGGGCCACGACACGGGTTTCGACTCTGGCAGCACGCTGGATTACGTCTACCGCAACCAGGCGCGAGGCGCTGGACCGCTGGGCCGGATGGTCGATCGCACTTACCTTGGTTCGATCGGCTGGCGCGGCATCCGCCAGCGCAAGCTGCACGTCGAGGAACTGCTGCGCAAGGCCATGAACATGCTCGCCGAGCAGCACCGCGAAGTGCGCCTGATGGACATCGCCGCCGGCCACGGCCGCTACGTGCTCGATGCCGTGCTGGCCAGCACCGTCAAGGCCAGCTCGATCCTGCTGCGCGACTACAGCGACGTCAACGTGCGCGACGGCCGCTCGCTGATCGCCGAGAAGGCACTGCAGGGCTGCGCGCAGTTCGTCCAGGCCGATGCCTTCGACCGCACGAGCCTGGCGAGCGTGACGCCGCGCCCCACGCTCGCAGTGGTCTCGGGCCTGTACGAACTCTTCTCCGACAACGACATGGTGAGCCGCTCGCTGGCCGGGGTCGGCGACGCGGTCGAGGAGGGCGGCTATCTGGTCTACACCGGTCAACCCTGGCATCCGCAGCTGGAGATGATCGCGCGCGCCCTCACCAGCCACCGCCAGGGCCAAGCCTGGGTGATGCGACGGCGCACGCAAGCCGAGATGGACCAGTTGATCGACGAGGCGGGTTTTCGCAAGATCGACCAGCGCATCGACGAGTGGGGCATCTTCACGGTCTCGCTCGCAGTGCGCACGGGGCGATGAGCGCCGCACGGCCGCGCCCCTGGAAACGCGCCGCGGCGTGGCTGGCGCTGCTGGGGCCCCTCTTCTACGTCAGCTACGGCATTGCGAACTGGTGGGCCTCGACCCGCGCTCAGGTGCCGGTGCTGGTCTTCGAGTGGGAGCGGGCCTTGCCCTTCTGGCCCTGGACCATCTTTCCCTACTGGACCATCAATGCTTTCTATGCGCTCTCGCTCTTCCTCGCGCGCGACCGCCATGTGCTGGACCGCCATGCGGGACGGCTGCTGACGGCGCAAGCGGTGGCGGTGGCCTGCTTCATGCTCTGGCCGTTGCACTTCAGCTTCGGCCAGCCAACCGTCGAGGGCGCGCCGGCCTTCCTGTTCGACGCGCTGCGCGGCTTCGATCAGCCCTTCAACCAGGCGCCTTCCCTGCATATCGCGCTGGCCGTGATCCTGTGGGATTTCTACCGGCGCTTGATTCACGCGCAGTGGGCCCGTGCCGTGCTGCACCTTTGGACCTTCGCGATCTGCGCCTCCGTGCTCACCACCTGGCAGCACCACTTCGTCGACATCCCGACTGGCGCGCTGCTGGGCCTTGTCTGCGTGTGGCTCTGGCCGCTGGAGCGCGTGGTGGCCCTGCCACGCGCGTGGCGGCTCGCGCGCGACCCGCAGCGCTGGAAGCTGGCAGGCGGCTATGCCGCCGGGGCGCTGCTCTTCCTCGCTCTGGCACTCAGCGTCCAGGGCGCGGGGCTGTGGCTGGCCTGGCCTGCAGCGGCACTGGCAGGGGTGGCGCTGAACTATGCCGGCTTCGGTGCCCGCGGCTTCCGGATGGATGGCCATGGTCGCATGCACTGGAGCGCGCGCTGGCTGTTCGCGCCTTATCGTGTCGCCGCCGCTCTCAGTGCCCGCCTCTGGACGCGCGGCCTGCCGGCTTCGGCGGAGGTCGCGACCGGGCTGCGACTGGGCCGGCGGCCCACCCGGACCGAATGGGAAGCGGCAGGCCGCCCTCGATTGCTCAGCCTGTGTGCCGAGCTCCAGTTGCCGCACGTGGCGGGCGCCCGCTGCGTGCCGATGCTGGACCTTGCACTGCCGGAAACTCCCCAACTGCGGCGTGCGATCGCGTTGATCGAAGGGCTGCGCGGGAGCGGTCAGCCTGTATGGGTCTGCTGCGCCCTGGGCTTCTCGCGCAGCGCCGCATCGGTGGTCGCCTGGCTCGGCCTGTACGGCCGGGGCTACACCCTTCCTGCCGCGCATGCGGCGGTACGTCAGGCGCGGCCCCAGATCGTGCTGCGCCCAGCCTGGCTCGCCCTGCTCGACCAGATGGCTTCCGGGAAGATGCGCCATGAATGACGACGATCGCGCCCTGTGCGCCGCCACCGCTGGCCTGCTACGGGCCGCAGGCACGCTGGGCCTCTGGGGCGTCGCGCTCTCACTCGTCTCGGGCCTGGTCCTGGCGCTCACGGGGCGCTCCCTCCCTTCGGTCACCTGGGCAGCGTTCGCGGTCGTGGCATTGATCGGCTTGCCCGAGCGCTATCTGGCCATGCGCGTGCGGCTCGACGCAGCACTTTTCGACGGGCTGGCAAGGAGCACGATCGCTTCCGGACCCGTCATGGATCGCGCGCTCGCAACGCTCGGTCTGCGCCCCCGCGCGAACGGGGCGCGACCCCTGGCCGACCGCGTGCTCGGTGCCCGGCAGCTGATGCAGCGCCACGGCATCGCGGTGATCGCGCAGACGATCGTCTTCGCGATGGCGCTCGCGATGCAGGACTGGCGTTGAGCCACATGAAGGAGCGCCGTTCATGAGTTCCCCCGCGCCCGGCCGTTCGCGGCAGGCGGCCGCCGTCGTCTCGGCGTGGCTGATCGTGCTCTTCGCCAAGCTGCTGACCGGCGTGCGTGGTGTCTGGACCGGCACCGGCTCCAAGGCCGAACAGACCCTCTACTTTGCCAACCACACGAGCCACGGCGACTTCGTGCTGCTGTGGGCCACGCTGCACCCTGAGCTGCGTGCGCTCACGCGCCCCGTGGCGGGACAGGACTACAGGGAGGCCTCACCGCTGCGCCGCTTTATCGGTCGGGAGGTGTTCAATGCGCTGATGATCCGTCGCGACGGCAGCGCGGTGCGCTATGGCGCACCGATCGCACTGGCAGAGGGCGAGGACAAGGCACCGTTCATTGCGCGCGCTCGTGCCGCCATGCTCGACCTGCGGCCCGAATACGATCGCGCGGAGGACTGATGACCGTCGCCTCTCTCCAAGCCACCTGGATGCTGTTCGGCGGCGTCGCCGCCGTCCTGATCCTCGCCTCCGCCGTCGGCGCATTGCTCAAGTGGCGCGTCGCACAGGGCCGGCCTCATTCCGTGATCGACAACCTCAACGCGCGCGTGAACGCGTGGTGGGTGATGGTCGCCGTGATCGGCCTGGCCTTCGCGCTCGGCAAGGGTGGGGTGATCGTCCTGTTCTACCTGATCTCCTTCTACGCGCTGCGCGAGTTCATGAGCCTGGCCTACACCCGCCGCGGCGACCACCTTGCGATCGCGGTGGCCTTCTTCGTGGCGCTGCCGGTGCAGTACTTCCTGATCTGGATCGAGTGGTACGGGCTCTATGCGATCTTCATCCCGGTCTACGCCTTTCTCGTGCTGCCCATCCTCGCGGCGGTAGGCGGCGACACCAAGCGTTTCCTGGAGCGTACGTCCAAGGTGCAGTGGGGGCTGATGGTCTGCGTGTTCTGCATCAGCCATGTGCCGGCGCTGCTGACTTTGCAGATCCCCGGCTTCGAGGGCCGCAACCTGCTCCTGATCGCCTTTCTCGTGATCGTGGTGCAGGGCAGCGACGTGCTGCAGTACGTGTGGGGCAAGCTCTTCGGTCGGCGCAAGGTGGCACCCGAGCTCTCGCCCTCGAAGACCTGGGAAGGTCTGGTGGGCGGCATCGCCAGCGCCACCGCGCTCGGCGCGGCGCTCTACTGGGCTACGCCCTTCGAACCGTGGCAGGCGGCGCTGATGGCGCTGACCCTCTGCGTGATGGGCTTCTTCGGCGGCCTCGTGATGTCGGCCATCAAGCGCGACCGCGGCGTCAAGGACTGGGGCACCCTGATCGAGGGCCACGGCGGCATGCTGGACCGGCTCGATTCGGTGATCTTCGCGGCGCCGATCTACTTTCATGCCCTGCGGTTCTGGTGGACCCCGTAGCAGCTCCGGTGCGCCCCGCTACTTTGCGAGTGCCTTCAGCGCGAGCTTGATGCCCTCCCCCACCCCCACGTCCTTCGGCAGCGCCTTGAGCGCCGCAGCCGCCTCGCGGTCGCTGTAGCCCAGCGCGAGCAGCGCCTGCAGGATGTCGGCCTGCGCATCGGTGGCCGCATGCGCGGGTGCGCCGATGTCTGCGCCCAGCTTGCCCTTGAGCTCGAGCAGGAGGCGCTCGGCCGTCTTCTTCCCGATGCCTGGAATCTTCACCAGCCGCCCAGCCTCCTGCAGCGTGACAGCCTGCGACAGCTCGCCGACGCTCATGCCGCTCAGCAGGCCCAGCGCGGTGCGCGGCCCCACGCCCGAGATCTTGATCAGCTGCCTGAACGCCGAGCGCTCCTCGGCCGTGCCGAAGCCGTAGAGGATCTGTGCGTCCTCGCGGACCACGAAGTGCGTCAGCAGCGAGACGCGCTCGCCCGCCGAGGGCAGGTTGTAGAAGGTGCTCATCGGCACATCGACCTCGTAGCCGACGCCGTTGCAGTCCACCACCACCTGGGGCGGGTTGCGCTCGGCCAGGATGCCGGTGAGTTTGCCTATCATGGGTGCCCTTCTCGCTTTTGAAAATGAAATCCGCGTGATTCTGCGACACACCTTCGCCCCGCCCAACAACACCCGCCTGAGCCATCTCTGCGGGCCCCTGGACGCGCACCTGCGGCGCATCGAGGAGGCGCTGGACGTCAAGGTCGCGCACCGGCACGAGCAGTTCAAGGTCGAAGGCCACAAGGAAAACGCGCAGCGCGCAATGGCCGTGCTGCAGGCGCTCTACGAGATCGCCCAGCGCCCGATCGACGCGGCCGTGGTGCAGCTCACGCTCGCCGGCGACAGCACGCTCGGTGAGGCCGAGGATGGCGCCGCCAGGCTGGCCACCCGGCGTACCGACCTGCGCGCCCGCACGCCCAACCAGAGCGTGTACCTGCACAACATTGCCGAGCACGACATCACGCTGGGCATCGGTCCGGCAGGCACCGGCAAGACCTACCTGGCCGTGGCCAGCGCGGTCGATGCACTGGAACGCAGCGCGGTGCAGCGCATCGTGCTCACGCGACCGGCGGTGGAGGCCGGTGAGCGGCTCGGCTTTCTGCCCGGCGATCTGACGCAGAAGGTCGACCCCTACCTGCGTCCGCTGTACGACGCGCTCTACGACCTGATGGGCTTCGACCGCGTGCAGAAGGCTTTCGAGCGCAATGCGCTGGAGATCGCGCCGCTGGCCTTCATGCGCGGGCGCACGCTCAACAATGCCTTCGTGATCCTCGACGAGGCCCAGAACACCACGCCCGAGCAGATGAAGATGTTCCTCACGCGCATCGGCTTCGGCGCCAAGGCAGTAGTCACGGGCGACGTCAGCCAGATCGACCTGCCCAAGGCGCAGCTGAGCGGCCTGATTGATGCGGAACGGGTGCTCAGGCGAGTGAACGGCATCGCGATCACGCATTTCACCAGTGCCGACGTGGTACGGCATCCGCTGGTGGCTCGCATCATCGATGCCTATGACGGCGCGCGCAAACGCGCCACGACGCGCTGATGGCGCTGGCCAGCTTGTCGCTGTCGCTCCAGTTCGCGCGCTTTCGCGAGGCGGCGCGTCACCGCACCGCATTGCCGCGGCACCGGGTCGCACGATGGATCCGGCACGCGCTCGAGGCCGACGGCGAGATCACGGTGCGCATCGTCGATGCCGAGGAAGGCCAGCAGCTCAACCGCGAGTTCCGTGGCAAGGACTACGCGACCAACGTGCTGACCTTCGACTATGCGCAGCGCCCGGTCGTCATGGCCGACCTGGTGCTGTGCGCACCGGTGGTCGCGCGCGAGGCGAAGGAGCAGCGAAAGACCCTGGCCGCGCACTACGCGCACCTGCTGGTGCACGGCACGCTGCATGCGCAGGGCTGGGACCACGAGACGGGCGAAGTGGACGCCGAGGCGATGGAGGCGCGCGAGATCGAGATCCTCGCCGGCCTCGGGATCAGGAACCCCTATCGCCTATGAAATCTGCAGCGGAATGGTGACCGGCCCGTCATTCACCAGGCGCACCTGCATGTCCGCGCCGAATTCCCCGGTGGCGACCACCGGATGCGCCGCCCGCGCCTGGGCGACGAAATACGTGTAGAGCCGCCGCCCCTCGTCGGGCGGCGCAGCCTGGGTGAAGCTGGGCCGGTTGCCCCCGCTGGCATCGGCCGCGAGCGTGAACTGGCTCACCACCAGCAGGCCGCCGCCCGTGTCCTGCACGCTGCGGTTCATCTTGCCGGCCTCGTCCGAAAAGATGCGCAGCTTGAGGATCTTCGCCAGCATCCGGTCCGCCTGCGCCTCGCCGTCGCCGCGTTCGGCGCACAGGAGCACCAGCAGCCCGGGCCCGATGGCGCCGACGGTGGCGCCCTCGATGTCGACACGCGCCTCGGCCACGCGCTGCAGCAGCGCCTTCACCGGGGCGTCTCCTCGATCCGCGTGGCGCGCGCCTCCATGCCCAGCGGCAGCAGCTGGATGGTCACGCGCAGCCCAGGCACGGCGTCCATCAGGGCCTGCTCGAGCGCGTCGCGCAGGTCCGCGGCGCGCTGCAGCGGCCACTCGCCGGGAACATGCATGTGCAGGTCGGCGAAGCGGCGCTGGCCGGCGCGGCGCGTGGCGATGTCGTCGAAGCGCAGCTGCCGGCCCTCGGGCACGCTGGCAGCGAAATGCTCCAGCGCGGCATGCAGGAGGGCCTGCGACTCGGGGTCGAGTGCCTCGTCCATCAGGCCCTGCGAGGAGCGCCAGACCAGCTTCACACCCTCGCGTGCGATGTTGAGCGCCACGCCGATCGCGAGGAACGGATCGAGCCACAGCCAACCGGTCAGTCCGACCGCGACTATGCCTACCAGCACCCCGGCCGAGGTCCATACATCGGCCACGAGGTGTTTCGCATCGGCCTCGAGCGCAATGGAGCGATGGGTGCGCGCAGCGCGGAACAGCGCGAGGGCCAACGCCGCATTCAGCGCCGAGCTGAGTACCGACAGCGCCAGGCCCCAGCCCAGTTGCTGCAACGGCTCGGGCGAGAGCAGCCGCACGACCGCTGCCCACACGATGGCTGCGGCCGCGGCGATGATCAGGACGCCTTCGAAGCCGGAGGAGAAATACTCGGCCTTGTGATGGCCGTAGGGATGGTCCGCATCGGCCGGGCGCGCCGCGATCGTCACCATCGCGAGCGCGAACATGGCGCTCGCAAGGTTGACGAAGGACTCCATCGCATCGGAGATGAGGCCCATGGAATTTGTCAGCCAGCCGGCCGCGCCCTTCAGCACGATGGTGGCCAACGCGACCGCGATCGAGATGCGCAGCAGCAGCTTCGGGCTCAACGCACCGGACGATGGAGAGGGAACCAGGGACGACAAGAAGCACTCAGACAGGCGCCGCAGCGGGACGCCGATTATCAGGTTCAGCTGTGCGGGTCACGTCGTCACGTACCATCTTCTGGTCAATCGAGAACTATTGTTGCAGCACAACATGAACAAGATATGCCTTGCCACAATGCTTTGTGGCCTTCTCCTGTCCGGCGGCGGTGTGCTCGCACAGAGTACGCCCGCAGCACCCGCATCGCCTGCTGCACCGGGCATGACGTCCGCCGCTGCGGAGCACGCGGGCATTCTCAAGTCCGTGCGCGGCAAGGTCCTGCTGCTGGGCGGCGACGGCAGCGCACGGCCGGCTCAGCCCGGTGATCCCATCGCGCCCATCGACCGTCTCCAGACAGATGCCGACTCGGCCGCCAGCCTCGTGCTGCGCGATGGCACGACCATGGTGGTGGGGCCCTCGTCGCGGCTCGATCTGAAGCAGTTCCATTTCAATTCGACGACGCGCGATGGCGGGCTGCTGGTGTCGCTGCTGCGCGGCTCGCTGCGCATGGTCACCGGGCTGATCGGAAAGACGCAGCCCGATGCAGTGCGCGTGGAGACCCAGACTGCCACCATCGGCATTCGCGGTACCGACTTCATCGTCGAAGCGGACGTCGCACAGTAATGGTGTTTCGCCGCCCCGCCCTTCTCGCCGCCGCACTGTCGGGCGCGCTGCTCGCAGGCTGCGCTGCGCCATTCACGACGCGCGTGACCCTGCTGCCACAGGCAGACGGCTCGTCCTCGGCCGTGATCGTGCGGGCCAACAACGACGATGAACGGACGCTGTCCCAACCCTACCAGCGCGCCACCGCCAAGGCGCGAGGCGGACCGGTGATCGATCAGGTCGACGCAGCCCGGCTGCGGACCGAGCACGAGGTGCTCTTCGAAATGATGCCGGAGCCGGTGCTGAACTACACCGTGTACTTCGATATCGGCGGCCTGGTTCTCACCGGCTCCTCGCAGATCGCGATGAACGACGCCCTCAAGGCCGCGCTGGCGCGCAGCGGCGGCGAGATCGTGGTGACGGGGCATACCGACACGCTCGGTTCCTCAGTCCGCAACGACGAGCTGTCGCGGCGCCGCGCCGAGCAAGTCAGGCAGCTGTTCCTGGCGCAAGGCTTCCCAGCACATCGGATCGAGGTGGCGGGCCGCGGCGAGCGCGACCTGGCCATCCCGACGGCAGACGAGGTCGAAGAGCCGCGCAACCGTCGCGTGACCATCGACGTCCGCTAGGAACCGGGGCCGTCAGCTGAGCGTGACGCGGGCGAACTTGCGTTTGCCGACCTGCACGACGTAGGTGCCGGCGGCCAGCTTGAGCCCCTTGTCGCCGACCACGCTGGAGTCCACGCGCACGCCGCCGCCGTCGATCAAACGGTTGCCTTCCGAAGTCGACGGCGCCAGGCCCGCCTGCTTGAGCAATTGCGCGATGCCCAGGGGGGCCCCCGACAGCGAAACCTCCGGGATCTCGTCAGGCACGCCGCCCTTGCTGCGGTTGATGAAGTCCTGCTCCGCCGCTTCGGCCGCGGCCGCGCTGTGGAAGCGCGCGGTGATCTCCTTCGCCAGCGCCACCTTGGCGTCTTTCGGATTGCGGCCGCCATCGACCTCGGCCTTCAAGGCCGCGATCTCGGCCAGCGAGCGGAAAGACAGCAGCATGTACCAGCGCCACATGAGCTCGTCCGAGATCGACAGTACCTTGGCGAACATGGTGTTGGCGTCTTCGCTGATGCCGATGTAGTTGTTCTTGCTTTTCGACATCTTCTCGACGCCGTCCAGTCCCTCCAGCAACGGCATCGTGAGAATGCACTGCGGCTCCTGGCCGTATTCCTGCTGCAGATGGCGGCCGACCAGCAGGTTGAACTTCTGGTCGGTGCCCCCCAGCTCGAGGTCCGACTTGAGCGCTACGGAGTCGTAGCCCTGCATCAGCGGGTAGAGGAATTCATGCACCGAGATGGACTGGCCGGCCTTGAAGCGCTTGCTGAAGTCGTCGCGCTCCATCATGCGTGCCACCGTGTACTTCGCGGCGAGCTGGATCATGCCGCGCGCCCCCAACGGATCGCTCCACTCGGAGTTGTAGCGAATCTCGGTCTTCGACGGGTCCAGCACCAGGCTGGCCTGGCGATAGTACGTCTGCGCGTTGGCCTCGATCTGCTCGCGCGAAAGCGGGGGCCGGGTGCTGTTGCGGCCTGAAGGATCGCCGATGGTCGTGGTGAAGTCGCCGATCAGGAAGATGACCGTATGGCCCAGGTCCTGCAGCTGCCGCATCTTGTTGAGCACCACCGTGTGGCCGATGTGAATGTCCGGGGCGGTCGGATCGAGGCCCAGCTTGATGCGCAAGGGCTGGCCTGTAGCCTCCGAGCGTTGGAGCTTCTTCACCCACTCGTCTTCGGGCAGCAGTTCGTCGGTGCCACGAAGTGAAATTTCGAGGGCTCGTCCTACACCTTCGGACAGACTTGTGGTTGTAACAAAACCCGTTTTCATGGCAAATTGCGGCAGTTTTTCGTATGTCCGAAGCTATACTTGCCCCGACTTTCTCAAGCGCCGGATTCTAAGCGGCGCTTTTTTCCGCTCCGCCCTGCCGCCCGTTCGACACGGCTTCTCGCAGCGCGGATTTGCAGAACCTGAGCTGGAATTCGCAGTTTTGATCAACGGCATTTTGGCCGCCGAAGAAGCGCTTGCTTCGCGGCTGGCGCACACCTTTCGGACCTACCCGCGGCAGATCACGGCCGCCATCGCCGCCCTGCTGCTGTCTGCCGGCGGCGGTGCCTTCGCTGTCGCTTCGCTCGGCCCGGACGCGTCCGAACTGCCCGTCAAGCAGGTGTTCGAGGCTGTCAAGCCGCTCGCCTTCGAGAACCAGGTGGAGGCGCTCGACACCCACGGCTTCACCCTCTTCCGCACCGAGACCACGCGCTCGAGCGACACCGCCGAGGCGCTGCTGCGGCGCCTGGGCATCGCCGACGATGCCGCGGCCGCCTTCGTGCGCGGCAATCAGGAGGCGCGCATGGCGCTGCTCGGCCGCCCGGGCCGCACCGTCACGGCCGAAGCCAGCCAGGACAACACGCTGCAGAAGCTCAGCGCCCGCTGGATCCCCGACGGCGATGGTGCCTTCAAGCGCCTGGTGGTCGAAAAGGTCGGCAGCGGCTTCCGCGCCCACACCGAAATCGACGCCCTGGTGCCTGGCACACGGCTGGCCAGCGGCATCGTCCGCACCTCTCTCTTCGCCGCCACGGACGACGCGCGGATCCCCGATTCGGTGGCCAGCCAGCTGGCCGACATCTTCTCCGGCGAAGTCGACTTCCGCTCGCTGCGCAAGGGCGACCGCTTCGCCGCCGTCTACGAGACCTTCGAAGCCGATGGCCAGACGCTGCGCAGCGGCCGCGTGCTGTCGGCAGAGTTCGAGAGCAACGGCAAGCTCCACCAGGCGCTGTGGTTTCAGGAGCCCGGGCAGAAGGGTGCCTACTACCGCCCGAACGGCGACAGTCTGCGCCGCGCCTACCTGAACTTCCCGGTCGAGTTCACACGCGTATCGAGCGGTTTCGCGACGCGCATGCACCCGATCCTCAACACCTGGCGCCAGCACAACGGCGTGGACTACGCGGCACCGACCGGCACAGCGGTGCGCACCGTGGGCGATGGCACCGTGGAGTTCGCGGGTACGCAGAGCGGTTACGGCAACATCGTGATCGTGAACCACCGCAACAACCAGCAGACGGCGTATGCGCACCTCAGCCGCATCGACGTGAAGACCGGCCAAACCTTGACCCAGGGCCAGACGGTGGGCGCCGTCGGCTCGACCGGCTGGGCCACCGGCCCGCACCTGCATTTCGAATTCCGCATCAACGGCGAGTACCACGATCCCGCAACGATTGCGCAGCAGGACGGCGGGGCGCCGATCTCTCCGGCTGCGCGACCTTCGTTCGACCGGCTGGCACTCGCCACGCGCACCGAGCTGGCCGCTGCCTTCTCCGTCGTCCAGGCCAGCGCCGATTAGGCGTTTCCCCCTCCGGCATGGCTGAAGATCTCTTCATCGGCCTGATGTCCGGCACCTCGCTCGATGGTGTTGACGGCGTTCTGGCCGACTTCTCGGGCGGGCGCATCTCCGTGCGAGCCCATGCCACGGCGAGTTTCCCGGTTTCGCTGCGCGCCGAGCTGTTGGCGCTCAATTCCGTGGGCGGCGACAACGAATTGCACCGCGCCGCCCTGGCCGGCAACGGGCTCGCGCGCGTCTATTCCGAGGTGGTCCACCAACTGCTCGCCGACACCGGCACATCGCCCGCGGCCGTGACAGCCATCGGTGCGCACGGGCAGACCGTGCGGCACCGGCCCGGCGAGTTCGACGATATCGGCTACACCTTGCAGATCAACAACCCCTCGCTCGTTGCGGAGCTTACCGGCATCTGCGTGGTGGCCGATTTCCGCAGCCGCGACCTCGCGGCCGGCGGCCAGGGCGCGCCGCTGGTACCCGGCTTCCACCGAGCGCTGTTCGCGCGCGACGAGCAGGCCGTAGCGGTGCTCAACATTGGCGGCATCTCCAATCTGAGCCTGCTGCCTGCCGGCAGCGGCACGGTGCTGGGCTTCGACTGCGGCCCCGGCAATGCGCTGCTCGACCATTGGTGCCAGAGCCATCTTGGACAGCCCTTCGATACGGATGGCCGCTGGGCCGCCACCGGCCGCGTGCTGCCCGACCTGCTCTCGCGCTGTCTCGCCGACCCCTACTTCGCCAAGCCACCGCCCAAGAGCACCGGCCGCGACCTGTTCAATCCCACCTGGCTAGTCGGGCGCCTGGCGGGCGCAGCCGGCGAGTCGGCCGATGTGCAGGCAACGCTGGCCGAGCTGACGGCCGTCGTGTGCGCCACCGAGCTGCAGCGCCATGGCAAAGACATCCGCCTGCTGATCATCTGCGGCGGCGGTGCGCTCAACGAGCACCTCATGGGGCGCCTGCGAGCCCTTCTGCCCACGGTCCAGGTGCTCTCCTCGGCCGAGCGCGGCCTGCCGCCTCAGCAAGTCGAGGCGGCCGCCTTCGCATGGCTGGCGCGCAGCACGGTCCGCCGGGAATCCGGCAACCTCGCGAGCGTGACGGGCGCACGCGGAGCCCGCGTGCTGGGCGCGATCTACCCGGCCTGAATCGCCGCCGCTAGTGCTGGCCCGAAACTTCGGGTTGCTCGGGTTGGACGGCCCTCGCGTGCGGCGGCAGGTGCCAGAAGATCAGGGCCGAGGCCACCGTGATGAGCCCCATGCTCGAGAAGGTCGCCTGGAAGGCATGCAGCGTGGCCAGCGCATCGAGGCTGCCAAACACCTCGGTGTAACCTGCCAAGACCGCGCTGGCACCCGCGACACCCAGGCTCATCGCCAGCATCTGCACCATCGAGAGCAGGCTGTTTCCGCTGCTGGCCATGCCTTCATCGAGGTCGCGCAAGGTCACGGTGTTCATCGCGGTGAACTGCAGCGAATTGACGGCGCCGAAAGCCAGCAGCTGCAGGATGTGCAGCACCACCGGCTGCGACGGCGCGGCCAGGCCGAAGCTGGCCATCGTGAGCCCGACGAGCGCGGTATTGACCACCAGCACCCGGCGATAGCCGAAGCGGGTGATCAGCGGCGCGGCGGCCCGCTTCATCGCCATGCCGGCGAGTGCGATCGGCAGCATCATCAGCCCGGCGCGAAGCGGGGTGTAGCCCATCGAGACCTGCAGGAGCAGCGGAATGAGGAAGGGCATGCAGCTGCTGCCGAGGCGCGAGAACAAGTTGCCCAGCAGGCCGATGCTGAGCGTCGGAATGGAGAAGAGCGAAGGGGAAAAAAGCGGGTCTGGCCGACGGACCGCATGCAACCAATACGCAGTGATGCTGGCGAAGCCAAACACCAGCAGCAGCAGCACGCCTGCCTGGCGCAGGCCCAACCCTGAAACACCATCGAGTGCCAGCGAGACGGCAACCATGCCGAAGGCCAGCATGGCGTAGCCCACGCTGTCGAACGGCCGCTGCTGCACGGCCCGAAGGTCCGGCATCAGCCTGAGCGTGGCCAGGCACCCCGCCAGCCCCACCGGCACGTTGATCAGGAAGATCCAGTGCCAGGAGGCGTACTGCACCAGCCAGCCACCCAGCGTGGGGCCGAGAAGCGGACCGATCAGCCCTGGAATCGCCACGAAGCTCATGGCTGCCAGGAACTCCGCACGAGGCACCGTGCGCAGCAGCGCCAGCCGTCCCACCGGCAGCAGAAGCGCGCCGCCCAGGCCCTGGAGCACCCGAGCAGCCACCAGCGGGCCGATGCTGCGCGACAACGCGCAGGCCACCGAGCCGAGCACGAACACCACGATGGCCGAGAAGAACACGCGCCGGGTCCCGAAGCGGTCGGCGATCCAGCCGGAGGCCGGGATCAGCATTGCCATCGTCAGCGAATAAGCCACCACCACCGACTGCATTCGCAGCGGGCTCTCTCCCAGGCTGGCGGCCATGGCCGGCAGGGCGGTGTTGATGATGGTGGCGTCGAGCGTCTGCATGAAGAACCCGACGGCCACCAGCCACAGCAGGCTCTTGCGCATGGAAACAGGATTGCTCATGGGAAGAACGGCAAGCAGCAAAAAGCCGCCCGAAGGCGGCTCTCTGTTGCGGGGTCAAGGCATCAGGCCGAGAAGCTGGACCCGCAGCCGCAGGTGCTCGTGGCGTTCGGGTTCTTGATCACGAACTGGGCTCCCTGCAGATCTTCCTTGTAGTCGATCTCGGCGCCGACAAGGTACTGGTAGCTCATGGCATCGATCAGCAGCGACACGCCGTTCTTGGTCATCGTCGTGTCGTCCTCGTTCACGATCTCGTCGAAGGTGAAGCCGTACTGAAAACCCGAGCAGCCACCGCCTTGGACGAAGACACGGAGCTTGAGGTCGGGATTGCCTTCTTCGGCGATCAGGTCGGCCACCTTGGCGGCCGCGCTGTCCGTGAAGACGATCGGTTCGGGCATCTGGGTTTGAATGTTTTCGGCAACGGCGCTCATAAGATAGAGAACTCCTGTGGAGGGGCCGAACGGAGCGGCCAACTCAAGAATGCTACTGCAATAACCAAAAAACCGCCCGAAGGCGGTTTTTTGGCAGTACGGGCCATAAGCCCAAGGCAATCGGCGGACCGATCAGCGCTTCGAGAACTGCTTGCGGCGGCGCGCGGAATGCAGGCCGACCTTCTTGCGCTCCACCTCGCGGGCATCGCGGGTCACGAAGCCGGCCTGGCTCAACACCGGCTTGAGCGACGCGTCATAGTCGATCAGCGCACGGGTGATGCCGTGGCGCGTCGCGCCAGCCTGGCCCGATTCGCCACCGCCCGCCACATTGACCATGATGTCGAAGCTCTCGACGTTGCCGGTCAGGAAGAGCGGTTGCCTGGCGATCATGATCGAGGTTTCGCGGCCGAAGAACTCAGTGATGTCCTTGCCGTTGACCGTGATCTTGCCGGTGCCTTTTTTCAGAAACACGCGGGCGACGCTGGATTTGCGACGGCCGGTGCCATTGTTCCATTCACCAATCATTCTCAAGGCTCCTTAGAGTTCCAGCACTTTGGGCTGTTGGGCGGTGTGCGGATGCTCTGCACCGCCGTACACCTTGAGTTTCTTGATCATGGCGTAACCCAGCGGGCCCTTGGGCAGCATGCCCTTGACGGCCTTTTCCAGGGCGCGGCCTGGATGCTTGGCTTGCATGTCGCGGAAGTTGGTGGCAGTGATGCCGCCCGGGTATCCCGAATGGCGGTAGTACACCTTGTCAAGCGGCTTGGCGCCGGTGACGCGCAGCTGGGCTGCGTTGATGATGACGATGAAGTCACCGGTATCGACGTGAGGCGTGTAAATGGCCTTGTGTTTGCCGCGCAAACGGAGAGCAACTTCGCTGGCTACTCGTCCGAGGACCTTGTCGGTCGCGTCAATCACAAACCACTCGTGCGTCACGTCAGCGGGCTTGGCGCTGAACGTTTTGGTCATGAGTCTTCCTGGAAGGAAAGTGGTTTGGCGGGCCCTTTTCCACGGTCGGTGTTCCTCTGATGGGAATCTCTTAGGTGGGGTCGAATGCTCCGCCGCGGGGCCACAAAACGCTGCGAAGCCCGCGATTATATGAAGAATGAGTACAGGCAGGCAAACGGCGCCTGTGGCACTACCGCAGCACCGACCGACTCGGTCATCTCATCGGTGGAGCTGGCGTTCCCAGCGCATGCCGGACTCAGATCCTTGCGGGCGCACCCTCCAGCGGGCGAGGATGCCGCCGACAGGCGCGCTTGCCGACACAAACCGGCCGTCCTGCTTCGTGCCGTGGGTGACGCAAGCGCAGCCCGTCACAATAGACAACGCGCCCGTGCGCGCGCACAGGCCCAAAATCGCCAGCTGACTCGCATTCCTCGTTCCCTTTGTAATCGGATGTGACGGCGCGTCTACCCTCCCCAGTTCTGTTCCAGGCCCTACTCTCATGTTCAGCTACCGCCACGCCTTCCATGCTGGCAATCACGCCGACGTGCTCAAGCACACGGTGCTGATCGCCGCGCTCGAGCACCTGCTCGAGAAGGACACCGCGCTCACCGTGCTCGACACCCACGCCGGCGCCGGGCTCTACCGCCTCGACGGCGACTACGCCGGCACCAGCGGCGAGGCTGCCGAAGGGGTGCTGCGGCTGCTGCCGGAAGCGGCCAAGCCAAAGCCCGACGAGGCGCCGCTCGCCGACGCCCTGGCACGCTACCTTTCCGTGGTCCAGGATTTCAATCCCAAGGGCGGCGCGCGCATCTATCCCGGCTCGCCCTTCATCGTCCATCACTTGCTACGCGAGCACGACAAGCTCAAGCTCTTCGAGCTGCACCCCACGGACGCGCGCACGCTGAGTGCCAACATCGCCCAGCTGGAGGCAGGTCGCCGGATCGCCGTGCTGCGCGACGACGGCTTCGGCAGCGCCACCAAGTTCCTGCCGCCACCGTCGCGCCGGGCGCTGGTCCTCTGCGACCCCAGCTACGAGATCAAAAGCGATTACGGGCGCGTACTCGACTTCGTCGCCGAGGCGCTCAAGCGATTCGCGACCGGTACCTACGCGATCTGGCACCCGATCATTCCGCGGCCCGAGGCGCACGACCTGCCGCGCCGCCTCAAGACCCTGGCCACCAAGGCCGGCAAGCCCTGGCTGCACGCCACGTTGACCGTGAAGTCGAGCAAGATCCTGACCGACCCCTCCGGCGTCCAGCACCGGCCGGGGCTGCCCGCGAGCGGCATGTTCCTTGTCAATCCGCCCTTTACGCTGAAGGGCCAGCTCGAAGCGGCCCTGCCCCAGATGGCGCAGCGCCTCGCGCAAGATCGCCACGCTGCCTTTTCGCTCGACAGCGGCGGCTGAGCGAAACCTTCAGTGCCGCAGGCGAGGCGGCACCTCGCGGATACGCCGGGCCGCCGGCCTTCTGGCAGGCTTCTCGGCCTTGGCTTCCGGCGGCGGCTCGTCGGTCGCGGCAGGATCGATGTCCGCATCGCCGCAACGCGTGCCGTTCTCGCCCATGATCGACAACGCCACCTGCTTGATCCCCAACCCAAGCATGCCCAGCGCATCCGCAGCGGCCCGGCTGAGGTCGATGATCCGCCCGGCCGAATAAGGCCCGCGGTCGTTGATGCGCACCAGCACCTCGCGGCCGTTGACCAGGCTGCGCACGCAGACGCGCGTATTGAACGGCAGCGTCTTGTGGGCGGCCGTCATGGCGGTCATGTCGAAGCGCTCGCCGTTGGCGGTCTTGCGCTGATGAAACTGGATGCCGTACCACGAGGCACCGCCGCGCTCGAAGATTTCGCGCGAGCCTGCGTCACCGGGCACGCCGTCGTCCTCGGCCATGCCCGAAACCGCGAGGTCGTAGCGCACCGAAGGCACCTGCGAACGCGGCGCTGCGCCCGGCGGCAGCGCAGGCTGGCGGGCGAGAGGGCGGAGACCGGTGCCGCTTTCGCCTGCCGAGGTCGTCGGCGCGGGCGCAGGCGCTGGCGGCTGCGTGGTGCAGGCGGCCAACGCAGCGGCGGCCAAAACCAGCGCGAGCCTTTTCGCGAGCCAGGGCCCGCTCATTCTTCCCAGCCCAGCCGCTGCAGCAACGCGAGCGTCGCTACCGACTGGTTCATGGTGTAGAAGTGCAGGGCCGGCGCACCGCCGCTCACTAGCCGGGCGCAGAGATCGGTCACCACGTCGAGGCCGAAAGCCTTGATTGATGCGGTGTCGTCGCCGAAGCCCTGCAGCCGCAGCCGGATCCAGCGCGGGATCTCGGCGCCGCAGGCATCGGAGAAGCGCATCAGCTGTGTGGAGCTGGTGATCGGCATGATGCCCGGGACGATCGGCGCGTCGAGTCCGAGCCTGCGCGCCTCCTCGACGAACCGGAAATACGCCTCCGGACTGAAGAAGTACTGCGTGATCGCGGCGTCGGCACCGGCGCGAACCTTGGCTGCGAAGGCCTGCAGGTCGGCCTCGGGCGAGCGCGCCTGCGGATGCACTTCGGGATAGCACGCGACCTCGATGTGGAAATCGCGGCCCGTTTCCTCGCGGATGAAGCCGACCAGGTCGCTCGCATAGTGAAACTCGCCGCCCATGCCGTAGCCGCTGGGCAGGTCGCCGCGCAGGGCCACCAGGCGCTTGACCCCCATGGCCTTGAGCTCCTTCAGCTGCTCGCGCACGGTCGTGCGGGTGGCGCCGATGCAGGAGAAATGGCAGGCGGCATCGACCCCCTCCCCGAGGATCTCGCGCACCGTCCCGAAGGTGCCCTCGTGCGTGGAACCGCCTGCGCCGTAGGTCACCGAGCAGAACTCGGGCCGCAGCGCATAGAGCTGCTGGCGGACGGCCCGCAGCTTGACCACGCCTTCGGGCGTCTTGGGCGGAAAGAATTCAAAGCTCAACGGTGGGCGCACGGGCGGCTCCTGGTGGGCCGCTCGCGAGAGCGGCATGAATGAAGAATTCGCGGTTGCCGTCGCCACCTGCGATGGGACTGTCGAACCAGCCCCGTACCCGCAGGCCGAGCGCTTCGCAGGCCGCGCGCACGCGCTGCTCGACCACCGCGTAGAGCGAGGCATCGCGCACGATGCCGCCCTTGCCGATCTGCGCCGGCTGCAATTCGAATTGAGGCTTGACCAGCATGAGGAGTTCGCCTGTCGCGGAGAGCAGAGGAACCAAGGCGGGCAGCACGAGCGTGAGCGAGATGAAGGACAGGTCGCCGACGATCAGGTCGAACTGCGACTCCGCCGGCGATGCGGCGCCCCAGGCCGAAGCGTCGAGCGCGCGTGCATTGACACCCTCGACGGCGGTGACGCGCGGATCGCCGCGCAGCCGGGGATGCAGCTGACCATGCCCGACATCGACACCCACCACGTGCGCAGCCCCTTGCTGCAGCAGGCAATCGGTGAAGCCGCCGGTGGACTGGCCGACGTCGAGGCAACGCTGGCCGCGCACCTCGATGCCCGCTGCGCCGAGCGCGCCCTCGAGCTTCCGCCCGCCGCGCGAAACATAGCGCGCTTCGGCCGGGTCGAGCAGTTCGAGCTCGGCATCCTTCGGCACGTCTTCGCCGTTCTTGCCTACCGTGCGCCAATGCGCACCGTCGCGCCAGCGCAGCCCGCCTGCGATCAAGCGCACGGCTTGCGAGCGCGACTCGGCCAGGCCGCGTTCGACGAGCAACTGGTCGGCGCGCACGGTGTTGCGCGGCCTCCGCTCAGTAGCGGTAGCTGTCCGGCTTGTAGGGGCCGTTCTTGTTCACACCGATGTACGCGGCCTGCGCGTCCGTCAGCACCGTGAGCTCCGCCCTGAGCTTCGACAGCTGCAGGCGCGCGACCTTCTCGTCCAGGTGCTTGGGCAGCACGTAGACCTTGCCGGCCTGATACGCGTCGGGCTTGGTGAAGAGCTCGATCTGCGCGATCGTCTGGTTGGCGAAGGAGGAGCTCATCACGTAGCTCGGATGGCCCGTGCCGCAGCCCAGGTTCACCAGCCGCCCCTTGGCCAGCAGGATGATGCGCTTGCCGTCCGGGAAGATCACGTGGTCGACCTGCGGCTTGATCTCTTCCCACTCGTACTTCTCGAGCGAGGCAACCTCGATCTCGTTGTCGAAGTGGCCGATGTTGCACACGATCGCCTGGTCCTTCATGGCGACCATGTGGGCGTGCGTGATGACGTCCTTGTTGCCGGTGGTCGTGACGAAGATGTCGGCCTTGTCCGCGGCATACGCCATGGTCACGACGCGGTAGCCTTCCATCGCGGCCTGCAGCGCGTTGATCGGGTCGATCTCGGTCACCCACACCTGGGCGCTGAGCGCGCGCAGCGCCTGGGCCGAGCCCTTGCCCACGTCGCCGTAGCCGGCCACCACCGCCACCTTGCCGGCGATCATCACGTCGGTGGCGCGCTTGATGCCGTCCACCAGCGACTCGCGGCAGCCGTAGAGATTGTCGAACTTGCTCTTGGTCACCGAATCGTTCACGTTGATCGCGCGGAACAGCAGCGTGCCCTTGGCGGCCATTTCGTTGAGTCGGTGCACGCCGGTGGTCGTCTCCTCGGTCACGCCGATGATCTCGGCGGACTTGCGCGTGTACCAGGTGGGATCGACCGCCAGCTTGGCCTTGATGGCGGCGTAGAGGATGCGCTCCTCGTCGCTGGTCGGATTCGCCAGCACGCCCTGGTCCTTCTCGGCCTTCTGGCCCAGGTGCATCAGCAGCGTGGCGTCGCCGCCATCGTCCAGGATCATGTTCGGGCCCTCGCCGGCCGAGCCCTTCGGGGCGAAGTCGAAGATGCGATGGGTGTAGTCCCAGTAGTCGTCGAGCGACTCGCCCTTGATCGCAAACACCGGCGTGCCGGCGGCGGCGATTGCGGCGGCCGCGTGATCCTGCGTCGAGAAGATGTTGCAGGAAGCCCAGCGCACCGTGGCGCCCAGTGCCTGCAGGGTCTCGATCAGCACCGCGGTCTGGATCGTCATGTGCAGCGAGCCGGTGATGCGCGCGCCCTTCAGCGGCTGGCTCTTGGCGAATTCTTCGCGGATGGCCATGAGGCCGGGCATTTCGGTTTCGGCAATCTTGATTTCCTTGCGGCCCCAGGCGGCAAGGGACAGGTCGGCGATTGCCTGGTCGGCAGTGGACACCGGGGAAGCTTTGAGAACAGCGCTCATGAGGACTCCAAACAAGTTTGAATGAGGCCGCTGCTTTCGGGTTCTGGCGGAACAGACTCACCCGCGAGAACAGCGGTTGAGCGTGGTTGCGATGTGTGGTCCGAGCCTCACGCCTGGCGGCGCTGCAACGCTCCTCGGAAGGCGGCATTTTAGCGCCTGCGGATTTTTCGGGGCCAGCAGCGAGTTGCCGTGCCTCCTGGACTGCTCCCGGTCCCTCCTGGACTTCCCCATCCGATGACCAATGCCACCGTGGCCCGGCTCGAGGCGGCGCCGTCCTCGGCCCCGGGCGGCCACAAGCTGCTGCTCAAGTCCAAGGATGGCGAGCAGACCGTCATCGTGCCGCCGGGCACGCAGGTCGTGACATTCAAGCCGGGCGGCGCCCATCAGGCCGCGCTCGTGGTGCCGGGAGCCAAGGTGGTGATCACCGCGCAGGTGAAGGACGGCCGGCCCACCGCCCTGCGCATGCTGGTCGGGCGCAACGGGTTCACGCCGCCGATGTGAGCCGCTCTCGCTAAAATTACGGGCTTTGCCTACCAGCCGCCCGCGCCCGTGAGCGCGCACTGCGTTCACTCCCATGTCCTTCGCCTCCGAAACCCGCCGCCGTCGCACCTTCGCGATCATTTCCCACCCCGACGCCGGCAAGACCACGCTGACCGAGAAGCTGCTGCTGTTCTCCGGCGCGATCCAGATCGCCGGCTCGGTGAAGGCCCGCAAGGCCTCGCGCCATGCCACCTCCGACTGGATGGAGATCGAGAAGCAGCGCGGCATCTCCGTGGCAAGCTCGGTGATGCAGATGGTCTACCGCGAGCACGTGATCAACCTGTTGGACACGCCGGGCCACAAGGACTTTTCCGAAGACACGTACCGCGTGCTGACCGCGGTCGACTCGGCCCTGATGGTGATCGACGCCGCCAACGGCGTCGAAGCGCAGACCCGCCGCCTGATCGAGGTCTGCCGCCAGCGCGACACACCCATCATCACCTTCGTCAACAAGATGGACCGAGAGGTGCGCGAGCCGCTCGAGCTGCTCGACGAGATCGAGCGCGAGCTGGGCATGCCCTGCGTGCCCATGACCTGGCCGGTGGGCCAGGGCAAGAGCTTCGGCGGCATCGTGAACCTGCGCACGAAGGCGATGACGGTGTTCGAGTCGGGCAGCGAACGGCTGCCGCAGGACTTCGAGACCGTTGCGCTGGCCGAACCCGACGCGCTGAAGAAGCGCTTCGGCCACGAGTTCGAAACCGCCATGGAGAGCATGGAGCTCGCCACCGGCGCATCACCGGCCTGGGACCGCGAGGCATTCCTCTCGGGCAAGCAGACGCCGGTCTTCTTCGGTTCCGGCGTCAACAACTTCGGCGTGATGGAGGTGCTCGACGCGCTGGTCGAGCTGGCGCCGCCGCCGCAGCCGCGCACCAGCACCACGCTGGTCAATCGCCAACCCGTGTTGCGCGAGATCAAGCCCGACGACAAGGACTTCGCCGGCGTCGTCTTCAAGGTGCAGGCCAACATGGACGCCAACCACCGCGACCGCATCGCCTTCGTGCGCATGGCCTCGGGCAAGTACACGCCGGGCATGAAGCTCAAGGTGCAGCGCACCGGCAAGGAACTGCGCCCGACCAGCGTGGTCACCTTCATGAGCCAGCGGCGCGAAGCCGTGGAAGAGGCCTACGCGGGCGACATCGTGGGCTTCACCACGCACGGCGGCGTGCAGCTGGGCGACACCATCACCGACGGCGCCTCGCTGCAGTTCACCGGGCTGCCTTTCTTCGCGCCCGAGCTCTTCATGACCGTGATCCTCAGGAACCCGCTGCGCACCAAGCAGCTGCAGCAGGGCCTGGCCCAACTGGGCGAGGAAGGCGCGATCCAGGTGTTCCGGCCCGAAGTGGGCGGCCCGATGCTGCTGGGTGCCGTGGGCCAGCTGCAGTTCGAGGTGGTGCAGCACCGGCTCAAGACCGAGTACGACGCCGACGTGCGGCTCGAAGGCTGCCAGTACACCGGTGCGCGCTGGATCACGGCCGACACGCCGGCCGAGCTGCGCGCCTTCATCGACGCCTACCCGGCGCGCATGGCGCGCGATGCGGCCGATACGCTGGCCTACCTGTGCACCTCGCCCTATGACGTGCGGCTGGCGCAGGAGCGCTTTCCCAAGATCCACTTCCATCCGTTGCGCGAGCACGCGGGCCTGGCCCTGCAGAGCGCAGGCTGACCATGCCCCCCCCACTCGGCACTGACGTGTCCTCGCTGCCCTCCGAGGGGGCGCAGCCGCCCTTGGGGCGGCCCGGCGGCCGGCTGATGCTGCCGCTCGACGCCTGGCCCACCGAGGCGCGCGCTCAGCTCGTCGGCGTGTTCACCGACATCGACGACACGCTGACGACCGAGGGCGCCGTCACGCCGGATGCGCTCGACGCCATGAGTGCGCTGCGGGCCGCCGTGCTGAACCTCGTGGCCATCACCGGGCGGCCGGTGGGCTGGAGCGAGCCCTTCGCGAACGTCTGGCCGGTCGATGCGATCGTGGCGGAGAACGGCGCCGTCGCGCTGGTGCGCACTGCCGCGGGACGCATCGAGAAACGCTACCAGCAGGATGCCGCGACCCGAGCGCGCAACTTCGAGCGCATGCAGGCCGTGCTCGCGCGCATCGAGCGCGAGATTCGTGGCGCGCACCGCGCAGCCGACTCTCCCGGCCGGGAATGCGACATTGCCATCGACCACAGCGAATTCACCCGGCTCGACGACGCCACCATCTCGCAGGTGGCCGACCTGATGCGCAGCGAAGGCATGCACGCCACCGTGAGCAGCATCCACATCAACGGCTGGTACGGCGAGCACGACAAGCTCGAGGGCGCCCGCTGGATCGTGCGCGAGCTGTGGGGCCGCCGGCTCGACGAGGAAATGCAGCGCTGGGCCTACGTGGGCGACTCCACCAACGACGCGCTGATGTTCGAGCATTTCACTCACAGCGTGGGCGTCGCCAACGTGCGCCGCTTCGAGGCCGCCCTGGCGCATCTGCCGCGCTATGTCGCGCGCAGCGAGCGCGGTGCCGGCTTCGCCGAAGTCGCGGCGGCAGTGCTCGCCGCGCGCTGAGCGCGGCCAACTTCTTGAGCGGGCGCGCCGATCGAGTCCGGTGCGCGCATCAACCGGCCGCCGGCCGGCGGCCGAACCACGGACGCGCCTCCTCCAGCTGCGCGCAAAGGCGCAGCAGCAGCCCCTCCTCTCCCTGGCGTGCTGCGAACTGGCAACCGACGGGCACGCCGCCTGCCGTCCAGTACAGCGGCACCGATGCCGCCGGCTGCCCCGTCACGTTGAAGAGATAGGTAAAGGGCAAATAGGCCTCCAGCTGCCCGAGCCAGCGCGCCGCGTCGCCCGAGCGGATGTCGAACCAGCCGATCGGCCGCGGCGTCTGCGCCAGCGTCGGCGTGAGCCAGGCGTCGTAGCGCTCGAAGAAGGCCGCGACGCGGCGCGACTGCCGGTGCAGCGACTGCAGCTGCAGGATGAACTCGCTCGCGCCCATCGCCCGGCCGCGCTCGGCCAGGGCAAGCGTCAGCGGCTCGACCTGGTCAGGCGCCGGCATCGCCCCGCCGGTGGCACGCGCGATGTTCGCCATCGTGTTGGCCGCGAACACCGCCTCGAAGCCGCGTGAGACGGCCTGCGCGTCGTACGCCGGCGACGCCTCTTCGACGTGGTGCCCCAGCTGCTCGCACAGGCGTGCCGCGTCTTCCACGGCCGCCCTGCATTCCGCATCGACCGGCACGCCGTTCGGCGCCGTCGCGCTGAACGCGATGCGCAGCCGCCCGGGCGGCTGCCCCACTTCGTCGATGAAGGGCCGCGTCGGCGGCGCCGCCGCGTAAGGGTCCCCCGGCATCGGCCCGGCGATCGCGTCGAGCATGGCGGCGCTGTCGCGCACGCTGCGGCTGACGACGTGCTGATTCGCCAGCCCGCTCAGGCCTTCCCCGCCTTCGGGGCCCGAGGTGACGCGCGCGCGGGTCGGCTTGAGTCCGAACAGGCCGCAGCAGGATGCGGGGATGCGGATCGAGCCTCCGCCGTCGGTCGCATGCGCCATCGGCACCATGCCCGACGCCACCGCAGCGGCCGCGCCGCCGCTCGAGCCGCCCGGCGTGAGCGCGTGATCCCAGGGGTTGCGCGTGACGCCGTAGAGCAGCGACTCGGTGGTCGGCGACAGGCCGAACTCGGGAGAGTTGGTCTTGCCCACGATCACCAGGCCCGCGCGCCGCATGCGCGCGACCACCTCGCTGTCGGCTGCCGGCAGATTGCGCGCATAGAGGCGCGACCCGAACGTGGTGGGCACCCCCGCGACCGAAGCCACCAGCTCCTTCACCAGGAAAGGCACGCCCTGGAACGGCCCGTCCGGCAGGCCCGCCGCGATCGCGGTGCGCGCCGCGTCGTACATCGGAGTGACCACCGCATTGAGTGCCGGGTTGCGTTCCGCGATCCGCGCGAGCGCCGCATCGAGCAGTTCGGCGGCACCGAGCTCGCCGCTGCGCACCATCGCGCCGAGTGCGAGCGCGTCGTGCTGTTCGTAGTCGAAGCTCATGGCCATCTCGAAGCCTCCATGGGTGCCGTCCCGTCGAGGACCGGCGCGACGGACGAGCCGAAGCCCGGCGCCGCCAGCGAGCCGATGTCGACCTGCCCCTGCGCGATGCGCAGGCGCACCCGGCCGTCCTCACGGTGATAAAGATCGGGATGGGCGTCGAGGAACGCCGACGCCTCCGCGTCCGGGCGGCCATCGAAGCCGTCGATGAAGTGGTGCGCGTTGCGCTCCACGTGCGGGATGCCCAGCAGCGCGACCAGCGCGAGGTCCTGCTGCACCGAGAGCCCTGGCTGCGTCGTCAGGTCTTCGGCCGACATGAAGAACCGCCCCGGCGACCCCGCGTTCCACGCCCGGCAGCGCGCGAGGTTGATCACCGACTTGTAGAAGCCCTTGCACGCCTTCGTCGACACGCCGGCGTAGCCGAGCGCGCGTGCCTGCGGGAACGCATCGAGGTCGCCGTCCGACTCGTCGATGATCACCGGCTTGTGCCGCGCGAGCGGCGCGACCGTGGACGCCAGCGCAGCCTGGCGCTTGATGGGTTGTTCGATCAGCAAGGTGGACGCGCAGAGCCGCTCCAGTGCCGGCTCCGCGCGCATCGCCAGCCACAGCGCCTCGGCCGAAGCCGCATCGTCGAACTGCTCGTTGCCGTCGAGCGTCACGTGGATCGGCCCGGGCAGCCTGTCGAGCACCGACGCGATGCGGCGCAGCCGGTCGATGTCCTCATCGCGCCGGCCCGACACCTTGAGCTTGAAGTAGCGCTGGCCGTAGCGCGCTGCCACCTCCTCCAGCGTCTCGGGGAGCCCGTCGCCCACGCGCGTCCCGTCCGGCTGGTCGCGCGCGAGGATCGGGTCGAGCAGCCCCACCGTGTGCCGCACGTGCAGCCGCGTCAGGGGCGACAGGGCCTGGAGGAAAGCGTCGAAGTCCAGGTCCGCCAGGTCGGGCGCCACGGCGTGCGCCCGCATCCCCGGCAAGTTGCGCTGCATCGCGCGCCAGAACCCGACACCTTCGATGCGGCACAGTGCGTCGAGCACCGCGCGGTCGACCAGTGCCGGCCCGTAGCTCACGACGAGCGCCGGCAGCGCGAGCCTGCGGCCGGCATCGAGCAGCTCGCCGTAGTGCTGCGCGAAGAGTTCGAACGCGCTCGACGGCGCGGCCGCCAGGTAGGCCTCGCGCGTGAGCTCGAGGGCCTTGCGCAGCTGGTCGACGTTCTGGGCATCGCTCAGGTCCGGGTTCTTGTCGAACCACTTGGCCCCGAGCGCCTCGGCCGCGAATCCCGTGCCTTCGCGGCCATCCTCGTGGCGCACGCGCACCCGCACGATCGCCTGCCGGCCCTCGGTGACAGTGATGACGCCGAAGCGGAAGGGCAGCCGCAGCCGGTACGGCGACTCGAAGCCTTCGATTGCGAGGACGCGCAGGCGGGGAGCGTCGGCCATGTGTGATCTCTCTCGTTCGGGTTACCAGTGCGGACCGGCGTGCGCCTCGCCCTTGCCCGCGACGCCCGACAGTTCGGTGTAGATGCCGAAGGACAGGCGGCCCAGCTCGGGCGCGGCGCGGGTCTCGGCGGTGCGCGGGCGCGCGATGCGCACCTCGTGGATGTTGGCGACGCGCCCCGGCCGCGGCGACATGACGACCACGCGATCGGCCAGGAACACCGCCTCGGGGATCGAGTGCGTCACGAACACGATGGTCTTGCGTGTGCCGCCGTGCGCGGCCTGGTCCTCGCCCCAGATGCGCAGCAGCTCCAGGTTCATGTCGTCGCGCGTCATGGCGTCGAGCGCACCGAAGGGCTCGTCCATGAGCAGGATCGGCGGATCAAGGATCAGCGCGCGGCACAATGACGCACGCTGCTGCATGCCGCCCGACAGCTCGCCCGGCCGCTTCTCCGTGAAGTCGCCGAGCCCGACCATCTGCAGCAGCCTGTGCGCGCGCTCCCGGTACTTCGACGGATCGAGCCCCGACAGCTCGGCCGGCAGCAGCACGTTGTCGAGCACGCTGCGCCACTTGAGCAGCAGTGCCGCCTGGAACACCATGCCGACCTTGGGGATCGGCTTCTCGACCTTGGCGCCGTCCACCAGGATGCGGCCGCTGGTCACCGGGCGCAGGCCGGCGATGGCGCGCATCAGCGTCGACTTGCCGCAGCCGCTCGGCCCCACGAGCGCGACGAACTCGCCCTCGTGCACCGTGAGCGAGATGTCGCGCAGTGCCTCCACCGGGCCGCTCTCGGCCTGGTAGACCATGCCCGCATGGTCGACGTGGATCAGCGGCCGGCTCACTTCACCGCGAGCGGCATCGCCACTTTGGTGAAGTAGCTGGTGGTGTAGACCGCCTTGCAATCCACCTTCTTCGGCAAGCCCATGTAGGTGTTGACGATGTCGACCGAGCCGCACATCTTCTTCTCGTCGATGTAGCCGATGCCGTTGTCGGCATAGGCCTTGGTGCGCATGAGCTCGAAGCCCAGCAGCAGGTTCGCCTCGATGATCGCAACGTCGATCTCGGGCACGCGCTTCTTGTAGATCGCCAGCGCTTCCTTCGGGTTGGCCATCACGTCGCGCCAGCCCATGTAGGACGCTTCCAGGAAGGCCTTGAGCTGCTGGGGCCGCTCGGTCATGGTCTTCTCGCCGGCCATGATCGACATGGCGTACAGGTCGAAGCCGTAGTCGGCCCACGCGAGCCTTGCGACCTTGCCCTCGCCCATGGCCTTGTCGTAGAACGGCAGGCCGGTGGTGTAGTCGGCCACGCCGTCCATGCGCTTCTCGGCGATCGATGCCACCTTGGCGGTCGGCTCGATGTTGACCCACGTGACCTTGTTGGCGTCGATCTTGTTGAGGCGTGCGAAGGCCGGGAACGCGAGCCGCTGGCTGTCGCCGGCCGGCGCGCCGACCGTCTTGCCCTCCAGGTCGGACGGCTTCGAGAGCGGCGCATCGGCGCGGCTGAAGAAGGTCATCGGCGTCTTGTCGAACACCATGCCGATCATCTTGACCCGGGCACCGCGCCCCACGGCGGAGATGATCGGCACCGCATCGGCCAGGCCCGCGTCGGCGCGGCCGGTGTCGACCTTGGCGATCGAGTCGCCCGAGCCCTTCGAGTTCTCGATCGTCACGTCGAGCCCGCGCTGCGCGTAGTAGCCCTTGTCGAGCGCGACCCAATAGGCGGCGTGGTCCCCCACCGCGAACCAGTTGAGCGCGAACGTGAACTTCTCGCGCGCGGGCGCCTGCGCCTGCGCCTGCGACGGCGTGGACGCGAGCGCGAGGAGAGCCGCACAGGCGGCAGCGACGGGGACGGCGATCCTGGATCTCATGGTGGCTTCCTTCGGAGGACGGTGACGGAGGTTGGCGAATGGATGAAAGAAATCGATCAGGCCGGCTTGTCCTCGGCCCAGGGCGCGAGCAGCAGCGACAGCCCGGCGACCAGGCCGTAGAGCAGCAGGCCGAGCACCGAAATCCACACCAGCGCGGCGAACGCGGCGGGCGTGTTCATGCTGCTCTGCGTGGTGATGATCACGTAGCCCAGCCCACGCTGCGACGCGACGAACTCGCCGACCACTGCGCCCACCACGGCCGAGGTCGCCGTCACCTTCAGCGCGCTGAGGATGTAGGGGTAGGCGTTGGGGATACGGATCTTCATGAAGACCTTCCACTTCGGCGCGCTGAACACGCGGCCGAGGTCGACCAGGTCCTGGTCGATCTGCGTGAGCCCGACCGCGGTGTTGATGACGACCGGGAAGAACCCGATCAGCGCGCCGATCAGCATGTTGGGCAGGATGCCGTAGCCCAGCCACATGAGAAAGAGCGGCGCGATCGCGACCTTGGGCAGCGTGTTGATGAAGACCAGGAAGGGCGTGAGCGCCCGCGAGATGCCTGCCGACCAGGCGATGGCCATGCCCAGCACGACGCCCGCGGCACCGGCAAGGACGAAGGCGCCGAGGATCTCGATGCCCGTGATCCAGCTGTGGAAGAGCCACGGGATCTCGTTGCTCGTCATCGACTGCCACACGGCGAGCGGGCCCGGCAGCAGGTACTCGCGGATGCCGAACACGCTCACCGCCACCTGCCACAGCGCGATGAAGCCGACGAAGAGGCCGATCGCCGGCAGGTAGTGCACGAGAGTTTTCGCGAGGCGATTCATGCATGCGCCTTTCAGGCCAGCCAGCGGGCGAGGTTGGCCTGCACGAAGGCATCGTCGGCGAGGTCGGCGTGTTCCGCGCAGACCCGGTCGATCGCTTCCTTCTGTCCCGGGCTCAGCGCCTCGTCCGGGTCGAGGCACCAGATGCCTTCGAGCAGGCCCTGGCGGCGCAGCACCTCGTGGCAGCCGGCGATGCATCCATGGAAGTCGTTCGCGACGTCGAAGAAGGCGCTGTTGCAGTCGGTGACGCGGCTGTCGAGCGCGAGCAGGCCCGCATCGACCGGCTGCATGCCGGTTGCCGCGGCCTGGCAGCGCGCGAGGAGCTCGACCGCCCCCGAAGTCCACACCGACCAATGCCCCAGCAGGCCGCCGCGGAAGCGCACGGTGACCGGCTCGCCGTCGCGCATCACGGTGAAGGGCGTGACGAGGTCGAGCACGATGTGGTCGTCGTTGCCGGTATAGAGCGTGACCCTCGACTCGGCCCGGGCCGCCACCACGCCGCGCACCACGTCGAGCGTGCGGTAGCGATGGAAGGGCGCGACCTTGATCGCCACCACGTTGTCGATGGCCGCGAAGCGCGCCCAGAAGGCGGCGCTCAGGTCCATGCCGCCGACGGCGGGCTGGAGGTAGAAGCCGATCAGCGGGATCTCCTCGGCCACCGCTTCGCAATGCGCGATGAGCGCGTCCTCGTCGGCGCCCTTCATGGCAGCCAGGCTCAGCAGGCCGGCGTGATAGCCGAGTCCGCGCGCGAGCCTTGCCTCGCCGACCGCCTGCGCCGTGCGCCCGCAGACGCCGGCCACCATCGCGATCGGGCGCGGCTTCGGCGCGAGCCAGTCGCGCGCAGTGTCGATCGCGAGGCGCAGCACCTCTTCGTACAGCCCCGCCTCCCGGATGGCGAACTGCGTGGTGTGGACGCCGACAGCGAGCCCGCCCGCGCCTGCGTCGAGGTAGTAGCGCGTCAGCGCACGCTGCCGGCGCGCATCGAGCGTGCGCGCGGCCGTGAGCGCCAGCGGATGCGCGGGTATCGCGAGGCCGTTGCGCAGCAGCGCGCGAACGTCGGAAACCGGGAGTGTCGAAGCGTTCATCGGGTCATCCAAATTCAGGTCCGGCCAGCACGAACAGGTGCTCGCCGGCCTGCGCCACGCAGGGCGGCAGCGAGGGCGCGAGCGCCATGCGCACGAAGGGCCGCTGGACGCGGAATCCGCGTGCCGACAGCGCCTCGGCAAGTCCCTGCCAATGCGAGGGAACGTCCAGGAACACGCGGCCGGCAATGCGCGCCAGTGCCGCATCGAGCAGCACGACGGCCTGCGAAAGGCTGGGGGCGACCAACGGTCCGATCTGCAGCGCGCGCCGGCCGCGGCGCACGATGGCGAAGCCGCTGGCCTTGCCCGCGTCGTCGTGCAGGAGCCAGGCCATGCTGCCGTGGCGCGCCAGGAAGTCACGCAGCAGAAAGCGCCGGTCGAGGCCCGCGGCTTCGGTGTCGAGCGCGGCGATCGCGTCCAGGTCCTGCAAGCCGGCCGCGCGCACGCGAGCCTCGCCGGTGTGGACACCCTTGGCGGCGGGCAGCTCCGCTTCCCAGCGCGCCAGCGCAAAGCCGGGCTCGAAACCCAGGCGCCGATACACCGGCTCGCCCGCCGGCGTGGCGTCGAGCACGGGAACGACACTGTCCTGCACCAGCTGCCCGACACATCGCTCGAGCAATGCCGTCGCCAGCCCGCGATGCTGGAATTGCCGGTCGACCAGCACCATCGAGATCCAGGCCACGCCGCCATAGGGCAAGGTGGCGGCGCTCGCCACCAGCTGGCTCTGCGCCGTGCGCCAGCCGATGGCCCGGCCATGCTCGACGAAGAGCTGCCAGTCGTCGGCGGTCTGGTTCCAGCCCGCGCCGTCCGACAGCGCGACACCGGCCAGCACATCGGCCGACGTCATCGCCACGGGGGCCAGCGCGTCAGAAGGCGCCATCCCGCACTTCGAACCTGGTGGGCTTGCCGAAGCTCTCGCGTTCGTTCTTCACCCAGTCGGCGACCCAGTCGAGCATCGCCCCGAGCGGCACCAGCGGGTAGCCGAAAAGGCGTGTCGCCTCGGTCGTGTCGGACAACAGCGCCGTGGGCGCCTCCTGCCCGACGATGGAAACCTCCACGCCCAGCCGCAGCGCGAACTCCTGCGCCAGCCAGCGCACCGAGATCGTCTCGGGCCCGGTGCAATTGATGGGCGTGGCAGGCACCTTGCAGTGCCGCAGCAGGCGCAGCACCTGCGCGTTGGCGTCACCCTGCCAGATCACGTTGACGTGTCCCATGGTGACGTCGACCGGATCGCCGCGGTGCACCTTCGACGCGATGTCGAACAGCACGCCGTAGCGCATGTCGATCGCGTAGTTGAGCCGAAAGATGCGCCCGGGCGTGCCGTGCTTTGCGCCGAAGTACTCGAACATGCGCTCGCGCCCGATGCACGACTGCGCGTACTCGCCGATGGGCGCGGGTGCCGTGCGCTCGCTCGCGCCCTGCCGGCCGATGGGCGTGAGCGGATAGATGTTGCCGGTCGAGAAGCTCACGATGCGCGCGTCGCGGAAGGTGTCGGCCACCAGCGCGGGCACGTGCGTGTTCATGGCCCAGGTGAGCGACTGCCTGCTGGAGGCGCCGAACTTGTGGCCGGCCGCGAACACGATGTTGGGCAAGCGCGGCAGCGCCTCGACCGCCGCGCGGTCCAGCAGGTCGCAGGCGATGGTCTCGATGCCCCAGCCTTCGAGCTTGTCGCGCACCGCCGGATCGCTGAACCGCGCGACGCCGATCACGCGCTTGTGCGGCGCGGCGTTCCTCGCGAGGCGCGCGAGCGTCGGGCCCATCTTGCCGGCAACCCCGAGGATCATCAGGTCGCCTTCGACCTGCGCCATGTCGTCGATCAGCGCCTGGCTGGGCCGCGACAGGAAGTCGTCGAGCGCCTCGACGGAATCGAAGCGCGCCGGCAGCGCTCCCGGCTCCAGCAGCGGCACGGCGCCAACGCCCCCCGGGCCCTGCGGTTGCGATGTCTGCATCGGAAAACCCCGTGTTCCAAGTTGTCGCGGCGAGCTTAGAAGCTTGGCCGACGCGTGTCAACCGTTTGGTTGAAACGGCGGATCGGCGGTCGACCGATGCGAGTTTTCGATGCGCGCTCGATGCGCTTCAGTCCGGACGCAGCCCCGCCATCGCGAAGGACACGACGTGCTTGCGGTAGGCATCGACCGCCTTCGCCTCGGACAGGTCGCGCGCGAAGATCGACGACAGCGTGAGCCGGTTCGAGAAGAAGAAGTACGACATGCCCGCGACCGAGATATAGAGCTCGACAGCATCGATCCCGCGCCGGAACACCTTCGCTGCGATGCCGCGCCGGAGCGTCCTGGCGATGAGGTCGATCAGCGGCGAGTTGGTCTCGCGGATCGCCGCCGAATCGCGCACGTGCGCCGCGCCGTGCGCGTTCTCGTGGTTGAGCAGGCCGATGAAGTCGGGGTGCCGCGCGAGGTAGTCGAAGGAAAAGCCGATGAGCGCGGCCATCGCCTCGGCGGGCTGCATGTCGCCGAGGTGGAGCTCGCGTTCGAGCGAACGGATCTCGGTGTAGACGACCTCCAGCGCAGTGCGGTAGAGGCCTTCCTTGCTGCCGAAGTAGTAGTAGATGAGCTGCTTGTTGACGCCGGCGCGAGAGGCGATTTCGTTGACACGTGCGCCGGCCAGTCCCTTGGCCGCGAACTCGCCCCGCGCAGCGACGAGGATGGCGTTGCGCGCGGCGTTCTGCTCGGCGAGGGCGGCGGGGTTGTCCGCGGCAGCGTCTGGGGTGGGAGCGGCGCGGCGCGCGGGCATCGTGGGTTTGGCAGGTCGGCTCGAAGTGCGCGGATTATCCGCGCGACAGAGCTGCGCAGGGACATTGCTTTCCGTGCACCCCTTGCACCCCTTGCACTGGTGTGCCGCGCCCGCGCATGCGCCGGGGCCGTGCGGCTGCGCCGCCTCACTGGGGCTTGGCCAGGCCCAGCTTCTGGATCAGCGCCTTCTCGCGCGCAAAGGTGGTCTGCGCGAACTTCGTGTAGTCGGCCGAGCTCATGTAGTTGGGCAGCATGTCGTAGCGCCCCAGCGCCGCCACGTAGCTGGGCTCTTCCATCGCCTGCTTGAAGGCGTCGTGCAGCTTCTTCACCACCTCCGGCGGCGTGCCCTTGGGCGCGCCGATGCCGAAGGGCGAGTTCTGCACGATGTCCAGACCCAGTTCCTTGAGCGTCGGCGCATCGGGGAACTTGGCCAGCCGCTTCTCGCCCCAGGTGTTGAGCACGCGCAGCTTGCCGGCCTCCACCTGAGGTGCGAAGCCGGTGCTGTCGGCCGCGGCCATCAGCTGGCCGCTGATCACCGCGAGCATCAGGTCGGCGCTGCCCTTGTAGGGCACGTGCTGCAGTTCGATGCCGGCCTTCTGCGCGATCAGCTCGGTGGTGAGGTGCGGGCTGGTGAGCGTGCCTGTGGAGCCATAGGTGAGCTTGCCTGGGTTCGCCTTCGCATAGTCGACGAAGTCCTTCCAGCTCTTGAGCGGACTGTCTGTGGGCACCACGATGCCGAAGGCGTAGCCAGTGACGTTGATCACATAGCTGATGTCCTTCACCGGGTCCCAATTGATCTTGGTGGTGTAGGACAGCCGGAACACGCCGAGAGGAATCTGCGCGATGGTGTAGCCGTCCGGCTGGGCGGTTTGCAGCGCCTGCGCGGGCAAGGTACCGCCCGCGCCCGGCTTGTTCTCCACCACGACGGGCTGGCCGATGATCTTGGAGGCGTTGTCGGCCAACTGCCGCATCGTGATGTCGGTCGGGCCACCGGCCGGGAAGGCGATGACCAGCTTGATCGGCTTGGCGGGAAAGCTCTGCGCGTGCACGGCCGCAGCGGCCAGGCCGAGCACGGCGGCACAGAGGAGGGAACGACGGAACATTGAGCAAGCTCCAGGATAGGAAGGCCGCCATTTGGCCGCGCCGCCTGCGTCCCGGCAATCGGGGCTGACCCCCGGGCCTGTCGCCGGGGCGTCAGCCCGACTGCTCAGCTCATCAGGCCTCCCGCCGCATCGGCACCGCCGCGGCCTGGACAGGCAGTTGCACCACCTCATGGCGGCCCGCGCCGCGCGCCAGCACCGGCGCCAGCGCGACGCCGGTGTGCGTGCGCAGCCGCACCACCTCTTCCGGCGGCGCCGCTGCAACCACTCGCCCGCCGCCGTCACCGCCCTCGGGGCCCAGGTCGACCAGCCAGTCGGCTTCGGCGATCACGTCGAGGTCGTGCTCGATCACGACCACGCTGTGGCCGCCGTTCACCAGCCGGTGCAGCACGTGGATCAGCTTCTCGACGTCGGCCATGTGCAGGCCAACCGTCGGCTCGTCGAGCACGTAGAGCGTGTGCGGCACCTTGTTGCCGCGACGGGTGACGTCGTCGCGCACCTTGCTGAGCTCGGTCACCAGCTTGATGCGCTGCGCCTCGCCGCCGGAGAGTGTGGGCGAAGGCTGGCCCAGCGTAAGGTAGCCCAGGCCGACGTCCTTCAACAGCTGCAATGGATGGCTGATGTTGGGCATGGAGGCGAAGAACTCGACCGCCTCGTCCACCTCCATCTGCAGCACGTCGCCGATGCTCTTGCCGCGCCAGCTCACCGCCAGCGTCTCGGGATTGAAGCGCGCGCCGTGGCAGACCTCGCAGGGCACCTTGACGTCGGGCAGGAAGCTCATCTCGATGGTGCGCACGCCCGCGCCCTCGCACCCGGGACAGCGGCCTTCGCCGGTGTTGAAGCTGAAGCGGCCCGGACCGTAGCCGCGCGCCTTGGCTTCCAGCGTGTCGGCGAAGAGCTTGCGGATGGTGTCCCAGAAGCCGATGTAGGTGGCGGGACAGCTGCGCGGCGTCTTTCCGATGGGTGTCTGGTCGACCTCCAGCACGCGGTCGATGGGCTCGTAGCCTTCGACCGCGGCGCAGCCGGACCAGGCGGGGCGCTTGCCGGCAGCGTCGGCATCGCGGCCCGCCTTGGTCATGCGCTGCACGACGATGGCATGCACGTTGGCGAGCAGCACGTCGCGCGCCAGGGTGGACTTGCCGGAGCCGCTGACGCCGGTGACGGCGACCAGGCGGTTGAGCGGCAGGGTCACCGTGACGTCCTGCAGGTTGTGCAGGTTGGCGCCGCGCACGGTCAGCCAACGCAGGGCGCCCTCTCCTTCCGCGGGAGGGTTGGGCTGGGCGCGCGCGGCGCTCGACCTGGTGCGCAGTGACGTGCCGGAGGCCGCGCCTCCACGCTCGCCCGCTCCCGGAAGGGGAGGAAGAAACACGGCGCGCCTGGGCTGAAGGGGGTGCTTGATCGCCTCCCGGAGATAGCGCCCCGTCTGCGAATCGTTCGCCGCTTCCAGGTCGGCCACTGTGCCTTCAGCCACCAGACGCCCGCCGCGCTTGCCTGCGCTGGGCCCGATATCGATGATGTGGTCCGCACGGCGGATGGTGTCTTCGTCATGCTCCACCACCACCAGCGTGTTGCCCTTTTCGCCCAGCTTGTGCAGCGCGTCCAGCAAGATCTGGTTGTCCCGCGCATGCAGGCCGATGGTGGGCTCGTCCAGCACGTAGCACACGCCCTGCAAGTTGCTGCCCAGCTGTGCCGCGAGGCGGATGCGCTGGGCCTCGCCGCCCGACAGCGTGGGGGCGCCTCGGTCGAGGGTGAGGTAGCCGAGGCCGACTTCCTCGAGGAACTCGAGGCGGCTGCGGATCTCGGGGACGAGGTCGCGTGCGATCTCGGCCTGCCTTCCGGTCAGCGCGATGTGATCGAACCACACGCGGACATCGGTCACGCTCATCCTCGCGAGCTGCGTGATGGCGATGCCGCCCTCACCCCAGCCCTCTCCCGCCGGCGGGAGAGGGAGCAATTCGGGGTCCGTTGCCTTGACCGCGGCCGTGTGGGTGAGCAAGGCGGTGTCTGCGCCTGCACTCGGGCCTGGCGCCCTCTCCCCTCCAGCGAGAGGGCTCGGGCGCGGGGCGTCCCCGCCGAACAGCACCGCTCGCGCTGTCGGGTTCAGCCGCGTCCCCTTGCACGTCGGACACGCCACCTCCCCCACGTCTTCGGCCTCGGGCTCCGCAAAGGTCTGCTCCCGCCCCCGGTTGTCCGCCGCCATCGTCGTGTCGTCGTAGACCTTGCGCTGTTCCTTGGTGAGCCTGACCCCCGTGCCCACGCAGTCCGGGCACCACCCATGCTTGCTGTTGTACGAGAACAGCCGCGGATCGAGCTCGCCGTAGCTGGTGCTGCACACCGGACAGGCGCGCAGCGTGGAGAAGACCTGGACACGACCGATGCCCGCAGCGGACACGCCCGCCATCATGGCGCTGCGCAGGCCGGTGAGCTCGCTCAGCACATGCACGACGCCCTTGCCGTGCTCCAGCGCGCGCGCCAGCGCCTCGCGCAACTCGGCCTCGTTCGCAGGCTCCACGTCGAGGCTGGCGACCGGCAGCTCGATGCTGTGTTCCTTGAAGCGGTCGATGCGCGGGAATCCGGTGGTGGGCAGGAACTCGCCGTCGACCCGCAGGTGCGTGAAGCCGCGCGGCCGCGCCCAGTCAGCCAGCTCGGTATAGACGCCCTTGCGGTTGCTCACCAGCGGCGCCAGCAGGCCGATGTGCTGGCCTCGGAAGTTCTTCAGCAGCTGCGCCGCGATACTGTCCGGCGTCTGCGGCTGCACCGCCGCGCCGTCGCGGACGCAGTGCTGGATGCCGAGCTTGACGTAGAGCAGGCGCAGGAAGTGCCAGACCTCGGTGGTCGTGCCCACCGTGCTCTTGCGCCCGCCGCGCGACAGCCGCTGCTCGATGGCCACCGTCGGCGGGATGCCGTACACCGCGTCAACCTCCGGCCGGCCCGCCGGCTGCACGATGCTGCGCGCGTAGGCGTTGAGCGATTCGAGGTAACGCCGTTGCCCCTCGTTGAACAGGATGTCGAAGGCCAGCGTCGACTTGCCCGAGCCGCTCACGCCGGTCACCACGCTGAACTTGCCGCGCGGGATGTCGACCGACAGGTTCTTCAGGTTGTGCTCGCGCGCATGGACGATCTGGATCGCATCGCGGCCCGCCTCCTGCTGCCGCGCGCGCGCCGCATACGCCCGTGCGGCGCGCTCCGCCACCTTGTAGGCGCCGGGGCCGATGGCCAGCTCGTAGTCGATCAGCGCGGCGCCGGTCAGCGAGGCGCTGTTCTCGCGCACCTGCTCGGGCGTGCCCACCGCGACCACCTGGCCGCCGCCCTCGCCGCCCTCGGGGCCGAGGTCGATCAGCCAGTCGCTGGCGCGAATCACGTCGAGGTTGTGCTCGATCACCACCAAAGAATGGCCGGCATCGAGCAGCTTGCGCAGCGCCCGCATCAGGCGTGCGATGTCGTCGAAGTGCAGGCCGGTGGTCGGCTCGTCGAACAGGAACAGCGTGCCCTTGCGCGCCAGCGGCTGCTTGCTCGCACTGCCGTTCTTTGCCGCCTCCGCCAGGAAGCCCGCGAGCTTGAGGCGCTGGGCCTCGCCGCCCGAGAGCGTGGGCACCGGCTGGCCCAGCTTCACATAGTCCAGGCCCACGTCGACGATGGGCTGCAGCACGCGCACCACCTCGCGGTCGCCGGCAAAGAGCGCCGTCGCCTCGGCCACCGTGAGCTCGAGGATGTCGGCCACGTTGTGGCTTTGCCCGCCGCGCTCGACCTTCACCTCGAGGATCTCGGGCCGGTACCGCTTGCCGTCGCAGTCGGGGCAGCGCAGGTAGACGTCGGAGAGGAACTGCATCTCCACATGCTCGAAGCCCGAGCCGCCGCAAGTCGGGCAGCGCCCGTCGCCGCTGTTGAAGCTGAACTTCGAAGCCGTGTAGCCGCGCTGCCGTGCGAGCGCGGCGGTGGCGAAGATCTCGCGGATCGCGTCCCACGCGCCCACGTAGCTCGCGGGGTTGGAGCGCGCCGTCTTGCCGATGGGCGACTGGTCGACGAAGACCACCTCGCCCAGCTGCTCGGCGCCGAGCAACCGGTCGTGCGCGCCGGGCGTCTCGGTCGCCTTGCCGAAGTGGCGCATCAGCGCGGGCGCCAGCACGTCCTGGATCAGCGTCGACTTGCCCGAGCCGCTCACGCCGGTGACGCAGACCAGCCGCGCCAGCGGGAACTCGACCGTGATGTTGCGCAGGTTGTGCTCGCGCACGCCTTCGAGGACGAGGCGCGGCGTGTTGTCGCTCACCATGCGCCTGAAGCTCATGCCGATCTGCTTGCGCCCGCCCAGGTACTCGCCGGTCAAGGTGTCGGCGTGCCGCAGTTCGGCCGGGCCGCCGTCGAACACGATGCGTCCGCCGCGCACGCCCGGCCCGGGGCCCATGTCGATCACGCGATCGGCGGCAAGCATCACCGCCGGGTCGTGTTCCACCACCACCAGCGTGTTGCCGGCGTCGCGCAGGCGCAGCATGGCCTCGGTGATGCGGTTCATGTCGCGCGGGTGCAGGCCGATGCTGGGCTCGTCGAGCACGAACAGGGTGTTGACCAGCGAGGTACCGAGCGCGGTCGTCAGGTTGATGCGCTGCACCTCGCCGCCGCTGAGGGTGCGGCTCTGGCGATCGAGGGTGAGATAGCCGATGCCGACGTCGTGCAGGTAGCGCAAGCGCGTGGTGATCTCGTCGAAGAGGAGCTTGAGCGCCTGGGTCTCCCCCTCACCCCCGCCGGGCTGCTGCCCATCGAAGAACCGCCTCAACCGCTCGATCGGCAACAGCATCAGGTCATGCAAACACAACCCGGGCAGCGCCTCCAGCTGCTCGCGCGACCACTTCACGCCCACCGGCATGACGCGCTTCGAGGGCTCGAGCACCCCATCCGCATCCGCCTTGCTTCCGATGCGCCACAGCAGGCTCTCCAGCTTGAGCCGCGCGCCCCCGCACGCCGGACACGGCGTGTAGCTGCGGTATTTGGACAAGAGCACGCGGATGTGCATCTTGTAGGCTTTGCTCTCCAGGTACGCGAAGAAGCGCCGCACGCCGTACCACTGCTGGTTCCACTTGCCGTTCCAGTGCGGCGAGCCCTCGACCACCCAGGCCTGCTGCTCGGGCGTGAGCTTGTACCAGGGCGTGTCGCGCGGGATGCCGGCCGTCTCGGCATGGCGCATCAGGTCGTCCTGCGCTTCCTTCCAGGCCGGCGTCTGGATCGTCTTGATGGCGCCGGCGCGCAGCGTCAGCTTGTCGTTGGGGATCACCAGGCCCAGGTCGACCCCGATCACGCGCCCGAAGCCGCGGCAGGTCTCGCAGGCACCCACGGCCGAGTTGAAGGAGAACATCGAGGGGATCGGGTCCGCGTAGCGAATGTCCGTGTCGGGGCAATGCAGCCCCGTCGAGAACTTCCACACCTCTGGGGATGAAGCCCCCACGCTCCCCACTTCGTGTGGTTCGCTGCCCCCCGAGGGGGCTGTCCCGCCTTGGGGCGGCCCGGCATGCGCCGTGAGCCGCCCGCTGCCGCGCTTGAGCGCCACCTCGATTGCCTCGATCACCCGCGCGCGTTCGGCGTTCGCCATGCGGAATCGGTCGGCGACCACGTCCAGCACCTTGCGCGGGCCGGTCGGCGTGGCAATCTGCCGCTCGCCCTGGACGCGGGTGAAGCCGCTGGCCGACAGCCACTGCGCGACCTCTTCGTCGCTGGTCCCGGCCGGCAGTTCCACCGGAAAGGTCAGCACGACGCGCGGATCGCCCGCCGCCGCCGCGCGCGCAACCAGGTCCGCATAGATCGAGTCAGGCGAATCGTGCCGCACCGGCAGCGCGGTCTCGCGGTCGAAGAGCTGCGCGGCGCGCGCGTACAGCAGCTTCAGGTGGTCGTTGAGCTCGGTCATCGTGCCGACGGTCGAGCGTGACGAGCGCACCGGATTGGTCTGGTCGATGGCGATGGCGGGTGGTACCCCCTCCACCTTGTCCACCGCCGGCTTGTCCATGCGATCGAGGAACTGCCGCGCATAGGCCGAGAAGGTCTCGACGTAACGGCGCTGGCCCTCGGCATAGAGGGTGTCGAACACGAGGCTCGACTTGCCCGAGCCGCTCGGCCCGGTGACCACCGTCATCTCGCCGGTGCGGATGTCGAGGTCGAGGTTCTGGAGATTGTGCTGACGCGCACCGCGTATCCGGATGGAGCCCTGTGTCATGAGTGCCTTGGGGTGGGGGCAGACATTCTAGAAACCAACGGGCCGCAATGTGCAAAGCGTCACATGACCGGCCGTTCGGCAAGGTCAAGGGGGCACCGGCGCTGGTGCGCGCCAAGGATGCCTTGATCATGATCGACAAGTTCTGTCCGGACGTCGATGACTTGCCCTCGCTAATCGTCGTGATGCGGGGGAAGTATGAGTGCCAAAACATGAGCCACGGCCTGGTGACTCATGCGTGATCAAGTACCCCATCGTCAATGGGGAGGCGGGCTGTTCCATCCCCGCCGTGCTTCTCGCCCGACATGTCGACCTTGTCCCCTGCCTGCATGATCACGAAGAGCGAAATGGCCGCGAAGACCACGAAGCCGATGGCCAATTTCCACATGATCTGCGTCTCCTGGATGTTCAACGAAAAAGCCTCGCGCCATGGACACGGCACGAGGCTTCTTTGTCGAACAAGGGGCCGGCGCCCCTTGTTCAGGTCAGGCTAGGCCGGCGGCCTAGTCGTTCGCGTAGATGTCGACATCCTTGGTCTCGCGCACGAACAGCGTGCCGACCACCAGCGTGATGCCCGCGATGATGATCGGATACCAGAGGCCGTTGTACATGTTGCCGGTCGAGGCCACGATCGCAAAGGCCGTGGTCGGCAGCAGGCCGCCGAACCAGCCGTTGCCGATGTGGTACGGCAGGCTCATCGAGGTGTAGCGGATGCGCGTCGGGAACAGTTCGACCAGCATGGCGGCGATCGGGCCGTAGACCATCGTGACCAGCAGCACCAGCCAGAACAGAAGCGCAACGACCATCGCCTTGTTCATCTTGGCCGGATCGGCCTTGGCGGGGTAGCCGGCGGCCTTCAGGTCGTCCGCGACGCCCTTCTTGAACGCGGCAATCTCCTTGCCCGATCCTTCGTCGAACTTGTGGTTGACCACCTTGCCGACGGGCGCCTCGACCGTCTTGTTGCCGATCTTGACGACCGCATTGGAGCCGGGCGGGCCTTCGACGTTGTCGTAGCTCACCGAGTTCTGCACCAGGTAGCGCTTGGCGATGTCGCAGGAGCTGCTGAAGTCGATCTCGCGTGCCACCGGGTTGCCCTGGAAGGAGCAGGACTTGGGATCGGCCGTCACCGTCACGCCGGCAGTGGCCTGGGCCTTGGCGAGGTCGGGGTTGGCGTACTCGGTCAGCATCTTGAAGACCGGGAAGTAGGTCACCACGGCCAGCAGGCAGCCGGCCATGATGATCGGCTTGCGGCCGATCTTGTCGGACAGCGTGCCGAAGACCACGAAGAAGGGCGTGCCGATCAGCAGCGCGGCCGCGATCATCAGATTGGCGGTGGTCGCATCGACCTTGAGTTGCTGCGTCAGGAAGAAGAGCGCGTAGAACTGGCCCGAGTACCACACCACGGCTTGTCCGGCGGTCAGGCCGACCAGCGCCAGGATCACGATCTTGAGGTTCTTCCACTCGCCGAAGGATTCGGCGAGGGGTGCCTTCGAGGTCTTGCCCTCGGCCTTCATCTTCTGGAAGGCCGGCGACTCGGAGAGCGACAGTCGGATCCACACCGACACCGCCAGCAGCGCGATCGAGACCAGGAAAGGCACGCGCCAGCCCCAGGCACCGAAGGCGTCCTCGCCGAGCCAGGTGCGCACGCCGAGGATGACCAGCAGGCTCAGGAACAGGCCCAGCGTGGCCGTGGTCTGGATCCACGAGGTGTAGGCGCCGCGCTTGCCGTGCGGCGAGTGCTCGGCCACGTACGTGGCGGCACCGCCGTACTCGCCGCCGAGTGCCAGCCCCTGCAGCAGCCGCAATGCGATCAGGATCACGGGCGCCGCGACGCCGATGGTGGCGTAGCTCGGCAGCAGCCCGACGATGAAGGTCGACAGGCCCATGATCAGGATGGTCACCAGGAAGGTGTACTTGCGTCCGATCATGTCGCCCAGCCGGCCGAACACGATGGCGCCGAAGGGCCGCACCAGGAAACCGGCCGCAAAGGCGAGCAGCGCGAAGATGAAGGCCGCGCCCGCTTCCAGGCCGCTGAAGAACTGCTTGGCGATGATGGCCGCCAAGGAACCGTAGAGATAGAAGTCGTACCACTCGAACACGGTGCCGAGCGAGGAAGCGAAGATGACCTTCTTCTCCTCCGCGGACATGGGGCGGGGTACAGGCGTCGGCCTTCCCCGCGAATCAAGTGTGGCTGCCATTTCGTCGTCTCCTGTTATTCCCACGGCGTGGGGCGTGACGAATTCTTGGCGGGACGACTGACCCAGGGCTTTCGCCAAACTGAATCGGTGCTGACGAATTAGGGTGAGACCCGAAGGGCGCGTTTCAGAATGTAGAAAATTCAGCGATTGCTGCTGCGCAGCAGCGTGGGGCGCGCCGCGGCACCTTCCCACTGCGGCCCGTCGAACCAGGCATTCCCGCGCAGGTAGTCGCGCAGCATGGCCAGACCGTCAAAGCCCCAGAACTGGCGACCGTCGACTTCGCACATGGGCACGCCGAAGACGCCACGCGCGATGGCCGCGTCGGTATTGGCCTTGAGCTGCGCCTTGACCTCCTCGCCGCCTGCATCGCGCTGCACCCGCAGCCGAGCGGCGAGGGCGGCCAGCCGCACGGCATCGCCTGCCTCGCCGCCGCCCTGCCAGACATCGCGGAAGATCGTCTCGGCCACGTGGCGGTTGACGTCGCCGTCCGCCGTGGTGGCGAGCGCGAGCCGCAGATGCGGCAGCGGGTTGTAGGGATGCGAGGCCGGCATCTCGATCGCGATGCCATTCGCCTGACCAAGCCACAGCACGTGGCGGTAGGTCCAGGCCCGCTTCGCAGGAATCTCGGCAGGGCCGAGCTGCCCGTGGTGCTTGAGCAGCGCACCCAGCAATACCGGCCGGTAGGCCACGCTGTAGCTCAGCCCTTCGAGCGCTTGCGGCAGATGCTCGAAGGCCAGGTAGGCGTAGGGCGAGATGAAGTCGAGATGGAAGGTGATGTGCTTCATGGCCGATCTTCTCCTCCGGAGTCCAGTAAGCCTGCATCGGCGCGCAGCTCGATGGCTCGCCACACGCTGCGTCGGGTTGCGTCGTCCATGCCGCTCCATGCGGCGATCTCGTCGATGGTGCGCAGGCAGCCTTCGCAGAAGCCACTGGCCGGGTCCATGCGGCAGACGGAAATGCAGGGAGAGGGCACGTCGCGTGCCTTGCTGCGCGCGGCGACGGCGCGATCGGCGAGCGGATGGAGGGCATCCCCGCTCACACCACGTCCGCCACCGGCGCGCCGGTCAGCGACTCGAGCTCATGCGGGCGCAGTTGCACCACCGCATGCGGGTGCCCGGCCGCCGCCCAGACTTCGTCGAAGCGGAACAGCTCGCGGTCGATCAGCATCACCGGGGCCGTGGCATGGGCAAAGGGCGAGACGCCGCCGATTGAGAAGCCGGTCGCGCGTTTGACGAAGTCGGCATCGGCGCGGCCCAGCTTGCCGCCGACCAGCGCTTCGACCTTCTTTTCGTCGACCCGCTTGTCGCCCGAGGTCACGACCAACACCGCTGCCTCGTCGCTCTTGCGGCGGAACACGATGCTCTTGGCGATCTGCGCCACCGAGATGCCCAGAGCATCGGCCGCCTGCTGCGCGGTGCGGCAGGCATCGTCGAGCATCCGCGGCGCATGTGGATGGCCACGCTCTTGCAGCAGCCGCGCGACGCGCTGCACGCCTTCCGGGAGGGATGTCAATTCAGCACCGCACATGGATGGGCCAAGCGTATCTCACGCCGCCCGCTTGGTCCGGATCGCCTTCGACACCCGCGAGTTCGGCTCCCGGCCGAGGGCCTCGTTGATGTAGACACCGGCGTCGATGAGCTTGTCGAGGTCGATGCCGGTCTCGATGCCCATGCCATGCAGCATGTAGACCACGTCCTCGGTCGCGACGTTGCCTGTGGCGCCCTTCGCAAAGGGACAGCCGCCCAGGCCGCCCACCGACGTGTCGAATTGCCACACGCCCAGTTCCAGGCTGGCAAGGGTGTTGGAGAGCGCCTGGCCGTAGGTGTCGTGGAAGTGGCCGGAGATGTCGTCGACGGCGAAGTGATCGAGCGTCGCCTCGAGCGCGCGGCGCACCTTCAGGGGCGTGCCCACGCCGATGGTGTCGGCAACGCCTACGTGCTGCACGCCGATGTCCTTCATCAGCTTCGCGAGCATGCCCACGCGCTCGGGCGCGACCTCGCCTTCGTAGGGGCAGCCCACGGTGCACGACATGGCGCCGCGCACATGGATCCCTTTCTCGCGCGCCGCGTCCACCACGGGACTGAAGCGCTCGATGCTCTCGGCGATGGAGCAGTTGATGTTCTTCTGGCTGAAGGCCTCGCTGGCGGCGCCGAAGACCACGATCTCGTCGGGCCACTCCTCGCGTGGCGCGGCGATCGCCGCCTCGAAGCCCTTCATGTTGGGCGTGAGCACCGAATAGCGCACGCCCGGCCGGCGGCGGATGCCCTGCATGACCTGCGCGTTGTCGGCCATCTGCGGCACCCACTTCGGGCTGACGAAACTGGTGACCTCGATCTCCTTCAATCCGGCCTCCTGGAGGCGATGGACCAGGCCGATCTTGACCTCGGCGGGAACGGCCTGCTTTTCGTTCTGCAGGCCATCGCGCGGACCGACGTCGACGAGCTTGACATGGGTGGGGAGCTTCATGGGTTGAGCCTTGTTCAGTCTTGTCTTGGGTAACGGGATTCAGTATCCCCGCTCGCGCTCGACCACGCCAGCCACGGGCTCGCCCCGCTCGATCGCAAGGATCTTGCCGGCGATCTGGGCAATGGTGGCTCCGCGTACCGTGCGTGCCGAGCCGTGCGGCGTCACCGTGATCTTCGGATGGCGCCAGAAAGGATGGTCTGCAGGCAGCGGCTCGACCTCGAACACGTCCAGCGTGGCGCCGGCGAGCTGCCCGCCGTCCAGCAGTGGGACGAGGTCGGCCTCGACCAGGTGCGCGCCGCGCGCGACATTGATCAGGTAGCCGCCCGGCTTGCCGCCATTCAGGCGCGAGAGCGTCTCGCGGTTGAGGATGCCGCGCGTGGCCTCGGTCAACGGCAGCAGGTTGACCAGCACGCGGCTGGCGCCGAGGAAGGCGTCGAATTCCGCCTCGCCCGCAAAGGAGCGCAGGCCCTCGATCGCCTTGGGCGAGCGGCTCCATCCATTGACCGGGAACTCGAACTGCGCGACCGCTTTCGCAACGCGCTCGCCCAGCACGCCCAGGCCCATGACGCCGACGGGAAAGTCCTCGCGCTCGCGCGGCCTGCGAAAGCCCCAACGGCTCTCGCGCGCCTCGGCCTCGTAGAAATCGAACTCGCGGAAATGCCGTATCAGCGCGTGGCAGACGTACTCGGCCATCTGCACCGACATGCCTGCATCGTCGAGTCGCACAACGAGGGCCTGGGGCGGCAGCCTGAGCTTGAGCAATGCATCCACGCCCGCACCGATGTTGAAGATGCCGCGCAGCCCCGACTGCTCGTCGATGAAGGACTGCGGCGGCGACCAGACAACGGCATGGTCGGCCTGCGGCGCGCCCGGTTCCCAGTTCTCGACCTCGGCGCCGGGCAGCGCGGCGCGCAGGCCCTCGATCCAGGCGTCAGGGCGGTTGTCGGTGAGGCAGACGGTGATTCGCATGCCCGCAAGCTTAAGCCGCAATGCGGAGCAACTCGGCGCCCTCGGCCACCTGGTCGCCCGGCGTGTAGAGCAGTTCCTCGACCGTGCCATCGGCCGGAGCCGCGATGGTGTGTTCCATCTTCATCGCCTCCATCACCGCCAGGGCCTGCCCGCGGCTGACCTTGTCGCCGGCCTTGACGGCGAAGGACACCACCTTGCCCGGCATCGGCGCGGTGAGGCGGCCCGCATCGGCATGCGTGTCGCCGGCGTGGGCCATCCGGTCGAGCGTGACGATGCGGGTCGCGCCCTCGGGGGCGAAGACATGCGTTGTGGCGCCCTCCTCGTAGACGTTCAAGGTGCGCCGCAGGCCATTGAACTGCAGCTCGATCTCACCCGAGGGGAACTGACCCATCGTGAGCGCACCCTCAGTGCCGCCGACCTGCAGCCAGAGGCCGCCGTCGCGCCGGTAGGTCAGCAGCGCCTGCTGCGCCTCGCCATGGAATTCGAAGTCGAAGCGACGCAGGTACTCGCCGAAGCCGCGCCAGCCGTCGCGGCGCGCAAAGGGCTCCGAAGGCGCGGCCTCCGACCGCTCCGCCAGCAACGTTCGCACGACGGCAGCGGCAGCCGCCAAGGGCAGGCCGAGCGGCTCCTGGTCGAAGAGCACGGCACGCTCGCGCTCGATGAGCGCCGTGTCCAGCTTCGCGTGGGCGAAGGAATCAGTGCGCAGCACGCCGCGCAGGAACTGCACATTGGTGGCCACGCCCACGATGTGGGTCTGTGCCAGCGCCGCATCGAGCCGCGCGAGCGCCTCCTCGCGCGTCGCGCCGTGCACGATCAGCTTGGCGATCATCGAGTCGTAGAAGGGCGAGATCGAGTCACCTTCGCGCACGCCATCGTCGACGCGCACGCGGCTGCGCTGGAAGGCCGTGGCGCCCGGCTTGCGATAGACGCGCAACGTGCCGGTGGCGGGCAGGAAGTTGTTGTCCGGGTTCTCGGCGCAGATGCGCGCCTCGATGGCATGGCCGTTGATCTGCAGCTGCTCCTGCTTCAGCGGCAGCGGCTCGCCGGAGGCCACGCGCAGTTGCCATTCGACGAGGTCCAGGCCGGTGATCGCTTCGGTCACTGGATGCTCGACTTGCAGACGCGTGTTCATCTCCATGAAGAAGAAGTTCATGGACCCGTCATTGCGCTGCTCCACGATGAACTCCACGGTGCCGGCCCCCACGTACTTCACCGCGCGCGCCGCCGCCACCGCGGCTTCGCCCATCTCGCGCCGCATGGCTTGCGTCATGCCGGGCGCAGGCGCCTCCTCCAGCACCTTCTGGTGGCGCCGCTGCACCGAGCAGTCGCGCTCGAACAGGTAGACATAGTTTCCTTGCGTGTCGCCGAAGACCTGGATCTCGATGTGGCGAGGGCGCTGCACGTACTTCTCGACCAGCACCGCGTCGTCGCCGAAGCTGTTGATGGCCTCGCGTTGGCAAGACGCAAGCGCGGCGGCGAAGTCGGCGTGCTTCTCGACCACCCGCATGCCCTTGCCGCCGCCGCCGGCGCTGGCCTTGATCAGCACCGGGTAGCCGATGCGCTCGGCCTCGCGTGCCAGCAGCGCCGGGTCCTGGTCCTTGCCGTGGTAGCCCGGCACCAGGGGGACGCCGGCCTTCTCCATCAGCTGCTTGGACTCTGCCTTCAGGCCCATGGCCTGGATGGCGGAAGGCGGCGGGCCGATGAAGACCAGGCCCGCTTCGGCGCAGGCCCGGGCGAAGTCCTCGTTCTCGCTCAGGAAGCCATAGCCCGGGTGCACCGCCTGCGCGCCGGTGGCCTTGGCGGCCTCCAGGATCTTTTCCCATCGCAGGTAGCTGTCCTTGGGCGCGCTGCCGCCCAGGTGCACCGACTCGTCGCAGGCACGCACGTGGTTGGCATGTGCGTCGGCATCGGAGTAGACGGCGACAGTGCGGACGGCCATGCGACGCGCGGTGGCGGCGACGCGACAGGCAATCTCACCGCGGTTGGCGACAAGGATCTTCTGGAACATGAGGACGGCTTTCCTGTGGGGGAGGTGGTGTGGATGGGGACGGGCTCAGGCGTCGCTGCGCATGCCCAGCCGCGCCAGCAGCGCGCGGTCTTTCGCGGCCTGGGGGTTGGCGGTGGTCAGCAGGCGATCGCCGTAGAAGATCGAATTGGCGCCGGCGAGGAAGCACAGCGACTGCAGCGCTTCGTCCATCTGCTCGCGCCCGGCCGACAGGCGCACCATGCTCTTCGGCATGGTGATCCGGGCGACGGCAATGGTGCGCACGAACTCGAAAGGGTCGAGCGGCTCGGTGCCTGCCAGCGGCGTGCCCTCGACCTGCACAAGGTTGTTGATGGGCACCGACTCGGGGCAGGGGTCGAGATTGGCCAGCTGCGCGATGAGTCCGGCACGCTCCGCGCGCGATTCGCCCATGCCGACGATGCCGCCGCAACACACATGCAGGCCGGCATCGCGCACGTGGCCGAGGGTGTCCAGGCGGTCCTGGTAGGTCCGGGTCGTGATGATCCTGTCGTAGAACTCGGGAGCGCTGTCGAGGTTGTGGTTGTAGTAGTCGAGGCCCGCGTCCGCCAGTCGCTGCGCCTGTTCCGCCTCGAGCATGCCGAGGGTCACGCAGGTCTCCAGGCCGAGCGCCTTGACGCCGCGCACCATCTCGATGACGGGCTCCAGGTGCCGCTCCTTCGGGCTGCGCCAGGCCGCGCCCATGCAGAAGCGCGTGGCGCCATGGTCTTTCGCGGCCTGGGCTGCCGCCAGTACCTCGTCGAGCGCCATCAGCTTGCTGGCCTGCAGGCCGGTGTCGTGGTGGGCGCTCTGCGGGCAATAGCCGCAGTCCTCCTCGCAGCCGCCGGTCTTGATCGACAGCAGGGTCGAGAGCTGCACGGTGTTGGCGTCGAAGTGCGCGCGATGCACCTGCTGCGCGCGGAACAGCAAGTCGTTGAAGGGCAGCTCGAAGAGCGCCTTGACGCTATCGACGCGCCACGCGGCGTTGCCGGGCAAGGCGTGCTGTTGCGAGGCCGTGGCCTTGCGGTCGATGAAGCTGATGCTGTGTTCCATGAAGAGAGATTCCTGTAGGCGGGTTCAGGCGGCCAGCGCCAGGGTGCTGCGCAACATGCGCAAATCGAGATGGGCGGCGGCGCGGGCCGCCTCGGGCGAGCCCAGGTGCGGCACCACGCCGAGCAGCGGCGCGTCCAGATGCGCTCGGAGTGTTTCGATGTTGGCCTCGAGGGCCAGCATCTGGGGATCGATGACGCTGCCGACCCAGCCCGCGAGCACGAGGCCGCGCGCACGAACTGCCTCGGCGGTGAGCAGCGCGTGGTTCAGGCAGCCGAGCCGCAATCCCACGACGAGCACCACCGGCAGCCCCAGCGCCACGGCGAGATCAGCGCTGTCGAAGTTGTCGGCCAGCGGCACGCGGAAGCCGCCTACGCCCTCGACGATCACGGCATCGGCCTGCTTCGCGAGCTGCGCGTACGCCAACAGCAGGGGCTGCAGCGCGATGCACATGTCCTCGTCCTGCGCTGCCAGGTGCGGCGATATCGGCGCGCGCAGCAGGTACGGGCAGCGCAGCGGCAGCGGGGCATCGACGTTGCCGGCGAGCTGCAGATGCTCGACGTCTTGGTTGCGCCACATGCCGCCGATGAGGTCGAGGCCGGCTGCCACCGGCTTCATGCCGACTGCGCGCAGGCCCGATGCAGCCAACGACCACAGCATGGCGCTGCTGACCAGTGTCTTGCCTACGCCGGTGTCGGTGCCTGTGACGAAGCAATGCACTTTCATTGGAGAACCTCCGCGTGACGCACGGCGGTGCTTGCCTTGCGGGCCTCCGGCTTAGGGATTTGCCGACTTGCTCTGTGCCCGTTGGAGGGAGGGTTGGGGTGAGGGCACCGGGATTTCGATTCGTACCGAGTGCTTGGTTTGAGGCTCCAGCCTCGGAACGAGCGCAACGTACCAACATAAGACCCGCTGCCCTCACGCCAACCCTCTCCCCGAGGGAGAGGGAGCGCCACCGCGGTCGTGCCCTTCAGCAAGGCCCCCATCGCGTGTCTCATGCAGCCTCCTTCCAAGGCTGCGCCAGCAGCTGCCCCAACGCATCGACCAGCCGCGCAACATCGTCCTCGCCGTGGCTGGCCGACAGCGCGATGCGCAGCCGCGCGGTCCCGACCGGTACGGTGGGCGGCCGGATCGCGCCGACTCGCAGCCCGAGAGCGTCGAGCTGCGCGGACAGCTGCATCGCACGCGCGTTCTCCCCCACGATCAACGGCTGGATCGCAGTCGTCGACTCGGCGAGCCGGGCGCCGCCGCCAAGGGGCAGCACGCGCTGCAAGCCTGCGCGCAGTTGCGCAATGCGTGCGTGCAACTGAGCGCGGCGCCGGGCCCCCTCCTCGCCTTCGATCAAATCCAGGCTGGCGAGCAGCGCATGGGCGATGGCCGGCGGCGCGGCGGTGGTGAAGATGTAAGGCCGCGCGCGTTGCACCAGGTAGTCGATCACGGTGCGGTGCGCGGCCACGAAGGCCCCCGACACACCCGCGGCCTTGCCGAGCGTGCCCACGAGGATGAGCCGCTCGGACCGCAAGTCAGTCTCTTCCAGCACGCCACGGCCCCGCGCACCGAGTACGCCGAAGCCGTGGGCATCGTCCAGCACCAGCCAGGCATCGTGGCGCTCGGCCAGCGCCAGCAGCCCAGCGACGGGCGCGATGTTGCCGTCCATGCTGAACACGGCATCGCTCACGATCAGCTTGACTGCCGCGTCGCAGCGCGCGAGCTGCGCATCGAGCGCCTGCACGTCGCAGTGCGGATAGCGTTCGACCCGCGCCTTGGCCAGCCGGGCGCCGTCGATCAGCGAAGCATGGTTCAGCGTCTCGGAGAAGATCACCGCCTCGGCGCCGCCAAGGGCGGACAGCACCGCGAGGTTGGCCATGTAGCCGGTGCAGAAGAAGAGGCTCTGCGCTTCGGGAATGTGCGGCGCCATCCAGCCGGCCAGCCGCTCCTCGAGCTGTGCATGCGCGCGCGAGTGGCCGAGGATCAGGTGCGAGCCGCCGCTGCCTGCGCCGTAGCGCGCCGCGCCTTCGGCCATCGCGGCCACCAGCGCCGGGTGCGCGGCCAGACCGAGGTAGTCGTTGCTGCCGAAAGCCAGGAGCGTGCGCGGCACCGCGGCGCCGGGCAGCGTGAGCCGCTGCGCGGGCGCGCAGGGCGTCTCGGCAATGAGCCGCCGGCGGCGCAGGGTTTGCGCGTCGAGCCCCGCGATTTCATGCTGGAGGCGGTCAAGCAAGCGCGACATCGCAGGCCTCCTTGGCAGCATGCGGCGCGGCGACGGCGTCGAGGGTGGCTACGGTGCCCTCGACCAGGCGATCGATCTCGTGGTCGGTGATCGCGTAGGGCGGCATGAGGTAGACAGTGCGGCCGATGGGGCGCATCAGCAGGCCCTGGTCCCGCGCCGCGAGATGGAAACGCTCCGCAAAGCGCTCGCCGGGCTCTCGCACGTCGAAGGCGCTGATCATGCCGCACTGGCGCAGGTGATCGACGGGCCGCGCGCCCAGGCCCTCCCGCAGACGCTGCAGGATGCGCGCGGCCCGCCCACGATTGCGGTTCAACACGTCTTCGTGCGCGAACAGGTCGAGGGTGGCCAATGCGGCGCGGCAGGCCAGCGCATTGCCGGTGTAGGAATGCGAATGCAGGAAGCTGCGAGACACGTCGTCGTCCACGAAGCATTGGTAGATCGCGTCACGCGACATCACCAGCGCCAGCGGCAGGTAGCCGCCGCTGATGCCCTTCGACAGGCACAGGAAGTCGGGCCAGATGCCGGCCTGCTCCGAGGCGAAGAAGCTACCGGTGCGCCCGCACCCAACGGCGATCTCGTCGGCGATCAGGTGCACACCGAAGCGGTCGCACAGGGCGCGCGCCCGGCGCAGGTACTCGGGATGATGCATCGCCATCCCGGCGGCGCACTGCACCAGCGGCTCGACGATGACGGCGGCGATCGTGTCGTGCTGCTCGGCCAGCAGCGCGCCCAGCGCATCGGCCGCGCGCCGAGCGACATCGGCGGCGTCCTCGCCTGGCTTGGCACTGCGCGCGTCGGGCGAAGGCACAAGGTGCGCATCGCCCAGCAGCGGCGCATAAGCGTCGCGGAACACGGCCACGTCGGTCACATGCAGCGCGCCCAGTGTCTCGCCGTGGTAGCCCTGGCGCAGCGCCACGAAGCGCCGCTTGCCGGCTCGGCCCGCATTGCGCCAGGCATGGAAGCTCATCTTGAGCGCGATCTCCACCGCCGAGGCGCCGTCGGAGGCGTAGAAGCAGTGGCCGAGCGCGCCGCCGGTCAGCGCGGACAGCCGCTCGGCCAGCTCGACCGCGGGTGCATGGGTGCAGCCAGCGAGCATGACGTGGGGCAGCGTGTCGAGTTGCTGCTTGAGCGCGGCATTGATGGCCGGGTGCGCATGGCCGAACAGGTTGACCCACCAGGAGCTCGTAGCGTCCAGGTAGCAGCGACCCTCGTGGTCGACCAGCCAGACGCCTTCGCCGCGCGCGATCGGCAGCGGTGGCACGGCCTCGAGCCGGATGCTCTGGGTGCAGGGGTGCCACACATGGCGCCCGCTGCGCTGCTGCCAGTCGGCATTGCGCGCCGGGGCGGCTGTCGGGGGAGACGGAGAAGCAGGATTCAGCACGGGTTCGTTCCTTGTTCGATGGGGCTCGGGCCGCGCATCGTAGGCAGCGCTTCCCACCGCCGCAATGCAGCGCTTGTCCTCGAGATGGCTGCCGCTTGCGCGACGTTTCCAGCTGTTCCCAACATCTTTGCCTCAACGTCGCGCAACGGGCGGTCTATGTACTGCCCGCGCCGTTACAAAAAATTCAGACCTGGCCGTCTTCGTGCTTGTTCAAGCGGAAGGCCGGCGTCACACCCGGGTCCGGCCGGCCGCTGAAGATGCGCGCCAGGCGGGCGAAAAGCGCGCGCAGGAAGCGCCAGCTCTTGCGGATCAGCCAGACCGACAACGCGAGCAACACGACGAACACCAGCAAGAACACGAGCGGATGCGCCACCGCCAGCCACAGCCCTGCCGGCACCACGCTGTCCTCGACCAACGAGGCGCCGACATTGCTGAAGGGCTCGGGCGAAGTGTTGATGGCGGCGCGCGTGGTGGCCTTGGCCGCATGGGCGGTTGCGGCAAAGCTGCCGCCCAGCAGCGCGGCGACGATCGCCATCGCCGCGTGGTCGGCCCCGAAGACACTGGCGGCCAAGGCGGCACCGGCTGGAATGCGGATCACCGTGTGGACCATGTCCCATAGCGAGTCGAGGCCGGGGATCTTGTCGGCAAAGAACTCGATGAAGACCATGAAGCCGCTTGCCGCGATCACCACCGGGTGCGCGAGCAGTTGCAGGCCGCCCGGCAGGGGCACCCAGCCCAGGTAGCCGGCCAGGCCGATCAACAGCACGACGAGGTAAAGCCGCACGCCGCTGGCCCAGCCGATGGCGGCCGAGAGGGCGAGCAGCTGCGGCAGGTCGAGGGAGTCCATGGCGCGGCGCGTCTCAGCCGGAGATCCAGGAGGGCTTGCGCTTCTGGAGGAACGCCTGCACGCCTTCGCGGCCCTCCTCGCTGGCGCGGATGTCGGCAATGCCTTCGACGGTCTTCGCGATCAGCGCATCGTCGATCTCGCGGCCCGCCACGTCGGCGATCAGTTGCTTGCAGGCGCGCACCGCCGCTGGACTGGCACTGGTGAAGGCCTTCACGATCTCGGCCACCTTGGCATCGAGCGCATCGGCAGCTACCACCTCGTGCACAAAGCCGATGCGATGGGCCTCGGCCGCACTGAAGCGCTCGGCCGTGAGAAAGTAGCGCTGCGCGGCACGCGTTCCCATCGCGCGCAGCACGTAAGGGCTGATCGTGGCGGGAATCAGGCCGATCTTGACCTCGCTGAGGCAATACCAGGCCGTGTCGACGCTCACCGCGACATCGCAGGCCGCCACCAGCCCCATGCCGCCGGCATAGACGTCGCCCTGCACGCGCGCGATCACCGGCTTGGGACTCTGGTCGATGGTGCGCAGCATTGCGGCCAGGCCGCCTGCATCGGCGATGTTCTGCTCGTGCGTGAATCCGGCCGCGCGTCGCATCCAGTTGAGGTTGGCACCGGCGCAGAACGCCGGGCCATTGGCACCCAGCACGATGGCGCGTACCTCGTTCGCTGCGCCGGCCTGCGAGAACGCTTCGTCCAGCTCATGGATGACCACGTCGTCGAAGGCATTGCGCAACTCGGGCCGATTGAGCCAGATGCGCGCGACGGAACCTTCGATGCTCAGTTCCAGCGTGGTGAAGGTGTTCATTGGGAGCGGGCTTCCTGTTGCAGCAAGTAGACCCAGTCGAGCTCGGGGCCCGGCTGGACCATGCCCGTCAGCGCAGCCGTGAGCTGGCCGCGATGGTGGGTCGCGTGGTTGAACACATGGCCGAGTGCCGGCGCGAACGGAATGCGCACCTCCTCGCCGTTGTTGCGGATGTAGGCCATCTCGCCGTCGTAGCGCTCGGGTGCGAGCGTGGCCAGCCAGGGGCTCCAGCGCGTGACGGCCTGCGCCAGCGCTTCGCACAGCGCGGCGCGATCGGCGTGCATTTCGGTGTTCAGCGGCACGCGCGGCGAGTGGCCTTCGGCGAAGCGGGAGTACCAGATGTCGTCGGTCACCAGCAGGTGGTTGACCGTGCCGTGCACCGAGCGAAAGAACAACCCGCAGTCGCGGCGCCAGTCGGCCTCCGCCAGCGTCTTCAGGTTGGACTCCAGCAGCTTCTGCGTCGCCCACACGTGGTAGCGCGCCAGGCTCGCGAAATAGTTCGGCAGCGACATGCTCTGCTCCTTGGCGTCACATGCGGAAGATGCCGAAGCGCGGCTCGGGCACCGGCGCATGGCGCGCCGCGGCCAGGCCGAGCGCGAGCACGCGGCGGGTGTCGGCCGGGTCGATGATGCCGTCATCCCACAGCCGCGCCGTCGCATAGTAGGGATGGCCCTGCTGCTCGTACTGGTCGCGGATGGGTGCCTTGAAGGCTTCTTCCTCCTCCGCACTCCACTGCCCGCCCTTGCCCTCGATGCCGTCGCGCTTGACGGTGGCCAGCACACTCGCGGCCTGCTCGCCGCCCATCACGCTGATGCGCGCGTTGGGCCACATCCAGAGGAAGCGCGGCGAATAGGCGCGTCCGCACATGCCGTAGTTGCCCGCGCCGAAGCTGCCGCCGATGATGATCGTGAACTTGGGCACGTTGGCGGTGGCAACCGCCGTCACCATCTTGGCGCCGTGGCGCGCGATGCCTTCGTTCTCGTACTTGCGCCCGACCATGAAGCCGGTGATGTTCTGCAGGAACACCAGCGGGATCTTGCGATGGCAGCACAGCTCGATGAAGTGGGCGCCCTTCTGGGCCGACTCGGAGAACAGGATGCCGTTGTTGGCGACGATGCCCACCGGCATGCCCTCGATCTCGGCAAAGCCGCAGACCAGCGTCGCACCGAAACGGGCCTTGAACTCGTGGAACTCACTGCCGTCGACGACGCGGGCGATGATCTCGCGCACATCGAAGGGCTTGCGGGTGTCGGTGGGGATCACGCCGTAGAGTTCTTCGCGCGGGAAGGCGGGCGGGCGGACTTCCTCGGGCGCATCGGCCGCGGCCTGGTTGTTGCCCGCGTTCAGGTTTCCCACCGCCGTGCGCGCCAGCGCCAGGGCATGCAGGTCGTTCTGCGCCAGATGGTCGGCCACGCCCGACAGCCGCGTGTGCACGTCGCCGCCGCCCAGGTCCTCGGCGGTCACGACCTCGCCGGTGGCGGCCTTCACGAGCGGCGGGCCGCCGAGGAAGATGGTGCCTTGCTCCTTGACGATGATCGACTCGTCGCTCATCGCCGGCACGTAGGCGCCGCCGGCCGTGCACGAACCCATGACCACGGCGATCTGCGCGATGCCCTGGGCGCTCATGTTGGCCTGGTTGTAGAAGATGCGGCCGAAGTGATCGCGGTCGGGGAAGACCTCGTCCTGGTTCGGCAGGTTGGCGCCGCCGGAGTCGACCAGGTAGATGCAGGGCAGGCGGTTCTGCTCGGCGATCTCCTGCGCGCGCAGGTGCTTCTTGACCGTGATCGGGTAGTAGGTGCCACCCTTCACCGTGGCGTCGTTGCACACGATCATGCAGTCGACGCCGCTCACGCGGCCGATGCCGGCGATCAGGCCAGCGCCGGGCGCCGCGCCGTGGTACATCGCGTGGGCTGCCAGCGGCGCGATCTCGAGGAAGGGCGTGCCCGGGTCCAGCAATCGGGCGACGCGCTCGCGCGGCAGCAGCTTGCCCCGCGCAGTGTGCTTGCTGCGCGCGGCCTCGCCGCCGCCGGCCTCGACCTTGGCGAATTGCGCGTGGAGGTCTTCGACCAAGGCGCGCATGGCAGACGCATTGGCCTGGAATTCAGCGGAGCGGGCGTTGAGCTTGGTTTCTAGTTGAGTCATGGTTCAGCGGGGTTCGAATGCAAAGTCCGTCGTCATGCGGTCTTTTCCTCTCCAAGTCCCAGCTGCGCCTTCATCGCCTCGCGGATCTTGAACTTCTGGATCTTGCCGGTCACGGTCATCGGGAATTCCTTGACGAACTCGATGTAACGCGGGACCTTGTAGTGCGCGATCTGGCCCTTGCAGAACTCGCGCACCTCGTCGGCCGAGAGGGTCTGGCCGGGCTTGGGGATGATCCATGCGCAGAGCTCCTCGCCGTACTTCCTGTCGGGCAGGCCGACCACCTGCACGTCCTGGATTTTCGGATGTCGGTAGAGGAACTCCTCGATCTCGCGCGGATAGATGTTCTCGCCGCCGCGGATCACCAGGTCCTTGATGCGGCCGACGATGTTGACGTAGCCCTCGGCATCCATGGTGGCGAGGTCGCCGGTGTGCATCCAGCCCTCGGCGTCGATGGCTTCGCGGGTTTTCTCCTCGTCGTCCCAGTAGCCGTGCATCACCGAGTAGCCGCGGGTGCAGAGCTCGCCCGAGGCCCCGGGTGCAACGATGGCGCCGTTCTCGGGATCGACGATCTTGACCTCGAGGTGCGGCTGCACCTTGCCTACGGTGGAGACACGCTTTTCCAGCGGCGTGTCGGTCGAGCTCTGGCAGCTTACCGGGCTGGTCTCGGTCATCCCGTAGGCGATGGTGATCTCGGAGAGATGCATCTGGTCGACCACGCGCTTCATCACCTCGGTGGGACAAGGCGAGCCGGCCATGATGCCGGTGCGCAGCGTCGAGAAATCGAACTCCTTGAAGCGCGGATGGTCCAGCTCGGCAATGAACATGGTGGGCACGCCATGCAGCCCGGTGCATCGCTCGGCCTGCACGGTCTGCATCACCGTGAGCGGATCGAAGCCGTCGTTGGGATACACGATGGTCGCGCCGTGGGTGAGGCAGGCCAGATTGCCCAGCACCATGCCGAAGCAGTGGTAGAGCGGCACGGGGATGCAGAGGCGGTCTTCCGGCGTGAGCTTCATGCATTCGCCGATGAAGAAGCCGTTGTTGAGGATGTTGCGGTGGGTCAGCGTCGCGCCCTTCGGAAAGCCGGTGGTGCCGCTGGTGAACTGGATGTTGATCGGGTCGGTGGCCTTCAGGGTCTTCGCGATCGCGGGCACGCGCGGGTCATCGGCCTTTCCCTGCTCGACCAAGGTCGAGAAGCGCATGAGGCCGGGCAGCTCCTCGTGCTCGCCGAGGCGATCGATCCAGGCCACCGTGCGCAGTTGCGGCAGGCGCGCCGCCTGCAGCGCGCCGGGCTGCGCGCTCGCGAGTTCGGGCGCCAGTTCACGCAGCATGCCGACGTAGTCGCTGGTCTTGAAGCGCTGCATCGTGACCAGCGCCTTGCAGCCGACCTTGTTGAGCGCGTACTCGAGCTCGGACGTCCGATAGGCCGGGTTGATGTTGACCAGGATGAGCCCGATTCTTGCGGTGGCGAGCTGCATCAGCACCCAGGCCACGTTGTTGTGCGACCAGATGCCCACCCGGTCGCCGGTCGCCAGTCCCAGCTGCAGCAACGCGCTGGCGAGCCGGTCGGCTTCGCGCTGCAGTTCGAGGTAGCTCAGGCGGCGTTGCTCGTGCGCGCTGACCAGCGCATCGCGATCGCCCTGCCGTCGGGCCATGTCGTCGAAGAAGTCGCCGATGGTCTGCTCGATCAACGGGACATCGGTGGTGCCGCGATCGATGCTTTGAGTCAATGGCATGTGCGGTCTCCTCTGAAGTCCACGCCCTACGCCGTCTCCGCGAACAACTCGCGGCCGATCAGCATACGCCGGACCTCGCTCGTGCCCGCACCGATCTCGTACAGCTTGGCATCGCGCCAGAGCCGCTCGACCGGGAAGTCCTTGGTGTAGCCCACGCCGCCCAGCGCCTGGATCGCTTCGCCCGCCATCCAGGTCGCCTTCTCGGCGGAGTAGAGGATGGCGCCGGCCGCGTCCTTGCGGAAGGTGCGCGCATGGTCCTTGCGATCGCACGCCTTGCCGACCGCGTAGACATAGGCGCGGGTGGCCTGCCAGGTGGAGTACATATCGGCCAGTTTTCCCTGCATCAGCTGGAACTCGCCGATGCTCTGGCCGAACTGCTTGCGCTCGTGGATGAAAGGGAGCACCGCATCCATGCAGGCCGCCATGATCCCCAGCGGGCCGCCGGAGAGCACCGCGCGCTCGTAGTCGAGGCCGCTCATCAGCACCTTGGCGCCCTGTCCCTCGCCGCCCAGCACGTTCTCCTCGGGCACCTCGCAGTCGTCGAAGAACAGCGGGAACGTGTTGGAGCCGCGCATGCCCAGCTTGTCGAGCTTGGTGCCAGCCGAGAAGCCCTTGAAGTCTTTCTCGACGATGAAGGCGGTCATGCCGCGCGCGCCCATCTCGGGCTCGGTCTTGGCGTAGATGACGAGCGTGTCGGCATCGCCGCCGTTGGTGATCCACATCTTGCCGCCGTTGAGCACGTAGCGATCGCCTTTCTTCTCGGCGCGCAGCTTCATGCTGACCACGTCGGAGCCGGCATTGGGCTCGCTCATCGCCAGTGCGCCCACATGCTCGCCGCTGACGAGCTTGGGAAGATACTTCTTCTTCTGCGCCTCGCTGCCGTTGCGGTGGATCTGGTTGACGCAGAGGTTGGAATGCGCGCCGTACGAGAGGCCGACCGAAGCCGAGGCGCGCGACACCTCCTCCATGGCGACGATGTGGGCCAGGTAGCCCAACTCGGTGCCGCCGTATTCCTCCTTCACCGTCATGCCGTGCAGCCCGAGTTCGCCGAGCTTTCTCCAGAGGTCGTGCGGAAAGAGGTTCTCGCGGTCGATCTCGGCAGCACGCGGGGCAATCTCGTTGGCGGCGAAATCTGCCACCGCGTCGCGCAGCGAATCGATGGTCTCGCCGAGGTCGAAATTGAGGCCGGGATCGTGCATGGGGGTGTCTCCTTGGATGGGGATTCGTTTCCCGCGCCGAAAAACATCCCGCGCGGGCAGTCGCAGCTTACGCCGCTTGCCGTTGCATTTGGCGTCACAATGGTTGCATATCGCGCCATCGAAATCTCGTCTCTCGTGACCGCTTCTCCCTTCAAGCCGGCTGGCCGCGCGGCCACACCCATGGCCTTCGTCCGAGCGATCGTGCAGGGCTACCAGCGGTATGGCAAGGATCCTGCCGGAGCCTTGGCACAGGCACGGATTGCGCCGCGCGAGCTGCACTTGCAGGAAGGCCGCGTGACCGCGGCCCAGTTCGAGGCGCTGTCGGGACATGCAATGCAGGAGCTGGACGACGAGGCGCTGGGCTGGTTCAGCCGCCGCCTGCCCTGGGGCACCTACGGCATGCTGTGCCGTGCTTCGCTGAGCTCACCCGACCTCGGCGTTGCCATCAAGCGCTGGTGCCGCCATCACCGCCTGCTGACTTCCGACATCGGTCTCGAACTCCAGGTGGCGGGCGGCGTGGCCACGGTGTCGATCCGCGAGAACGTGGACCTGGGCGATCTGCGCGAGTTCTGCCTGGTGTCCAACCTGCGCTTCCTGCACGGCTACGCCTCCTGGATCATCGATTCGCGGGTGTCGCTGCGTGCGGCCCGCTTTCCTTTCGATGCGCCGCCGCACCGCGATGCCTATCCGCTGATGTTCGGTGGCGAGCTGCAGTTCAAAGCCGAAGCCGCCAGCTACAGCTTCGACGAGCGCTACCTCGCACTGCCGCTGCGCCGAGACGAGCAGGCGCTCCGGACCATGCTGCGGCGCGCGTTGCCGCTGACGGTGCTGCAGTACCGCCGCGACCGGCTGTTGGGGCAGCGGGTGCGCGAGCTGCTGCGCGCCCACGGTCGGCAGGCAGGCACGGCCGAGGCACTGGCCGCGCTCCTGAACCTCTCGGCCCGGACCCTGCACCGCCAATTGCTGGAAGAAGGCGTCTCGCTGCAGCAGCTGAAGGACGCAGTGCGCCACGAACAGGCGGCCGAGCAATTGCGCCGCACCGAACGCCCGATCAAGAACATCGCGCTCTCCGTCGGTTTTCGCAATGAGAAAAGCTTCTCGCGCGCCTTCCGGGCCTGGGCCGGCGTGACGCCCGGCGAATTCCGGCGAGCCGGCGCAGCCGACGCACCAGGAAGCTTGCCTCGGCGCGACAATTCGTGACAAAGTTCGCCGCTGCGCCGGACGCCGCTCGCCAAGCGGATTCCGGCTCCGTTTTTCTGGCCATAGGATCGAGGCATGCACATCCCGGACACCGACACTTCCGAATACGCGGCTCTGATCGAGTTCGCCGCCACCTCCGGTCGGTCGCGCATCCATCCGAACGTCGAGCAGAATGCCGGCCAGCTCATCGCCCGTTTCTGGTCAGCCCGCGCCCAGGCCATGACCGAGGCGGTGGCTGCAATGGCCAAGGCCGCGACCCAGCGTCGCAGCTGAGCCCTTTCTTTCTCGCTTCTCCTCGCCTGCGCCTCAGACCGAAGCGCCGCGCCATCCCGCCAACAACGAGGGCAGCTCCGCCATGTCGTTGAACACATGCGCCACGCCGACGGCGCGCAGTGCCTCGGGGCCGCTGTGGCCCAGGTCGGAGGGGCTGTAGCCGAACACGGTCGCGCCGGCCGCAACGCCGGCGGTGGCACCGGTCACGGTGTCTTCCACCACGGCGCAGCGCGCGGGGTCTACGCCCAGCGCCGCGGCTGCTGCGAGGTAGACGTCGGGCGCTGGCTTGGAGCGCGGCGTCTCGTGGCCGCTGAAGATGCGGCCCTCGAAGGCGTCGAGCAGGCCGATCTTCTCCAGCTGCAACCGGACCTTGTGCCGGTCCGCGCCCGAGGCGCAGGCAATGCGGCCGGCTGTGCTCGCGTGCAGGCTGCGCACGGCAGAGGGCGCGCCTGCGATCTCGATCAGATCGCGGTCGAGCGCCTCGTTGCGTCTCGCCCGGAACCCGGCAAGCCACTCTGGCGTCACGGCGAAGCCGGTCATGGCCTCGATCAGGGCGGTTTCGTCCTTGACCGCCTTGCCGGTAAAGAGGCGCATTGCCTCGGCGACCGTGAGCTTCCAGCCGAGCTCGCCGAGCATCTCGGCGAGCACGCGGTTGGTAATGGGTTCGGAGTCGACGAGCACGCCGTCGCAGTCGAAGAGGACGGCGTCGAAGGGGATGGAGGGCATGGACTCGATCGTATCAAGCAGCCCCTTCCCCTCTCCTTCAGCTCGGCTGGATCGGGATGTACATCTCGCCGCCCGCAGCCTTGAACTCGGCCGACTTGCCCGCCATGCCGTCGGCCACTGCCTGATCTTCGGCCAGGCCGCGCGCGGCCGCGTACTCGCGCACCTCCTGCGTGATCTTCATCGAGCAGAACTTGGGCCCGCACATCGAGCAGAAGTGCGCCACCTTGCTCGAGTCCTTGGGCAGGGTCTCGTCATGGAATTCGCGCGCCGTGTCGGGGTCCAGGCCGAGGTTGAACTGGTCCTGCCAGCGGAATTCAAAGCGGGCCTTGGACAGCGCATCGTCGCGTGCCCGCGCGCCCGGATGGCCCTTGGCGACGTCGGCCGCATGGGCCGCGATCTTGTACGCGATGATTCCCTGCTTCACGTCGTCGCGGTCCGGCAGGCCCAGGTGCTCCTTGGGAGTGACATAGCACAGCATCGCGGTGCCGGCCCAGCCGATCATGGCGGCGCCTATGGCGCTGGCAATGTGGTCGTAGCCGGGCGCAATGTCGATGGTCAGCGGGCCCAGCGTGTAGAAGGGCGCCTCGTGGCAGTGCTTGAGCTGCTCGTCCATGTTCGCCTGGATCATGTGCATGGGCACGTGGCCGGGCCCTTCGATCATGGTCTGCACGTCGTGCTTCCACGCAATCTGCGTGAGCTCGCCCAGCGTGCGCAGTTCGGCGAACTGGGCCTCGTCATTGGCGTCGGCCGCGCAGCCGGGGCGCAGGCCGTCGCCGAGCGAGAAGCTCACGTCGTAGGCCTTCATGATCTCGCAGATGTCCTCGAAGTGCGTGTACAGGAAGCTCTCCTGATGGTGCGCGATGCACCACTTGGCCATGATCGAGCCGCCACGCGAGACGATGCCGGTGCGGCGATCGGCCGTGAGATGGATGAAGGGCAGGCGCAGGCCCGCGTGAATGGTGAAGTAGTCCACGCCCTGCTCGGCCTGTTCGATCAACGTGTCGCGGTAGATCTCCCAGGTGAGGTCCTCGGCCACGCCGCCGACCTTCTCGAGCGCCTGGTAGATCGGCACGGTGCCGATGGGCACCGGGCTGTTGCGCACGATCCAGTCGCGGGTGGTGTGGATGTTGCGGCCGGTGGAAAGATCCATCACGTTGTCGGCGCCCCAGCGGATCGCCCACACCAGCTTCTCGACCTCCTCCTCGATGCTGGAGGTAACGGCGGAGTTGCCGATGTTGGCGTTGATCTTGACCAGGAAGTTGCGCCCGATCGCCATCGGCTCCACTTCGGGATGGTTGATGTTGGCCGGGATGATGGCGCGCCCGCGCGCGACCTCGTCGCGCACGAACTCGGGCGTGATGAGCTTCGGGATCTGCGCGCCCATCGGGTTGCCGGCGAGGCGCTTCTCGCGCGCGGCATCGGCCAGGTATTCGGCCATCCATTCGCGCTTGCCGTTCTCGCGCAGGGCCACGTACTCCATCTCGGGCGTGACGATGCCGCGGCGCGCGTAGTGCATCTGGCTCACGTTGCGGCCGGCCTGCGCACGGCGCGGCTGGCGCTGGAGCCCAGCGGCGGCGCCGCGCAGTTCGGCGAGCTTCCGGGCATCGCGGTCGGCGTGGGTGGCGCCGTCGTCGAGCATCTGGTGGCTGCGGCCGATATAGGCCTCGGTGTCGTTGCGCTCGGCGATCCAGGCGCCGCGCACGCTGGGCAGGCCGCTGCGCACGTCGATGTCGGCGGACGGGTCGCTGTACGGGCCCGAGGTGTCGTAGAGCGAGACGGTCTCGCCGTTGGTCAGGCGCACGTCCCGCACCGGAACACGCACGTCGGGCCGGCGGGGGCTCGCGATGGCACTTTTGGTCGAGGCTGGGAATGGCTCGCGCGTGAGCGTGAGCAGCGAGGCGAACTTGTCAGGGGCATTCATGCGGGGCACTCCTTCGGGTTGGATGGGTGCTCCGCAATCGCTCCGGATCGGCGCGGCGGAAAAGGGGGGATTCCGTGGCCGGGGAGTCGCAGCTCTTCTTACGCTGGTATGAACCAGTTCAAGTTCGCGGGTTCGGCCGCTTGGCCATCTCAGCACGCATCGCGCGTACACCCCGGAGCGGGACCGATTCTAGGCCCCGCAGGCAGAAAGCATCAAGCCGGATGCGCGGCGACGTCCCGTGCATCGACATCGAGCCGAGCCGGCTCCGAAGCCAACGCCTCGGCAGCGGTCCAGGCCGCGATCCCGCCGGCGAGCACGCGCACCCGCGACAGGCCAGCCTTCGCCAGGAGTCGCGCGGCGGCGATGGCGGTTTCGTCGTTCGGGCAGTCGCAGAACACCACCACCTCGCGCGCGGCCCGCAGTTCGGCCAGGCGGTCCGTCAGCTCGCGGTACGTGATGCCGACGGCACCCGGCACGGACCGGTCATCGATCCTGCGCGATTCGGGAGAACGCAGGTCGACCACCAAGAGACGCGCGCCGGCGGCGAAGGCGTCTCGCAGCGCATCGACTTCGACGTGCACGATATCGTCGACCTTCCGTGCGATACGGCGTTCGCGATAGCGCCAGGCAACGAAGACGGCCAGCAGCAGCGTGCCGACCAGCGTCGCCGTGAGGCCAACGCTCGACATCATTGCCAGCACGTCCTGGATCGCGGCATGGAACAGCCCGCCGAGTGCCAGGAAGCCCAACGCCCAGATCACTGCGGCAAGCGTTTCGTAGGCCATGAAGCGCGCGTTCGACATGCCCAGGGCGCCGGCCATCGGCGGCGCCACCAGCGACACGCCCGGCACGAACTTCGCCGCGATCAGGGACAGCCCGCCCCAGCGGCCGAGAATGGACTCGCTGCGCCGAACACAGTTGTCGGCCGACAGCGAGACGCGGCACAGGAAGCGCATCACCTGGTAGCCCCAGCGCCGCCCGGCCAGGAACCAGGCACCGTCGCCGAGGATGTTCCCCAGCACGGCAGCAAACACCAGCGCAATAAAGGACAGCTGGCCCTCGACCGCGAGGCCGCCGGCCACGACGAGGAAGGGCGCGGCCGGCACCGGTGCGCCCAGGCGGGTCGCCAGCGTGGCGAGAAACACCACGGCGGCGCCCTGCGCGGTAAGAAGAGCGATGAGATCGTTCATCGCTATTCCCCCGTGCCGGCGCGCGTGGGCGGGAGTTGGACCCGGGCGCTGCGAGTCGTTGCGATGCCCCGCAGGTCGATGTCCGAGAAATACGCCAATCCGCGGCCCTGCGTGTTGTCGGCGTCGGCCGATACTGCGATCGCGACCACGTCGGGCAGCGTGTCGCCGGCTTCGTCGCCGAAGGCGCGCTTGTAGTCAGCCAACAGATTGCGGCGCTCGCTCACGAAGACCGCCGGGTTGGCTGCGGCGCCGGACTCCAGCACCACCATGCGCATGCGCTGGGTGAACGCGTTGACGAGCGTGCTGCCCGCTGCTTCTTTCTTGTCCCACACGTAGCAAAGGGCCTCGCTGGGCACTTCCTCGCCAGTGGTGCGGCGCGCCAGTGCCAGGCGGGTGCGCTCACCGAACGACAGGTGATCGGCCGGGAAATCAAAGAAAACGCAGAGCTTGGCGGCGCCGTCATCGCCGGCGCGGGTGCGCAGGTTGGCGTCTTCCACGAAGGTGTCGACGCGCCAGCGCCAGGCCAGCGTGGTGGAGGGGTTGAGCGGCACACGGGTGGCATGCACGAGATTGCCGTAGGACTGGTCGGCCTCGACCTTCAGCACCTTCTGCGCACCCTGCTGGACCACCTCGAAGCGGGTTGGCGCCTTGTTGGGCAGGCTGGTGAAGCGCCAGGGCTGGGGCGCCTGTGCGCCGCGCGCGGCGGAGAAGGGAGTCAGCGCCGCCTCTTCGGCATGTGCGGCCGGCGCGGCGAGCCAGAGGGCGGCAGCAGCGATCGGCGCAGCCAGCATCGCACCGATCCAGCGGAATGCGGTCGGGATGATCGTGCTGTACTTCGTCGCCATGGTGTCCTCGGGGGTGTCGGTGTGTGTTGCGCGGTGTGCTGTCGGAGCGTGAAGAGAGTGTGGGGGCGAGAGCGTCCCGGATAAAGTAGCCAAACGGAATCGGACTGTCGCCGAATCGCGCACAATGCGCGCGCTTGCTATTGAATCTGTAGCAAGGGATGCACGCCGTGTCGGCCCGCGGCGTATTTTCCAGTCAAGGAACGATTCAGCGCATCACCCCGTCGGTGTAGTACCAACGGAGGAGATCGCCCTCGCCTCTCTCGCGCACGAAGCGGCTGCGCTCCGCCAACCGGGTAGCGGCGCCCGATCGATCGCGCTGGCGGGCGACGAACTCGACCTCGGCATGGCTGGCATCGGTCACGACATGGGCGCGCACTTCCAGGCCGAGCCATTTCACGCCCGGCTCGAAGTCGAGGCGATCCGGGCGATGCGAGGCATGCCAGGTCGCCAGCAGGTAGTCGGCCCGCTCGCGCACGAAGGCGGTGTAGCGCGAGCGCATCAGGGATTCGGCGTCCGGCGCCGGTGCCTGCCCGAAGTGGTCCAGGTAGCGGCCGCAGCATTGGGTGTAGCGCAGGGCCGAGCCGGAACGGTCGCGGAGGCCGCAAGGGCAGGAGTCGGGCTGGGGTCTGGACATGAGGCACTGATGCGCAAGGCCAATGATTGTGCAACCCTGAATCGCCCCGATGGCGCATTGCTTTCTCGCACCCTAGGCTCCGGCAAGGACGAGGAGAACGGCCATGTATCTGAAGGCTTCGGAACAGCTGGGCCTGCGCGGCATCTTCGCGCTGCTGGCGGAGGACCAGGGCGAGCGAGAGATCCGCGAGCGCCTGGGCTGGGCACTGCTGGACTTGCTGCGGGCGGACCAGTTCGCTTCCTTCGTGTGGGATGCGGACAGCGGCACCTTCGGGAAACGCGTGGCGCTCAACATGGAGCCGGGCAACCTCGACCGCTATGCGCAGTGGCACCAGCACCATGACCCGATCACCTTTGCGCTCCAGTCGCGCCGCCGTGCCACCCGCGTGACCGAGGTCATGCCGCAGCGTGCGCTCATGCGCACCACCTTCTTCAACGAATTCCTGTCGCGCGACGGGCTGCACTGGGGCATGAACCTGCACGCGTTCGAGGGCGAGAGCGCGCTCGGCGACCTGCGGATCTGGCGGCGACGCGGGCGCGGGGACTTCGGCGCGCACGAGACGGCGCTGCTGGATCTGATCGAGCCAGCCTTCATCGGCGCCTTGCAGCGCGCGCAGCGAAAGGCCTCGCCCGCCGCAGCGCGCGAGGCCGCCTGGGCCAGCCTGAGTGCGCGCGAGCAGCAGGTCGCGCAGGCGGTGAGCGAGGGCCTGACCGACAAGGAAATCGCGCGGCGTGCGGGTGTCGGCATTCCGACGGTGCGCACCTACCTGCGTCGCATCTTCGTCAAGCTGGGCATCGAGCGACGCTCGGCGCTGGGGGGGTGGGTGCCCGGGCGTTGAGATCTCCGGGGCGCACGCTGGACGCGCGGCGGCCGGTGCAACCATCGAGACTTCTTCTTCGGCGCATCGGCAGCGCCGCGCCGTTCACCTCGGCGGAGGCAAGCGCCCGAGTACCCCCTCGACGGCCAGTCCCACCGCCAGCAGCCTGCGGTCGCTCCCCGCCGGCCCATCGAGTTCCAGTCCCACGGGCAAGCCGCTCGCAGCGCCGAGCCCGGAAGGCAGCTGCAGGCCCGGAATGCCGGCGTTGCTGCCGGGATCGGTGTTCTGGATCAGCAGGACGAAGTTCTCCACGCTGCTGGACTCGGGCGTGGCGGCCAATGCCACGCGAGGCACGGTAGGGAAGACCAGCGCGTCGAGGCGATGCCTCCTGAAGGTCTCGCTGTAGAGCTTTTGCAGGGCGGGCCGCGCCTTGCGTATCGCGTTGTCATAGACGGGCTTCGCGTCGACGACGCCTTGCGCGGCAGGCAGCTTGCGCGGCATCACCAGGCCTTCGAAGGTCCCCTTGACGTCGGGACTCGCGATGCCCGCGGCCACTTGCCCGATGTCGACGCCGGCACGGTATTTCGCGAGGTAGCCCGCAAGGTCGTCACGGATCTCGTACAGCACGACCGGAAAGCTGACCGCGCCATTGAGTTCGGCAAGCCGGGGCATCTCGACATCGACGAGCGTGACGCCCGCCTCGCGCAGCTTTGCCAGTGCCGCATCAGTGGCGGCGCGGGTGTCCTCGTCGAGGTTGGCGTAGAAGGCTTTCGCCACGCCCAGCCGCACGCGCTTGAGGTCCGCCGGCACCACCGGCGTGCCGCCGGCAATGACGCGGTCCAGCAGCGCCAGGTCGGCCACCGAGAGCGCCATCGGCCCGGCCGTGTCGCGCGTGTGCGAGATCGGCACGATGCCCTGCTGCGAATAGCGTCCCACGGTGGGACGCAGCGCGGCGCAGCCATTGAACGCGCACGGAATGCGCACCGAACCGCCGGTGTCGGTGCCCAGCGCGGCGGGCGCCATGCGCGCACCCAGCGCTGCGCCATTGCCCGAGGAGGAACCGCCGGCGATGCGCGTCGCGTCATAGGCATTGCGCACGCCGACGTCGGGCCCGGTCTGGAAGGTCGGGTTGTAGCCGGTCACGCCGAAGGCCAGTTCGTGCATGTTGGTCTTGCCCAGCACGACAGCACCGGCGGCGCGCAACTTCGCGACCACGGGCGCATCGGCGCTGGCGACAAAGCCCTTGAGCGCGGGGGTGCCGGCGCTGGCCGGCAGGCCCTGGACCTGGATGTTGTCCTTGATCGCGACCGGCAGCCCGCCGAGCGGCTTGCAGCGACCGCCACTGCGGCGTGCCGCATCGGCAGCCCTCGCGGCCGTGAGGGCGCCTGCCTCGTCCAACGTGATGAAGGCGTTGAGCTGCGGCTTCGCCTTGGCCTGGGCGAGGTAGGCCGTCACCAGTTGCTCGCTGGTCAGAGAGCCGGCGCACAGGCGCTGCGCAGCGTCGCTGGCCGTCAGCGTGGCGAGGTCGAGCGGCGCAACCTGCGCACCCGCGGATGAAGCGAGGGCAGCAGCGCACAGCGCGAGCGCGCCGGTGCGAACGAACGAGACGCAGCATTCGATGGACATGGCGGACGCCTCCGTGAAACGAAGGCCCCATGGTGCGCCGCCGCGTCACGCTTGTCTGTCATCCGTATCGATGACAGCCGACAGCCGACAGCCGCAGCAGCGCCTCAGGCCAGTGCTCGCTGGATCAGGAGCTTCTGGATGTCCGACGTCCCTTCGTAGATCTGGCACACGCGCACATCGCGGTAGATCCGCTCCAGCGGAAAGTCGTTGACGTAGCCGTAACCGCCCAGCGTCTGGATGGCCGCGCTGCAGACGCGCTCGGCCATTTCGCTGGCGAACAGCTTGGCCATCGCGGCTTCCTTCAGGCAGGGCAGGCCCGCATCACGCAGGCTGGCCGCATGCCAGATCAGCTGGCGCGCCGCCTCCAGCTGGGTTGCGCAGTCCGCCAGCCTGAAGCCGACGGCCTGCTGCTCGAAGATCGCGCCGCCGAAGGCCTGGCGCTCCTTGGCGTAGGCAAGGGCGACCTCGAACGCGCTGCGCGCCATGCCCACGCTCTGCGCCGCAATGCCGATGCGCCCGCCTTCCAGCGCGCCGAGGGCGATCTTGTAGCCCTCGCCTTCCTGGCCGATCAGGTTCTCGGCCGGGATGCGGCAGGCGTCGAAGTTGATCTGCGCGGTGTCGCTCGAATGCTGGCCGAGTTTGTCCTCCAGCCGCGTCGCCGTGTAGCCCGGGGCATCGGTGGGCACGATGAAGGCGCTCATGCCGCGCTTGCCAGCGCCCTTGTCGGTGACGGCGATCACGATCGCGATCTGGCCGTTCCTGCCGCTGGTGATGAACTGCTTGACGCCGTCGATGACCCAGCCGTCCGCGTCCTTGCGCGCCGTGGTGCGCAGTGATGAGGCATCGCTGCCGGCTTGCGGCTCGGTCAGGCAGAAGGCCCCGAGCATCCGGCCTTGGGCCAGCGGCTGCAGCCACTTCGCTTTCTGCGCCGCGTTGCCGTAGCGCATGAGGATCGCGTTGACCGGGCAGTTGGTGACGCTGATGGCGGTGCTGGTGCCGCCATCGCCGGCCGCGATCTCCTCGAGCACGAGGGCGAGCGTCAGGTAGTCGAGACCGGCGCCGCCGTCGTCTTCGGGCACGCAGATGCCGTAGGCGCCGAGCGCCGCAAGCCCGGCGTGGGCTTCTTTCGGGAAGAGGTGCTCGCGGTCCCAGCGCGGCGCGTTGGGCCAGAGCTCGGCCTGGGCGAAGGCGCGCACCGCGTCGCGGATCGCTTCCTGGTCGGGGGTCAGCAGCATGGGGACTCCTTGCCAGCGCTTACTTGGAGGCGCCGAGGTCCATGATCAGCTTGCTGGCCATGTACAGGCGGCGGGGGATGGCGTCGATCATCACGTACTCGGCCGAGTCGCTGTGGTAACCGAAACCGGGCAGGCCCAGGCTCTCGATCACCGGCTTGCCCGAGAGCGCGGCATAGGCCGCATCGGTGCCGCCGCCGGTCCGCTCCTCGACGCCCAGCGTGCCCCCGGCCTCCTTGTAGTACGCAACCACCTTGTCCACCAGCTTCTTGCCACCTTCGCCCGCATTGAATGCCGGCCGCCCACGGGTCACCAGCACCTTGACCTCTGCGTCCTTGAGCTTCTTCTTCTGGGCGCGCTCTTCCAGTGTCTTCATGGCGGCGTCGAAGTCCTCGTTGCGTGCATAGCGCACGTCGGCGTTGAGGCTGGCGCTGTCAGGGATGATGTTGGAGACGGCGCCGGCCTTGCCGATGGTCCAGTTGAAGCGCAGATTCTTCGACTTGTCGTCGATGTCCATGGTGCGCAGCACCAGGTCGGAAGCCTCGACCAGGGCGTTGACGCCGAGCTCGGGCGCCGCGCCGGCATGCGAGGCCTTGCCCTTGATGTTGACCTGCACATAGGCGATGCCCGAGGTGCCCAGCGACAGTTTCTCGGACTCGGCGCCAGTGGGCTCGAAGGACAGCACGTAGTCGCTGGCCTTCGCCTCCTCCTGGATCAGGTCGCGCGAGCCGAAGGAGCCCTTTTCCTCGTCAGTGTTGAACAGCACGGTGATCGTGCCGAAGTCCTGGAAGCCGCGTGCCTTCAAGAGCTTGAGCGTGTGCAGGATGACGGCGTTGCCGCCCTTGTCGTCGGCGATGCCGGGGCCATAGGCCTTGTTGCCTTCGACGCGGAACGGGGCCTTGGCCAGGATGCCCTTCAGGTACACGGTGTCCATGTGCGACATCAGCAGGATGTTCTTGCCGCCCTTGCCCTTGAGCTTGCCGACGATGTTGTCCCCGACGACGATGCCGGCCGACTTGCTGCGCGTGACGCTGAAGCCCAGGGCCTTGAGCTCGTCCTCGAGGACCTTGCCGGCTGCAGCCAAACCGTCGGCATCGCCGGTGCCGGTCTCGATGTTGACCAGCCGCTCCAGCGTCTTGACCACTGCGGGCTGCTCGGCCGTGGCGGCACTGAACAGGGCATCGTCGCGCACCTGGCTCCAGGCAGCGGGCGTGAGAAAAGCGCAGGCGAGCAGCGCAGCGAGCGCGTGGCGATGGAAGGCCGGGTGCATGACGGAGGGCTCGAAGAGTTGGGGAACGCTCATTCTAGGGAGCGCTCGCCTTGTCACGGCCGTGCACGCCCTGGGCCAAGAAATGTCAGAGCGCGCCGAAAAGCGGCCCAAGAATGTCAGAGCGGGCGCGGTGAGTCAGGCAGCAAGCAAGGCAGCGGCGGCTTTGGCGATGGCGCGTGCGTTCAGCTGTGCCGAGGTGCGCAGCACGCCTTGCCAGTAGCGCTCGACGGCCTCCAGCCCGCCGGCCTTTTCCTGCTGCTCGAAGGGGATGCGAAGGGACCAGTCGGTGAGGCCCAGGAAATGAGCGCGAAAGACCTCGCCATGGAACTCTGCCGTCTCTTCCGCGGTGACGTCGCGCGTGATCAGCGGGGCCGTGTCGAACTGCAGGCCGAGGCTGTCGAGATAGCCGCACGCCATGGCCAGGCGGATCTGCGTCAATTCGCCGTCCTGGAGGCGCTGCGCCGTCTCCAGGCAAAGGCCCGGCACCGTTGCAAGCCGAAGCTCGGGCGGCGATCCGCCGTCGAGCTCGCCAGCAGCCCAGCATGCGTAGTAATAGCCGTGATCGGCAAGGTAGGTATAGACCACGCCAACCCGTCCCTGGCCAAGCAGCAGGCGAAGCTTCTTGAACTGGGCCTGCGATATCGGTGAGGGCATTTGAAAGGGCTCCGTTCGGCAAGGATTGCGCACCGTGCGAAGGCGGTCGGGGCCGATGGCCGGCGCCTTCGCGGTGCTGCGACTGCAGTTATCGTGCCGGCCGGCTTCAGACCAGCTCGAGCGCCACGGCCGTGCCCTCGCCGCCGCCGATGCACAGCGTGGCGACGCCGCGCTTCTTGCCCTTTTGCTGAAGCGCATGGATCAGCGTGACCATGATGCGCGCGCCGCTGGCGCCGATCGGGTGGCCCAGCGCGCAGGCGCCGCCGTGCACGTTGACCATCGCGTGCGAGAGGTCGAGCTCGTGCATCAGCGCCATCGGCACCACCGCGAAGGCCTCGTTGACCTCCCAGAGGTCGACGTCCTTCACGCCCCAGCCGGTCTTCTTGAAGAGCTTGGCCACCGCCCCCACCGGCGCGGTCGAGAACCACTCGGGCTGCTGCGCATGGGTTGCGTGGCCGAGGATGCGCGCGATGGGCTTGGCGCCCAGCTTCTTCGCGGTGCTCTCGGTCATCATGACCAGGGCCGCGGCGCCATCGTTGATCGAGGAACTGGAGGCGGCGGTGATGGTGCCGCCCTCCTTCTTGAAGGCCGGCTTGAGCGTCGGGATCTTGTCGAGCTTGACCTTGCCCGGGCCCTCGTCGATCTCGACCAGCGTGTCGCCGCCGCGGCCCTTGACCAGCACCGGCGCGATCTCGGCCTTGAAGGCGCCCGAGCTGGTGGCGGCCTTGGCGCGCTCCACGCTGGCGATCGCGAACTCGTCCTGCTGCTGTCGCGTGAACTTGTACTTGGCCGCGCAGTCCTCGCCGAAGGTGCCCATCGAACGGCCGGGCTGGTAGGCGTCTTCCAGTCCATCCAGCATCATGTGGTCGAAGATGCGATCGTGGCCCATGCGGTATCCGCCACGCCCCTTGAGCATCAGGTAGGGCGCGTTGGTCATGCTCTCCATGCCGCCGGCGACCATCACCTCGTGCGTGCCGGCCAGCAGCATGTCGTGCGTGAACATCGCGGCCTTCATGGCCGAGCCGCACATCTTGCTGAGGGTGACTGCCCCGGCGCTGTCGGGCAGGCCGCCCTTGTAGGCTGCCTGCCGCGCCGGCGCCTGGCCCTGGCCCGCCATCAGGCAGTTGCCGAACAACACCTCGCCGACCACGTCGGACGCAATGCCTGCACGCTCGACGGCCGCCTTGATGGCGACACCGCCCAGGTCGTGTGCGGCAAGGGAAGAAAAATCGCCCTGGAAGCCGCCCATGGGGGTGCGCGCGGCGCCGACGATGACGATGGATTCAGACATGAATTGCTCCTTGTGAGATTGAAGAGGAAGGCGAGGTCCGCGACGCCGGTTTCATTTCAGAAGTAGGGCGCATGGCCGTCGTGCTGGAACCGCTGCGCCTCGTCGTAGGGAAAAACGTCCAGCATCTGGCCGGCCTGGATGCGCTCCTTGTGGCTCTGCCAGAAGGCCGCGTCGAGCAGGTCGGCGTGGTGGGCCATGAAGGCCTCGCGCACCGACTCGTTGCCGAGCAGGAAGGGGCCGAAGGTCTCCGGGAACACGTCCTTGGGGCCGACCGAGTACCAGACCTCGCCGCTCATTTCGTCTTCCTCGGTGCGAGCCTCCGGCACGCGGCGGAAATTGCACTCGGTGAGGTACTCGATCTCGTCGTAGTCGTAGAACACCACCTTGCCGCCGCGCGCGACGCCGAAGTTCTTCCACAGCATGTCGCCGGGAAAGATGTTGGCCGCAACCATGTCCTTGATGGCATTGCCGTATTCGACGACCGCGTGCTCCAGCTGCTTGCTCGCCCGCTGGGCGTGCTCGGGATGCTCGAGCTGGTCGAAGGCCTCCTGGAGGTAGATGTTGAGCGGGATCATGCGGCGCTCGATGTAGACATGCTTGAGCACGAGCTCCATCTCCCCGTTGCCGTCACGGTCGCCGATCTCGAGCTGGCTGGGCGCGAACTGCTTGATCTCCGCGATCAGCTCGGGCTCGAAGCGGTCCAGCGGGAAGCCGACATCGCTGTACTCCAGCGTGTCGGCCATGCGGCCCACCCGGTCGTGCTGCTTCACCAGCATGTACTTGCCCTTGATCTGCTCGCGCGTGGTGTCCTTCTGCGGCGGGTAGAAGTCCTTGATGACCTTGAAAACGTACGGAAAGGAGGGCAGGTCGAACACCAGCATCACCATGCCCTTGATGCCGGGCGCGATGCGGAACCGGTCCGTCGAGTAGTTCAGGTGGTAGAGGAAGTCGCGGTAGAAGAGCGTCTTGCCCTGCTTGGCCAGCCCGAGGGCGCTGTAGATCTCGGCGCGCGGCTTGCGCGGCATCAGCGAGCGCAGGAACTGCACGAAGGCCGACGGCACCTCCATGTCGACCATGAAGTAGGCCCGCGCGAAGCTGAAGAGCATCTGCAGGTCTTCCTCGCCGAAGAGCGCGGCGTCGATGTAGAACTTGCCGGCGCGGTCATGCAGGATCGGGAGTGCGAAGGGCAGCTCGATGAAGCCGTTCATGATCTTGCCGACGACGTAGGCGCCCTTGTTGCGGTAGAACAGGCCCGACAGCACCTGCAACTGGAAGTTCGCGCGCAGCTTGATCTGGTGGAAGCGCCCGAGGATGGCGGCCGCCACGCGCTCGGCATCGCGCTGGATGTCGGCAAAGCGGCCCTGCAGCGCGTAGTCCTCGAGCAGCCGGCGCACCGTGTCGGCCAGCGTGTGCTGCTCGGGGTAGTAGGCACGGTAGGTGGGCGAGCCGCGCGCCTCGATGTATTCGGTGCTGATGGCCGGCCGCACGAAGATGAAGTCGTTCTGGAAGTAAGCGCGGTGCAGGATCTTGGTGGTGACCGAGTTGAAGAAGGTCTCGGCCAGCTCCGGCTGGTGGTGGTCGACCAGGAGGCCGATGAAGTGCAGCTTGACCTGGTGCCAGACGTCCATGGGCTGCTCGCCGGCCTTGAACTCCTTCTCGAGCCGGGCCACCGCTTCGCTCACGCGCAAGTCGTAGAACTCGATGCGCTCGCGCTGCGCCCGCTGCTGGCCGTGCCAGTCGGCTGTCTCGAAGCGGTGCTTGGCGCGCGCCGACTCGGCACGGAACAGCCGGTAGTGGCGGTCGAAGCCGTCGCGCATCGCCTTGGCGATGTCGTAGGCGAGCGGGGAATCGAGGCGCTGGGGAAACATCAGTTCACGGCACGGCTTGCGCCGGGTCGGCATCGGCCTGCGGCTTCTCGGCCCGCTTGCTCCATTTGTAGCGGATGCGCTGGACGGCCGCCTTGTACAGGGCCTCGATGGGCTTGACGCCATCGAGGGTCATGCCGAGGTCCTGCAACAGCCCGTCGTGCACGCCGAAAGCCCAGCCGTGAATGGAGACGGATTGCTTGCGGCTCCAGGCGTCCTCCATCACGGTGCTGACCGCGACGTTGACCACCTGCTCGGTCACGTTGAGTTCGCACAATGCGTCGGCGCGCAGTTCTTCCGGCAGGGAACTGAGCAGCACGCGATGGCGGTCGCGCACGTCCTGGATATGGCGGATCCAGTTGTCGGCCAGCCCGATGCGCGCGCTGTCGAGCGCCGCCTGGACGCCGCCGCAGCCGTAGTGGCCCACCACCATGATGTGCTGGACCTTGAGCCGCTCGACGGCGAACTGGATCGCCGACAGGGCATTGAGGTCGGAGTGCACCACGATGTTGGCGACATTGCGATGCACGAACACTTCGCCGGGCTCCAGGCCGGTGATCTGGTTCGCGGGCACGCGGCTGTCGGAGCAGCCTATCCACATGTACTTGGGCGTCTGCTGTTTCACCAGGCTGGTGAAGAAGCCGGGACGATCCCGCTCCATGCGCGCTGCCCAGGAGCGGTTGTGGGCGAAAAGATCCTCCAGGTTGTCGGGCGTTTCGTTGTCCATGGCGTCATGCTAGGTGATTGAGGGATGATGATGAGGCCTCAGCGGGCCTTCGGCTTGGACGCGCGAGTCAGGGCGGCCCGAGCCTGCTTTTCCTGCGCGCGGATCTCGGCGAGGTTGGCCTGCAGTTCCTCCATCTGCGCCTCGAGCTGGGTGCGATGGCTGCCGAGCACGCCGAGGAAGCGCTGAAGCTGCGGCACGGTGTCGCGCGGGCTGTCGTACATGTCGAGGATGTCCTTCACCTCGTTGAGCTTCAGTCCGAGGCGCTTGGCGCGCAGCGTGAGCGCGAGCCGCGTCCGGTCGCGCGCGGTGTAGACGCGCTGCTGCCCGGCTCGCTCCGGAGCGAGCAGGCCCATGTCCTCGTAGAAACGGATCGCCCGCGTGGTGAGGTCGAATTCCCGGGCGAGTTCGCCGATGGTGAAGGTCTGCGAGGGCATCGTGGGTCAATTGCGCAGGCGACAGCAGCTTTGGGCCTGACTACCTACAATGAAAGGTCTTTCCCATGACGTTTACGTTAACGTCAATCCTACATGAACTTGCTCGAACGCGAACTCCATTACCCCCACGGCGACACGCTGCCAGCGCCCGGCCGCACCTTCGAAGTGGCGCCGGGCGTGCGCTGGCTGCGCATGGCGCTGCCCTTCGCGCTGGACCACATCAACCTCTGGCTGCTGCGCGACAGCATCGACGGCACAGAGGGCTGGACGGTGGTCGACTGCTGCATCGCGCACGAGGCCTCGCGCGCCCAGTGGGAGCAGATCTTCGCGAGCGAGCTGGAGGGCCTGCCGATCCTGCGCGTGATCGTGACGCACATGCACCCCGACCACATCGGCCTGGCCGACTGGCTCTGCAAGCGCTGGAACGCGCCGCTGTGGATCAGCTCGACCGACTACCACGTCGCGCGCGTGCTCACCAGCACCGGCGACACGCTGGCCGGCGGAGACGCGGCGGCGGACTTCTTCGTTTCGCACGGCATGGCCGATGCCGAGGCGCTGGCAGTCATCCGTGGTCGCACCAGCTACTACGCCGACATGGTGCCCTCGGTGCCCGCAAATTTCGTTCGCATGCTCGACGGCGACACGGTCCGCATCGGAGGGCGTGCGTGGCGCTGCATCAGCGGCTACGGGCACGCGCCGGAGCACATCTCTCTGTACTGCGAGGAGCTCAACGTGCTGCTGGGCGGCGACATGATGCTGCCGCGCATCTCCACCAACGTGAGCGTGCATGCGGGCGAGCCCGAGGCCAATTCGCTGCGCCTGTTCCTCGACAGCATCGAACGCTTCAACGCGCTGCCGGCTGACGCACTGGGCCTGCCCTCGCACGGCAAGCCATTCACCGGCATCCACCAGCGCGTGAAGCAGCTGCAGGATCACCACCGCGACCGCCTGGCCGAGCTGCTGGAAGCCTGTGCCGCCCGGCCCCTCAGCGCCGCCGAAGGTCTGCCGGTCCTGTTCAAGCGCGCACTCGACGTGCACCAGACCACCTTTGCCCTGGGCGAAACCGTGGCGCACCTGCACCTGCTGTGGTTCGAGGGTCAGCTGCAGCGGCGCAAAGGCGAGGACGGCGTCTGGCGCTTCGGCGTGTTCTCATGACCGCGGGCCGGCCGCCAGGAGGCGGTCGCACCGCGGGAGAAGGCGCGGCCACTCCCACCACGCTGGACCTGCTTTGTAGCGGGCAGCTGGCGGGGGCGCGACGGCTTGCGTTGCGTTGCGAGCTCACGGAGTTCCCGCGCGAGATCTTCGCGCTGGCCGACACGCTGGAGGAGCTCGACCTGTCGGGCAATGCACTGTCGACGCTGCCCGAGGACCTCGCCCGGCTCCACCGGCTGCGCGTGCTCTTCTGCTCGAACAACCACTTCACCGAACTGCCCGCCGCGCTGGGCCGGTGCGGCAGCCTGGAGATGATCGGCTTCAAGGCCAACCGCATCCGGACGCTGCCGGCCGAGGCGCTGCCGCCCGCGCTGCGCTGGCTGATCCTGACCGACAACGAGATCGACGCGCTGCCTCCCGCCATCGGCCGTTGTACGCAAATTCAAAAGTTGATGCTCGCCGGCAATCGCCTGCAGACCCTTCCACCCGAGCTGGCCGGCTGCCGAGCGCTGGAGCTGCTGCGCATCTCGGCCAATCGACTCGATGGCCTCCCAGACTGGCTGCCGGCCCTGCCCCGGCTCGCGTGGCTGGCCTTCGCAGGCAACCCCTTCGACGAGCGCGCGGAAGCCGCCGCCGTCGAGGCAGCGGCTATCCCGAGGGTCGACTGGCAGCGACTGTCGCTGCACGGCAAGTTGGGAGAAGGCGCCTCGGGCGTGATCCACCGAGCCGACTGGGCGCAGGAAGACGGCAGCGTTCTCGCGGTGGCCGTGAAGCTGTTCAAGGGCGAGGTCACGAGCGACGGCTGGCCGCACAGCGAGATGGCCGCCTGCATCGCCGCAGGCACGCATCCGAATCTGATTGCGGTCGAGGGACGGGTCCAGGACCACCCCGACGGCAGATCCGGCCTGGTGCTCTCGCTGGTGGACCCGCGTTTCCGCAACCTGGCGGGGCCGCCGAGCCTGGACTCCTGCACCCGCGACGTCTATGCCGACGACGCCAGCTGGCCGGTGACGACCGCCCTGCGGCTGGCCAGCGGCATCGCCTCGGCCGCCGCGCAGCTGCACGCGCGCGGCATCGTGCATGGCGACCTCTATGCCCACAACATCCTGTGGGATGGCGAGGGCAATGCCCTGCTGGGCGACTTCGGTGCCGCATCCTTCCTGCCGCCGGACAACGCGAATCAGGCCCTGGCGCTGCAGCGCATCGAGGCGCGCGCCTTCGGCCTGCTGCTCGGGGAGCTTCGCTCGCGCTGCCGCCCGGCGAGCAATGCGGACCACGCCGTGCTGGAACGATGGGCCGAGCTCGAAAGGCGCTGCACGCAGCCCCAGGTCGCCGAGCGCCCGCGGCTGGCCGAGATCGCCTCGGCGCTGGCCACCGCCTGAGGCCTCGCGTGCCCGCCTTGCCGCTGCCCACCCGCGACGGCGTCGGTCCGAGCCGGGTCGCGCTGCCGCCCGGCCCATGGTCCACCATTGCGGAGTTCCTGGTCGAGCGCTTCGCCGCCATTCCGCGCGCCGAGTGGGAGGCGCGCATGCGCGCGGGCGATGTGGTGGACGAGCACGGCATTCCCGTGACGCCGAGCCGGCCATACCAGCCGCGGCTGCGCGTCTTCTACTACCGATCGCTCGACAACGAGACGCTCGTGCCCTTCGAGGAGACGGTGCTGTTCCGCGATGAGCACCTCCTCGTGGTCGACAAGCCGCATTTCCTGACGGTGGCACCGGTGGGCAAGTACGTGCAGCAGAGCCTGCTGGTGCGCCTGCAACGCAAATTGGGGCTGGACCAGCTCGCGCCCCTGCATCGGATCGACCGCGAGACCGCAGGCCTGGTGCTGTTCTCGGTGCAGCCGGCCACACGCCATGCGTATCACGCGCTGTTCGCCGCGCGCGCCGTCACCAAGGGCTACGAGGCCATCGTGCCGTGGCACGGCACGCCGGCCCTGCCCGTCGTGCGCCGCAGCCGCGTGGTCGATGACACGCATTTCATGCGCATGCGCGAGGTGGAAGGCGAGCCCAACGCCGAGACCCGCTTCGAGCTGCTCGAGGCCCGCGACGGCTGGGCACGCCTGTTCCTGTCGCCGCTGACCGGCCGCCGTCATCAACTGCGCGTGCACTGCGCCGCGTTGGGCCTGCCGATCCGCCACGACACGCTCTATCCCACGCTGCTGCCGGAGGGCGCCGACGACTTCGATCGGCCGTTGCAGCTGCTGGCCAGGTCACTGGCCTTTCGCGACCCGCTCGACGGCCGGGCGCGCGCCTTCGAGAGCCTTCGCTCGCTCGCCCTCTGAACGAGCCTCGCGGCTCCCTACAAACCCGCTTCGACCAAAGTCGAAGGTCGATCAAGCCGGGCCTGTTCTGATGAATACTCCCGTCGATGAACGTACTGATGATCGACGACCACATGATGTTCCTGCAGGGCATGAAGAACCTGCTGAGCGTGCTGGTGCCGGAGCTGCGCGTGGAGACCACGGGCGAGCTGAGCAGCGCCATCAAGCTCGTGGAGCTGGCCGAGTTCGATCTTGTCCTGCTGGACTGGCACCTCGCCGACTGCAATGGCGAGGAATCGATCCGCCGGCTGCGCGATGGCGGCTGCATGGCACGCATCGTGGTGCTGTCGGGCGACACCAACGCCACCATGATCCGCAACACGGTGGATCTGGGCGCAGCCGGGTTCATTCCCAAGAAGTACAGCTCGGAAATGATGGTCGCAGCCCTCCAGCAGGTGCTGGCCGGCCGCATCTTCCTGCCATTGGAGACCCTCAATGCGGCACCACCACCGGCCATGGGAAGCGCCACGGCCGCTGGCCATGACCCGCGGCTCGCCGGCCTCACGCCGCGCCAGATGGACGTCTACCGCGCGGCCGCGCGCGGGCTGCCGAACAAGCTGATCGCGCGCCGGCTCGACATCGCCGAATCCACCGTCAAGGCGCACCTCACCGCGGTCTACACCGCGCTGGGCGTGCGCAACAGGACGGAGGCCGCCTACCAGGCCTCGCGCGAGGGCGTGCGCATTGACTGAAGCCATTCCGGCGCCGATGCCGCTGTCCGCGGCCTCGCGCGATGCACGCATCGGCCAGCGCGTTCTGGAGCGCCGGCTGCAGTTGATCCTCCAATACTCGCGACGCCTGCCGCTCAATTACCTGGGCTACATACTGGTCGCCTTCATCGTCTGGCGTCAGGGCGTGGAGTTCTGGCCGTGGGCCTGGCTGGTGCTGACCGGCGCCGTCATGGTGTACCGCTGGCGCATGGGCCTCGCGGTGGAGCGCGCCGCACCGGACAGGCAACTGCAGTGCCTGCCGCGCCTGCTGCGCGGCTTCGACTACAACGGCGTGTCGACCGCCAGCATCGTCCCGTTCGCCTTCTACGCGCACGGCGACTTCGCGCCGATGGCAGTGGCCGCCGTGCTGATGGCCGGCTGCACCATCGGCGCCGCCTCGGTCGCCGGCTCGCAACGCGCCTTCGTCGGCTTCTGCACCCTCACCTTCTGTTGTCTTGCGGCCGGCTGGGCCTGGCGCGGCGGCGCCATCGGCTACATGTTCGCCGCCGGCATCCTGCTCGTCTATTTCATGCTCCTGGCCACCGTGAAGGACCAGGGGCGCATGCTGCACAAGCTCATGAACGTGCTCGACGACAACGCAGTACTGTCCGAAGCCGTGCGCCAGGAACGCGACCGCGCCACCGCAGCCAGCGAGGCCAAGACGCGCTTCTTCGCGGCGGCTAGCCATGACCTGCGCCAGCCGCTGCACGCGTTGTCCATCAATGCGACCACGCTGGACATCCTGGCGCGCCGTTCGTCCGACCCGCTGCTCAAGGAAGTGAGCCGCGGCATCGCAAGCGCGCTACGCCAGAGCAGCGGCTTGCTCGATGGCCTGCTGGACATCTCGCGGCTGGATGCCCACACCACCGAGGCCAGGTTCGCTCCGCACGACATCGGCGCCGTGCTGCGCGCCTCGCGCGACGAGTACGCAGCGCTCGCGGCGCAGCAGGGCATCTTCCTGAAGGCGATGGTGCCGAAGACGCCGCTGTGGGGGTTGACCGATGCAGACCAGCTGATCCGCATCGTCGGCAACCTGGTGAACAACGCGATCAAGTTCACCACCCGCGGTGGCGTGACGCTGTCGGCCGAAGCCGCTGACGATGGCCGAGTGCTGGTGCGGGTGAGCGACAGCGGCCCCGGCATTCCGGAGCACGAGCGCGAGCGGGTGTTCGAGGAGTTCTACCAGATCGGCAATCCCTCGCGCGACCGCAGCCAGGGCCTGGGCCTCGGCCTGGCGATCGTGCGGCGCACAGCCGAGCTGCTGAAGATCGAGATCAAGCTGGACAGCGAACCCGGCCGCGGCACCACCTTTACCCTGCACCTCGCCCCCGCCATGCCGCTGGACGAGACCCATCCCGAAGCCGCGACAGCCCAGGCGCGCGCCTCCGACGGCACGCGACTGGCGGTGCTGCTGGTGGACGACGAGGCCGAGGTGCTGTCCGCGATGTGCACCTACTTGCATCAGCTGGGCTGGTTGGTGAAGGGCGTGTCGACCGGCGCCAAGGCGCTGCAGGCGTTGGCCGAGGGTTTCGAGCCCGACGTGGTGGTGGTGGACTACCGCCTGCGCGACGAAACCGGCCTGGACGTGATCGCGCGCGTGCGGCAACAGCGGCCGGCGCTTCCCGCAGTGATCGTGACCGGCGAGACCGCGCCTTCGCGCTTCCAGGAGTTTTCCACCGCGGTGGCGCGCATCCTGCACAAGCCGCTGGATGGCGACAAGCTCGCGCGCACGCTGCAGGAGGTGGTTCTGGCGTTGGACGAAGACGAAGCGCAGGAGCCGCTGGCGCCAAGGTGACGCGCCGCGCTGCCCGCGCGCACTAAGCTTGTTGCGTACTCACGGAGACACAGCGCATGGACACCACCCGACTCTTTTCTCTTGCCGGCCGCACGGCCCTCGTCACCGGCGGCTCGCGCGGCATCGGCCGCATGATCGCCGAAGGCTTCCTGGCCCAGGGCGCGCGCGTCTACATCTCGGCGCGCAAGGCCGAAGCCTGCGACCGGACGGCGCAGGAGCTCTCCGCCTTCGGCCCCTGCATCTCGCTGCCGGCCGACGTCTCGACCGTCGAAGGCGCGCACGCGCTGGTCCAGGCCTATGCCAGGCACGAAAGCACGCTCGACATCCTGGTCAACAACGCCGGTGCCGCCTGGGGCGCGCCCTACGAAGAGTTCCCCGAAAGCGGCTGGGACAAGGTAGTCGACCTCAATCTCAAGACCCCCTTCTTCCTGACCCAGGCGCTGACGCCGATGCTCAGGAGCGCGGCCACCGATCACCTGGCGAAGGTGATCAACATCGCTTCGATCGATGGCATCTCCGTCAATCCGCAGGAAACGTACTCGTACGCGGCAAGCAAGGCCGGCCTGATCCACCTCACGCGCCGCATGGCGCTGCGCCTGGCGAAGGAGCGCATCGTCGTCAGCGCGATCGCGCCGGGCGCCTTCGCCTCCGACATGAACAAGGACGCGCGCGACCATGGCGACGATGTCAAGGGCCGCATTCCGGCCGGGCGAATCGGCGAACCGGAGGACATGGCGGCAGCCGCGATCTACCTGGCGTCACGTGCGGGCGACTACGTGATGGGCTCGACGCTCGTGGTCGATGGCGGCGTGACGCACGCACGCTGAGGCAGCGACTCCTTCCCCGAAAAGAGATCACCACTTCGGAACCGGCTGCTCCTTGAGTTGCTGCCGCAAGTCATCGTAGTCGGGCACCACCGTCTCCACTGTCTCCCAGAAGCGCGCGCTGTGGTCCATCACCCGCAGATGGGCCAGTTCGTGGGCGACCACGTAGTCGATCACCGGAAGCCGGAAGTGCACCAGCCGCCAATGCAGGCGGATCGCGCCGTCGACTCGGGCACTGCCCCAGCGCGTCGAGGCGTTCGACAGCGTCAGCTTGTTCCAGGACACGCCGAGGCGCGGCGCGAAATGGTCCAGGCGCTCGATGAAGATGCGCCGAGCCTGGCGCATCAGCCAGGCCTGCGCTGCATCCTTGATCTGGGCCGGGCTGGCGTTGTTCGCGAGCGCCAGGCGCAGGATGCGCGCCTTGACGCCCCCGCCCGCGTCGAGCATCGCACCCACGCCCTCGAAGCCGTGGTGCGGGTCGAGGCGCACCACCACCGGTTCGCCGAGGAACGGAAAGCTCACGCCGTCGCGCCACTCGATGCGTGTGGCTTCCAGCTTGGCATGGCGCTGCCGGGTCTCGGCGAGCTTGCGCAGGATCCAGTCGGCCTTCTCCTTCACCGCGGCGTCGACATCGCGCAGCGCCACCCAGCGCGGCGCGCGCACCGTCAGGCCCTCGGCGCCGACGATGAAGCCGATGGTGCGGCGCTTGCCGCGCGTGAACTCGTAGGCCACGCGGGCATTGCCCAGCGTGAGCTCGCGCGTGGCGCGCGGATGGATGAAGGTCGCCGGGCTCATCGCGTCGGCCAAGGGGATTGCGGGAGGCGCGGCGCTGTCCACGGCCGCGGGTGGGGCCGGCGGAGGCACCGGTGGCGTCACCGGCGCGTCGAACAGGTCGAGCGTGAACTGCAGCAAGCCGCGCATGGTGCCTGTCCTCAGGCCGACACCGTCTCCACCGAGACATAGGCCTCGGGGTCGAGCCGGCGCATCTCGCCCTCGATCCAGGCCTCGACCTCGCGCATCAGCTCGTCGGGCCTGCGTCCGACGCTGGAGATCGCCGGACCGATGGAGACATCCACCACGCCGGGGCGCTTGATGAAGGCCTTGCGCGGCCAGACCTTGGCCGAGGTCACCGCGATGGGAATCACCGGCACCCCGGTCTCGCAGGCCAGCCGCGTGCCGCCCGTCTTGTAGATGCCCTGCTGTCCGCGCGGGATGCGGGTGCCTTCCGGGAACATGATGATCCAGATGCCCTGGGCCAGCAACGCGCGGCCCTGCGCGACCACCTTGTTGAAGGCCTGGGTGCGCTGGCTGCGGTCGATGTGGATCATGTCGAGCCGCGCCATGGCCCAGCCGAAGAAGGGCACGTAGATCAGTTCCTTCTTGAACACGTAGGCCAGCGGATGCGGCATCAAGGTGGGCATCAGGAAGGTCTCGAAGGTCGACTGGTGCTTCACCAGCAGGACGCAGCCCGCAAGCTTGTCCTGCGGCAGGTTCTCCATGCCGGTGACGCGCGTCTCGATCCCCAGCAGCACGCGGGCGCCGCCGATCGCCCATCCGAGCCAGCGCGCCGCCATCCAGTAGAGCGGGATGCCGCGCTTCCAGAGCGAGCTGACCACCATGATCATTCCCCATGGCACCACGGTGACGAGCATCCACAGGGCATGGACGATGGATCGGAGGAGGGACATCACACAGCCAGGTTGAGTGCGTTGCGCTCTTCGCGCTCCAGCAGGAAGTCGACGAAGGCTGCCAGGTCTTCATGCACGCGCGTATTCACCGGATATTCGGGCGGCAGCGGCACGCCGCGGCAGGCCGCGCCCATGCCGGTCAGCAGCAGGTGCGGCTCGCAGCCCGCGGCCGCCCCGGCCAGCATGTCGCGCAGGCTGTCGCCAGCGGTCGGCACGTTGGCCAGATCCACGCCGTAGCGCTCGGCGATCTGCAAGAAGAGCCCCGGCTTGGGCTTGCGGCATTCGCAGTTCTCGTCAGGGCTGTGGGGGCAGTAGAACACCGCGTCGACGCGCCCGCCCACCGCGGCCAGCATCTTGTGCATCTTGGCGTGCATGGCGTTGAGCGAGGCCACGTCGAACAATCCGCGGCCGAGGCCCGACTGGTTGGAGGCGATCACCACATGCCAACCCGCGTGGTTGAGCCGCGCCACCGCCTCCAGCGCGCCGGGCAGCGGCGTCCACTCGATGTCGCTCTTGACGAAGTCCTCGCGGTGCACGTTGAGCGTGCCGTTGCGATCGAGGATGACAATTTTCATGAGTTGCCTCGCGTCAGGCGGCCAGCCGCTCCAGCTGTGCCACCCGGTTCATGGCCCGGTGCAGCAGCATCAGCAGCCCCAGGCGGTTGAGCCGAAGGTCGGACTGCTCGGCATTGACCATCACGTCGTCGAAGAAGGCGTCGACCGGCCCACGCAGCGCAGCCAGGGTCTGCAGCGAGGCGGTGTAGTCGCCGGCATCGAACTGCGCATTGGCCACGGGCAAGATCTCTTGCATGGCGGCGTGCAGCGCCTTTTCGGCCGGCTCCTTCAGCAGCAGCTCGCTCACATGCGCGTCGGCCTCGGGCGATTTCTTGAGGATGTTGCCGATGCGCTTGTTGGCCGCGGCCAGCGCCGGCGCCTCGGGCAGGGCTGCAAAGGCGCGCACGGCCGCCAGCAGCTTGGGCACTTCGCCCAGCCGCTGCGGCGCGGGCGCCAGCACCGCCTCGACTTCCTGTGCGCTGGCGCCCTGCTCGCGCAGGCTGCCGGCCAGGCGGTCGTAGATGAAGGCTTCGAGCGCCTCGGTCGGGTCGGCCAGCGGATGGTCGCCGGCCTTGGGCGCGCTGAAAGCGGCGTGGGCCTGGCCGATGAGGTCGCGCAGGCCCAGCGGCAGGTGACGCTCGGTCAGCATGCGGATCACGCCCAGCGCATGGCGACGCAGCGCGAAGGGGTCGCGGTCGCCGGTCGGCAGGTTGCCGATGCCGAACATGCCCACCAGGGTCTCGAGCTTGTCAGCCAGGGCCGCCACGATGCCGACCGGACCGCGCGGCAGCGCGTCGCCGGCAAAGCGGGGCTTGTAGTGGTCCTCGATGGCGTCGGCCACGGCCTGCTCGAGGCCGTCGTGGAGCGCGTAGTAACGGCCCATGGTGCCCTGCAGCTCAGGGAACTCGCCGACCATGTCGGTCACCAGATCGGCCTTGGCGAGCTGGGCGGCCTGCACTGCGCGCCGGGCCAGCGTGGGGTCGCTCGTCGCCAGGCCCAGTTGCTCACCGATGGCATGCGCGATGCGCATCACCCGCTGGACGCGCTCGCCCTGCGTACCGAGCTTGTTGTGATAGATCACCTTGCCCAGCGACTCGACGCGCGAAGCAAGTGACTTCTTGCGGTCCTGGTCGAAGAAGAACTTGGCATCGGCCAGGCGCGGGCGCACCACGCGCTCGTTGCCGCCGACCACCGCGCTGGCGTCGGCGGGCCGGATGTTGCTGACCAGGAGGAACTTGTGGGTGAGCCGCCCGGCGGCATCGAGGAGCGGGAAGTACTTCTGGTTGGCCTTCATCGTGAGGATGAGGCATTCCTGCGGCACGCCGAGGAACTCGCGCTCGAACTCGCACACCAGCACGTTGGGGCGCTCGACCAGTGCAGTGACCTCGTCGAGCAGCGCCTCGTCGTGGATCGGCTGCGTGCCGACACCGGCCGACAGTGCGGCCTCGGCCAGCTGGCGCGCGATTTCGAAGCGGCGCGCCTCGAAGCCGGCGATGACCGCGCCTTCTTCCTCCAACTGCACCGCATAGCTGTTGGCGTCGCGCAGCACGATCGGGTCGCGCAGAGCCTCGAAGCGATGGCCATGGGTTTCACGCCCGGCCTGGAGGCCCAGCGCTTCGACCGGCACGACAGCATCGCCATGCAGCGCGACCAGCCCGTGCGCCGGACGCACGAAGCTCACGCTGGTCCAGCCCGGCAGCGCGCAGCCGGCTTCGAGCTGGTAGCTCATGACCTTGGGGATGGGCAGTTTCGCGATGGCTTCGGTCAGTGCCTTCTGCAGGCCTTCCGCCAGCGTGGCACCCTTGGCGCTGCTGTCGAGGAACAGGGCCTCGGCCTTGCCGTCCATCGAGCGGCGCAGCCCGGGCACAGCGGCAACATCGGCACCCAGCGAGGCGAGCTTCTTGAGCAGCGCCGGCGTTGCCTGGCCGGCGGCATCGAGTCCCACGGCCACGGGCATCAGCTTCTGCGAGACCGCGCGGTCTGAAGCCTGCGAGCCGACGTGGGTGAGGTGTGCCGCCAGGCGCCGCGGAGAGGCGTAGGCGGTCAGTACCGAGCTCACGTCGGCCAGGCCCTGGGCCACCAGCTGCTCACGCAGCACGCCGGCAAAGGCGTCGCCGAGCTTCTTGAGCACTTTCGGGGGCAGTTCCTCGACGAACAGCTCGACCAGCAGGTTGTTGCGTGTGCTCATCGCTCAGGCCGCCTTCTTCGTCATCTCGGCCACCCACTCGCGCGGCGCCATCGGGAAGCCGAGGCGTTCACGGCTTTCGTAGTAGCTCTGCGCCACGCTGCGCGCGAGGTTGCGGATGCGACCGATGTAGGCCGCGCGCTCGGTGACGCTGATCGCACCGCGGGCGTCGAGCAGGTTGAAGCTGTGGGCCGCCTTGAGCACCTGCTCGTAGGCCGGCAGCGCGAGCTTCTGCTCCATCAGGTGCTTCGCTTGCCTCTCGTGCGCGGCGAAGGCGGTGAACAGGAAGTCCGCGTCGCTGTGCTCGAAGTTGTAGATGGACTGCTCGACCTCGTTCTGGTGATACACGTCTCCATACGTGATGCCGGGCGTCCATTCCAGATCGAAGATGCTTTCCTTGCCCTGGATGTACATGGCCAGGCGTTCCAGCCCGTAGGTGATCTCGCCCGTGATGGGCCGGCAGTCGATGCCGCCGACCTGCTGGAAGTAGGTGAACTGCGTCACTTCCATCCCGTTGAGCCAGACCTCCCACCCCAGGCCCCAGGCGCCGAGCGTGGGGTTCTCCCAGTCGTCCTCGACAAAGCGGATGTCGTTCTTCTTCAGATCGAAGCCCAGCGCCTCGAGCGACCCGAGGTAAAGCTCGAGGATGTTGGCCGGCGCCGGCTTCAGCACGACCTGGTACTGGTAATAGTGCTGCAGGCGATTCGGGTTCTCGCCGTATCGGCCGTCCTTGGGCCGCCGGCTTGGCTGCACATAGGCGGCCTTCCAGGGCTCGGGGCCGAGCGCGCGCAGGAAGGTGGCGGTGTGCGAGGTGCCGGCCCCCACCTCCATGTCGTAGGGCTGCAGCAGCGCGCAGCCCTGGGCATCCCAGTAGGACTGCAGCTTGAGAATGATTTGTTGGAAGGTGAGCATCTTGGGGTGGTGGCTGTTCGAGTCCTCGGCACAGCGAACCGGGCATTTTAAGAGCGCCCGGACGGACGACGGCCGCAGGGCTTGCGCCGCTGCGGCCGTCGGATGAAGCGGGAAGCGCCAGGGGGTCAATACTCCCAGAAGATTCTCTGCAGTTCCTTCGGGTCGTTGGTCTTCGTCAGCGCCACCATCGCGAGGATGCGCGCCTTCTGCGGCTTCAGGTCATGCGCCGCCACCCAGTCGTACTTGTCGTCGGGCTGCTCGGCATTGCGCAGCACGAAGCCGTCGGGCACGCGCGAGCTGCGGATGATCTGCACGCCTTCGCCGCGCAGCTTCTGCAGCACGGGCACGATACGGTCGGCCACCGAGCCGTTGCCGGTGCCGGCATGGACCAGGGCCTTGACGCCGCTCTTGCCGAGCGCATCGATTGCGGTGGAAGGTACGCTGCCGTAGCCGTACACGATGTCGACCGCGGGCAGTGCGGTGATCTCGTCGATGTTGAATTCCGACTGGGCCGTGTGGCGCTTCACCGGCGCGCGGAACCAGTAGTTCTTGCCCTCCACGATCATGCCCAGCGGACCCCACTGGCTCTTGAAGGCCTCGGTCTTGATGTTGACCGTCTTGCTGACGTCGCGTCCGCTCTGGATCTCGTCGTTCATGGTCACCAGCACGCCCTTGCCGGACGCGTCCTTGCTGGCGGCGACGTTGACCGCGTCGTACAGGTTGAGTGCGCCGTCGGCCGAGAGCGCGGTGCCCGGGCGCATCGAGCCGACCACCACGATGGGCTTGGAGGTGCGCACCACCAGGTTGAGGAAGTAGGCGGTCTCCTCCAGCGTGTCCGTGCCGTGGGTGATCACGATGCCGTCGACGTCGGCCTGCTTGGCGAGAGCCGAGACGCGCTTGGCCAGCACCATCAGGTTGTCGTTGGTGAAGCTCTCAGAAGCGATCTGGAACACCTGCTCGCCGCGCACGGTGGCAACCTTCGAGATCTCTGGCAGGCCGGCAATCAGCTTGTCGACCGGCACCTTGGCCGCGGCATAGGTGGCGCTGTTGGCGGCCGAGGCTCCGGCGCCGGCAATGGTGCCGCCGGTCGCGAGGATGACGACGTTGGGCAGGGCCTGCTGGGCATGGGCGATGGCGGCGGCGGCCGTCAACGCCGCGGCGGCCGCGAAGGCACGGATGCGGGTGGCAAAGAACATGGAGGCTCCTGTTGGCGTGAAGAATCTCACGAAGCGCAGAGACGATAGCGGAAGCGCAGGCGGCCGTCATGCCGGCGGAATGCTTCCTGCGCATGGGCCAATGCCGCCGAAGCGATTCAGCGGCTGCCGGCGGCATCCTCCACTGGCGCCGGATCCGTCGGGCGTCCTTGCCTGGCCTGCGGCAGCTTCATGGCCAGCAGGGCGGCGCACGCCGACAAAGCAAGTCCCGTGGAGAGCCAGAGCGCGCCGGCACCCCAATGCTCGAGCGCAAGGCCGAACAGGAAGGGCGCGCCTGCCTGCACGATCCGCGCAGGCACCATCAGGAGGCCTTGCCGCTGCCCATAGCCTTGCGGGCCGAAGACCAGCAGGGGCAGCGTCCCGATGGCGATGGTCAGGATGCCGTTGCCCAGCCCATGCAGCACTGCGAAGGCTGTGGCCGCCTGCATCCCGAACAGGCCCAGGCACAAGGCGCCGAGCGGATGGGCCAGCGTGGCCAGCCGCGCAGAGAGCAGGGGGTGCGCGCGCCTGAGCAAGCTGAACTCGATCAGCCGGCCAGCGACTTGCGCCGGGCCCACCAGCGCCGCGATCGACACGGCCAAGGCGAGCGTCGCCCCTCCGGCGACCAGCAGCCGCGGCAGGTGCGCGGCCATGGCAGTGCTGACGAACCAACTCACGGCGAAGACATAGGCCATGATCCAGGCTGCTCGGCGCTGCTCGGCCGCGCTCAGGGCGGCGGCGCGGCCCTGCTCGGCCTTGCCGTCCTCCGCCTGAATGGCATGCGCGGACGGCGGCGGCGGCAGCAATGCATTGAGCGGGAGGCCGAGGACCAGATGCAGCCCAGCCCAGGCCAGGCAGGCGCCCCGCCATCCCGCGATCTCCGCGAGCAGGGCGGACAGGGGCCATCCCACCGTACTTGCAAGACCCCCCAGCAACGTGATCCCGGTGATGACGCCGCGCGCGTCGCGCCCGTGCAAACGCACGGCGGTCGCGAATGCGGCTTCGTACAAGCCGCTGCCCATTCCCACGCCGAGCAGCACCCATGCGGCGAAGACATGGAGCACCTGGCTCGACAGCGCGAGCCCGGCCAGGCCTGCCGCGAACACCAGGTTGCTCGCGACCAGCACCGGGCGGCCGCCGAAGCGATCGATTGCACGCCCGGCCCACGGCCCGGTCGCAGCCGACACGAGGAGCGCGACGGAGAACGCGCCGAAGATCGTGGAAGGAGAGACATTGAACTCGGCCCCCATGGGCCCGGCGAGGACCGCAGGGATGTAGTAGGAGGACGCCCAGGCCAGCGTCTGCGCCACGCCCAGCATCAAGGTCGTCGCGGTGCGGCCAGGCAGGGCTCTCACGCTCGGAGACTGCGCTTCTTGACGCGCTCGTGGCAAGGCGAAGGCTTCATGCGCCCATCTTCGCCGAATTTGCCGATCCGGCCTCTCAGGCGAGCGTGATGATGAGTCCCTGGTGGGCTTCGCAGGGCACGGTCCCGTCGAGCGCGGCGGCGTGCTGCGGCGCCTGCGTGGTGGCGAGAAGTACGTTCGCACGGCACCCGTCGGGACGACGCACCATCTGCCGCGTCCCGCCGAGGTTCAGCAGAACGAGGAGGCAGCGATTGCGATGGCGTCGGGTGTAGCCCAGCACCGTGCCTGCCGCGAACGGATGCTCGAAAGCGCCCTCGCGCAGCGCCGCGTCCGATCGGCGCAGGCGGATCAGTTCGCGATACAGCGTCAGCAGGGAGCCGGCATCCTCACGCTGCGCCGCCACGTTGCAGTGCTCGAATCCCTCGGCGGCCGGCAGCCAGGGCTGGCCTCGCGTGAAGCCTGCGTTCGCAGTCGCGTCCCACTGCATGGGCGATCGCTGCGGATCCCGGTCCAGGCCCCAGCCGGGCACCAGAAGTTCGAAAGGATCATGCGGCTGCTCAACGTGGGCGCCGCGCATTCCGATTTCCTCGCCGGCATAAAGGATGGAAGTGCCCGGCAACGTGAGCAGCATCATGGCGACCACGCGCAGATGCTCGGGACCGCGCAGGTCATGCATGCGTTTCTTGTCGTGACCGCCTATCACCCAGTTCGGCCAGCCCTGCGCGAGCACCAGCTCGAGGTAGTCCTCCAGCATCCTGCGCACGCCGTCCGCCTCCCAAGGCGCGTCGAGCAGCCCGTAGTTGAGCGGCAGGTGCAGGATCGGCCGCTCCGCACTGCCGTAGAAATCGGCGATGCGATCGCCCGAGGTATCCACCTCGCCGAGCAGCACGCGGTCTCCGAAAGGCTCGACGGCCTGGCGCAGTTCGGCGAGCCAGTCCAGCACTTCGGGCCGGTAGTTGGTGTAGACGCGCTTGTACCGCTCGGGCGGGGGCGCCTTGTCCGCCTCGGGGTTGGGCGGGTCGTTGCGCAGGTACCGGTCCTCGGCCAGCACGGCGGCGGCATCGATGCGAAAACCGTCGACCCCTCGCCGCAACCAGGTGCGCATCACTTCGCACATCGCCGCGCGCACGTCGGGGTTGCGCCAGTTGAGGTCGGGCTGCTCCTTCAGGAAGGCGTGATAGTAGTACTGGCCCGTCGCTTCGTCCCAGGCCCACGCGCTGCCTCCGAAGCGGCTGAGCCAGTTGTTCGGCGGCCCTCCGTCGGGCGCAGGGTCGGCCCAGACGTACCAGTCGCGCCTGGCGTCGGAACGCGAAGCGCGCGAAGCCTGGAACCAGGGGTGCCGGTCCGAAGTGTGGTTGGGCACGAAGTCGAGGATGAGCCGGATTCCACGCGCATGGAGCAGGGCCAGCAGGCGCTCGAAGTCGACCAGCGTGCCAAAGACCGGGTCGATGCCGGTGAAATCCTCGATGTCATAGCCGAAGTCCTTCATCGGCGAGGGATGGACGGGGCCGAGCCATACCGCGTCCACCCCGAGCCATGAAAGATGGTCCAGCCGCGCGGCGATGCCCGGCAGATCACCCTTGCCGTCGCCGTCGCTGTCCTGGAAGGAGAGCGGGTAGATCTGATAGATCAGCGCATGGCGCCACCATGGCACCGAAGCGTCCTGCGGCGAAGCGTCCTGCGGCGAAAGGTGCATCTGCTCGAGTTCGAATCGGGCGGGTTTCATCGGCGGTCTCGATGGAGCGGGTGTCGCTTCCCCAGGCAATCGGCGTGCCCGGCACCACCGCGTTTGTGCGCTTCGACCCGTGCGCCTGCTCAACCCGGGGCAACTGCGCGACTGGCACGTTTCCGCGTGAAGAAGGGCACAGCCGCCACGACCACGATCGCCAGGCCCCACAACGGCCACAGCCCCAAGCGCGAGACCCACCACGCATAGGGCGTGAGCCCTGCGCGACCTTCGACCGACGCGACCAGCACGCCACGCGTGAGACGCGGCAGTGCGTGCGTGACGCGGCCGCGGTGATCGATGACCGCGGTCGCTCCCGTGTTGGTGGCACGCACCATCGGCCGCTGGAATTCGAGCGCACGCATGCGCGAGATGGCCAGGTGCTGGTCGATCGCCACCGTATCGCCGAACCAGGCAATGTTGCTCACGTTGAGCAGGATCGTGGGCGCGCTCGCCTCGTGGCGGAAGTTGGCGCCGATCTCGTCGCCGAACAGGTCTTCGTAGCAGATGTTGGGGGCGATGCGCTGGCCCTGCCAGTCCAGCGGCGGCTGCGCGAGCCCGCCGCTCTGGAAGTCGCCGAGCGGGATGTTCATCAGGTCGGTGAACCAGCGGAACAGGCCCGGCACGAACTCGCCGAAAGGCACGAGGTGGTGCTTGTCGTAGCGGTAAGGCGCGCTGCGCCCGGGGCCGAAGGCCAGCACCGAGTTGGTGTAGACGCGGCCATCGCCCAGCGGCAGGCCCACGATCGCGGTCTGCGAGCCGGCCGTGTAGTGCGCCGCGATGGCATCGAGATAGCCGGGCGGCAGTTGCGACGGCAGAAGGGGCAGCGCGGTTTCGGGCGTGATCACCAGCGGCTCGGTGGCGCGCTGCAGTTGTTCGCCGTACCACTGCAGCGCAGTGGCGATGCCGCCACTGGGGATGAACTTCTCGTCTTGCGGGATATTGCCTTGCAGCAGCGCCACGTCGATGCGGCCACGCGAAAGCGCCGCGTCGTCGGGTGCGCCCCGCACCGCGGTGAACAGCGCCGGCGCGGCCAGGAGGATCAGGGCGGCGCCGAGTTCACGCATCCGCGCGCCGGCTCGCGTGGCGCGCAACGCGGCTGCTGCGAGCGCCGCGATGGCGGCCGCGACGGCGCCGACGCCATATGCGCCCAGCCAGGGCGCATAAGCCGTGAGCGGACCATCGACGTGGGCGTACCCGCCGGCCCCCCAAGGAAAACCTGTGAACAAGCTGTTGCGCAGCAGCTCAGCCAAAGTCCAGGCAGCAGCGAACAGGAGCACGGCGCCCACGCGATGGACCGGCGCGAACGCGACATAGACGGCCGCGGCAGCGGCGTAGTACAGCGACAGGGCCGCGGACAGCGCCAGCACGGCCATCGCGGCCAGCGGCGCAGCGAGTCCGCCGTAGGTGTGCATCGAGACGAAGAGCCACCAGAAGGTGCCGCACAGCCAGGCGGTCGAGAACACCCAGCCGTAGAACACCGCACTGCGCCACGCGCGTCGCGGCCCGGTGCGATCCGGCAGCGCATCGAGCTGCCAGACCAGCGCGGCCAGGGAAAGCAGTTGCAGCCACCACAATGGCTGGCCGTTCCAGGGAGCCGCGATGGACGCGGCCTGCGCGAGACCTGCGAATGCGAAGCCCAGCGGGCGCACCGGCGTTTTCAATCGCCCGCGTCGTCGCCACGCGCTGGCGAGACCTTGAACCAGCGCACAGCACCGCCCTTCGTGTGGAGCACGACGAAGTCGAAGGCACCCAGCGCATAGTGCTCGCCGCGCTTGGGCACATGGCCCATTTCGTGGGCGATCAGGCCGCCGATGGTGTCGAAGTCCTCGCTCAGCATCTCTTCGTCGAAGACGATGCCGAAGGCCTCGGCCACGCGCTCGATCGGCGTGTCGCCCGAGACACGGTAGGTGCGGTCGGCCAGCCCGAAGATGTCACCCTCGTCTTCGGCGATGTCGAATTCGTCCTCGATTTCGCCGACGATCTGCTCCAGGACGTCCTCGATGGTGATGAGCCCGGCAACGCGGCCGAACTCGTCGATCACGATCGCCAGATGGTTGCGATTGCCCCGGAATTCACGCAGCAGATCGTTCAGGCCCTTGCTTTCGGGCACGAACGTGGCGGGACGCAGCAGCGCGCGGATGTTGAGCCCTGGCGCGCGCTGCAGCTTGAGCAGGTCCTTCGCGAGCAGGATACCGATGATGTTTTCCTTCTCGCCCTCGTAAACCGGAAAGCGCGAGTGCGCCGCGTCGATTACCAGGTTGAGCAGCGCCTCGTAGGGTGCATCGATGTTGACCAGGTCCATGCGCGGAGCGGCCACCATCACGTCGCCGGCGCTCATGTCGGCCATGCGCAGCACGCCTTCGAGCATGACGCGCGATTCGGCGCCGATCACGTCGTTGTCTTCGGCGTCGGCGAGGGTTTCGATCAACTCGTCACGCGAGTCGGGTCCGGGATGAATGAACTCGGCCAGTTTCTGGAGGAAACTGCGCTTGTCCTCGCGTTCAACGGGCACGCGGTCGGGATGAGGGTCAGCCACTGCGGCAGGGCGGAGTTGGGGAATCGCAAGGATACCGGAACGGGCCGGCCCCGCGGGGCTCCGCCGGTCGCCTGCGGCAACTGCCGGTCAAGGCGAAGACTGCTCACGCGCGGCGCGCACGCCGCTGCGGATCTCCTGCAGAGTGGCCAGCAGGGCCCAGAACTGCTTGGCACGTGTCTTGAGCTGGAAGTCGACCTCGGCGTAGTGTTCTAGCGCGATCTCGCTCATGCGGCTGTCGAAGGTGGCGTTGGGCAGTTGCAGATGGGCTTCGGATTCGGAGCCGCTGCGCACCACGGTCGCGCCGGCATTGCGCGCAATCTTGAGCATGGCCATGTTTTCGCTCAGCGCGTGGATGAAGAGCATGCCGACACCCTCGTTGCGCGCAATCACTGCCGCGCGCTCGAACAGGCGGGCCCCATAACCGCGGCCGCGTGCGTGCTCTGCGACGGAGACGCCGAACTCGGCGCAATCCTTGAGCTGATCGTCGGGGGCAAAGGCGAGGTGCGCCATCGCGATCAGGTCGAGACGGCGGTTGTAGATGCCGAAGAGCTCGTCGCGATCGAAATCGAGACCGTCGACATAGCGCTGGATCTGCTCGTCGGAGGCGGCGTAGCCGAAGCGCAGGTAACGGTCGTGGGGCTTGAGCGCGAGCAGGTGCTGCGCGATGCGATCCCGCTCGCGTGGTCCGATCGAGCGGATCGGCACCATCACGGGAGCGGTCGAGGCGGCGCGCGGCCGGGCTTCAATCATGGGCGTTTTCAGGAAGGAGCCGATGCCGAGCGAGGCTTTCAGAAGTGCCTTGGCGGTATTCATAGCTCCAATATAAGGGTTTTCCCCTAACCGGCAAGGTCGCAATGCCTAAAAAGTAATTCATAAGATTACAAACTCGAAGCAGCAGATGGCAACCTGCCTGTTGCTATATCGGCACAGCGGTAGTGGCCTTCACCCCTGTCCAGCACGAAACTGGTTTTGAAGTCTTCCACGCTGGGGTGCTTGAGCAGCGTGTTTATGATGAAACGGCTGTAGTGGGCCATATCGGCTACGACGCTGCTCTCCCCGAGACGCCGCACCCGCCGCACCCGCCGCAGCACCGCGCTCGGCGAGAGGCTGACGGCCTCGGCGAGTTTGGTCGTAAGTGGCCCGGCCATCGCCTGGTCGGCTGCTGCGCAATATCAGCCGATCCCGCTTGTCAAGTGCGTTCCTTTGGGAATTTCCACAGTGTCCTTGCGTTGTGAGTCGGTTGTGGGCCTGGTTTCGCTGGAATCGTGAGGAGGTGCGCTCTTACAGTTCCACACCTGCGTGCGCAATCGCAACGCCACACTGAATTAACCTGCCACTTCTTTCTGGAGACGCCTCATGAGCACCGTCGACGCCCCCGCTTTCACTACGTGGGACAACCCCATGGGTACCGATGGCTTCGAGTTCATCGAATATGCCGCGCCCGATCCGATCGCCATGGGCCAGGTCTTCGAGCGCATGGGCTTCAAGGCGGTCGCGAAGCATCGCCACAAGAACGTGCTGCTGTATCGCCAGGGTACGATCAACTTCATCGTGAACGCGGAGCCGGACTCCTTCGCCCAGCGGTTTGCCCGCCAGCACGGCCCGAGCGTCTGTGCCATCGCCTTCCGGGTGCAGGACGCCAAGGCCGCCTACGAGCGCGCAACCTCGCTGGGTGCCTGGGGCTTTGCCGACAAGGCCGGCCCTGGCGAGCTGAACATCCCGGCGATCAAGGGTATCGGCGACAGCCTGATCTACCTGGTCGATCGCTGGCGCGGCAAGAACGGCTCGCAGCCGGGCGACATCGGCAACATCGGGTTCTACGACGTCGACTTCGAAGCCCTGCCCGGCCTGACGGCACTGCAAGCGCTGGCGCCAGAAGGCAATGGGCTGACCTACATCGACCACCTCACGCACAACGTGCATCGTGGGCGGATGAACGAGTGGGCCGACTTCTACGAGCGTCTGTTCAACTTCCGAGAAGTCAAGTACTTCGACATCGAAGGCCAGGTCACGGGCGTGAAGAGCAAAGCGATGACCAGCCCCTGCGGCAAGATCCGCATCCCGATCAACGAGGAAGGCAAGGAGCAGCCCGGCCAGATCCAGGAGTACCTGGACCTCTATCGCGGGGAAGGCATTCAGCACATCGCGATGGGCTCGAACGACCTGTACAAGACGGTTGACGCGCTGCGCGCAAGCGGCGTCAAGCTGCTCGACACCATCGATACCTACTACGAACTCGTCGACAAGCGCATCCCGGGCCACGGGGAAAGTGTCAATGAACTTCACAAGCGCAAGATCCTGATCGACGGCAAGAAGGACGCGCTGCTGCTGCAGATCTTCAGCGAGAACCAGTTGGGCCCGATCTTCTTCGAATTCATCCAGCGCAAAGGGGACGATGGCTTCGGCAATGGCAACTTCAAGGCCCTGTTCGAGAGCATCGAGCTCGACCAGATGCGTCGGGGTGTATTGAGCGCCGCACAATAGTTGCTCCATCACAAACAGGAGCAAGGAATGCGCTTGAGCTTTTGGATTGGCTATTCATCGATCGCGGCTGCTGTCCTCGTGCTCGGTGGCTGTGCGATGAACCCGCAGCAGCAGCCGCAGTCCGTGACCACATCGCGTCTCGATGCAGTGCAGAAGACAGGCGTGCTGCGCATCTGCACGCCGGGCGACTACAAGCCTTTCAGCTTTCAGAAGCCCGATGCGAGCTATGAGGGAATCGATGTCGACCTGATGGCCAGTTTCGGCAGCAGCCTCAATGCGAAGCCAGAGTGGGTCAAGACAACCTGGGCCAACCTGCTGCCGGACCTTGCCGCCGGCAAGTGCGAGCTCGCGGTGGGCGGAGTCTCGGTGACCACCGAGCGACAAAAGCGCGCCTTCTTCAGCGCGCCTTACATGGTCAACGGCAAAACACCGATTGCGCGCTGTGCCGACGCCGCCAAGTACCAGAGCGTCGCCGCCATCGACAAGCCCGAGGTGCGGGTGATCTTCAACCCCGGCGGAAGCAACGAGCGCTTCGCGCGTGCCAACTTCAAGCGAGCCCGGCTCACGCTGCATGGCGAGAACGTGACGATCTTCGATGAGATCCTGGCGAACCGTGCCGATGTCTTCGTAACGGAAGCGGCGGAAGCGATCACGCAGCAGAAGCTGAAGCCGGGCCTCTGCGCAATCAATCCCGACAGGCCGCTGCAGTACGGTGAGATGGCCTGGATGCTGCCGCGCGATGACATCGCATTCAAGGCCTATGTCGACCAGTGGCTGCACCTGGCACGAGCGGACGGCGAGTTCCAGCGCGTCATGGACCGCTGGCTCAAGTAACCATCTTCCGGAGCGTTCACGAAGACGCCTTCCGGTGCGGTCATGCCCGCGGTCTACGGTCAAACGGACCGGCCGCCACGCGGCGATTATTCGCGCGGCGGCGCCGTGCTCGCGGACTACACCTGTCCGCAGGACTGGGCCAGCTACACGCCGGCCGACCAGGACACCTACCGTCGCCTTCGAACGGCAGGCCGCGCAGTCGTCGGGACTGGCTTGAGGCATGTTTATCGAATCACTGCCGCTTCTCGGCGTTCAAGGACCGAGTTCCGCGCTTCGAGGAGATCAATGAACGGCTCTACAGCTCTCTGCTGCGAGCCACGCGTACGCGCTACAAGATCGACACCGACCAGCGCAACTACTTCGTGATCGACAGCCTCGCCCAGCTCTTTGACCTGACGGCGCCGGACTTCACGCCCTTTTACCAAGCGCTTTCCCGGGAGCCAGACATCGAAGCCGGGGTATTGCTGCAGGGCGAGTCCTCTCGCTGAGCACGAGGTTTTCACTCGTCGAGCAGTGCGAAGGTCTGCTGCCGCAGGCTCGCGACAAACGCCATTTCCACATGGCCGCGCCCGGCGGCAAGCCTGTTGTCTGCGCCGGGGAGCGTGGCCGATGACGTCGGGAAGACGATGTTGTCGCAATTCGAGTACCAGCAGGTAAACGGCACTTCGCTCCCGAATGCGCTGTCCATTTGCCGGATCCATTCGTCGTCTATTCGCATCTGGCGTCCGTTCGCGGTACGGCCGAAGCGTGCCAGCCAAGTGCCACGGTGCGGCGTGCCAATCGTGACGATGCGATGCACGCGCGCAGCATCCGCGCTCCGCAGCCAGGCTCTGGCGGCCAGGCCGCCCATGCTGTGGCAGATCAGGACTGGCGAGTGTCCAGTTGCAGCGGTCACACGCGAGATTGCCTGGTCAAGTACCGTCACGTAGTGATCGATCGAGCCGAAGACTGGCTCTAGATCGAGAGCGATGAAGGCGTGTCCGGTCGCACGCAATTCCTGGAGCCAGGGATTCCAGAACCCCCGATTGCACAGGAACCCGTGCAGCAGCACCACGCCACGCCGGCCGCTGCTCACGGGCAAATGATCGGGAACTGCCTGCGAGCGGAACGGCTGTTGCCAGCAGAACACCCACAGCGCCATCCGGCTTTCGGCAGCCCACGCCCGCGCGCACTGCATCGGAGTGGCGCGTCCTGACGGGTCTCGTCGGCTGACGTGATAGCTCGCAATGAACTCCAGCGCCAGGAAAGCCGTGTGAGCCAGGCTCAAGGTCAGAAGGCCGGCTACGGCCACGCCGGGAGCGACAGGCCACCAGCCGCCAGTCCACCAAGCGGCTGCCAGCAGCCAAGCCAACACGATGCATTTCTGAACACGCGCGACCATGCGCCCGACTATCGCACGCGAAACAGATCTTCCGCGACACTGGGACAAGCCCGCTGGCGGCACGGCCCAGCTCGCTTCGACAATCCGCCGGCAAAGGAATTCGCATGCAATCAGCCGTCTTGAAAAGCTATCCGCCGGGCGTACCGCACGAGGTGCATCCCGAGCAGTACCGTTCGCTGGCCCAGTTGTTCGACGAGTCTTTCGATCGCTACGCAAAGCGACCCTTCTCGGTGTGCATGGACAAGTGGATGAGCTATGCGGAACTGGACGAATTGTCCAGGGCGCTGGGGGCTTGGCTCCAGGCGCGCGGGCTGGAGGTCGGGGCTCGCGTGGCCATCATGCTGCCCAACGTGCCGCAATTTGCGGTCACCATGGCAGGGGTTCTACGCGCGGGCTACACCTGCGTCAATGTCAATCCGCTATACACCGCGCGCGAGCTCGAGCATCAACTGAAGGATTCCGGTGCGACGGCGATCGTCATTCTCGAGAACTTTGCAGCGACGCTAGAACAGGTGATCGATCAGACGACCCTCAAGCATGTGGTCGTCGCTTCCATGGGCGACCTGCTTGGCGGCCTTTACGGCACATGGATCACGCTGGCAGTACGACATCTCGCCAAGATGGTACCCCCGTACAAGCTCCCTCTCGACAGGGGCCGTACAGTAGTACCCTTTCCGAAGGTGATCGCGGACGGCAAAGCACTCAAGCTCGGATTGGACACGAGCACGCTCGACTCGATCGCCTTCCTGCAATACACAGGAGGCACTACCGGTTTGTCTAAGGGTGCCGTCTTGACACACCGCAACATCATCGCGGCCACGTTGCAGGCCGAAGCCTGGTTCAAGCCGGCGCTCGGGCGCGCAGGCGACTCGTCCAAAATCAATAGCATCGCAGCGCTGCCGCTCTATCACATCTTTGCACTGACGCTATGCCTGCTCGCGATTCGCCTGGGATCGCATCTCACGTTGATCCCCAACCCGCGCGATATCGACAAGTTCATCGTCGAGCTCAAGAAGAGGCCCTTCCACATGCTCCCGGCGGTGAACACGCTCTTTAATGCGTTGTTGATGCATCCAGAGTTCAAGACCATCGACTTCTCCAGCCTTCTCATCTCCCAGGCCGGGGGTATGGCCGCATCAGCGGGAACGGCCCGGAAGTGGTTCGAGACGACAGGCTGTCCGATGATTGAGGGCTGGGGCATGAGCGAGACCTGCGCGATCGGAACAAACAACCCGGTGTCCAACATCGCCTTCACGGGCACCATCGGCTTGCCGCTGCCCGGTATTGAAATTGCGATCAAGGATGACGAAGGCTGCTCCCTGCCCCTCGACGAGCCAGGCGAGCTCTGCATCAAGGGGCCCAACGTGATGGTCGGCTACTACAACCAACCTGCAGAAACCAGGGCGGCGTTCACTGCAGATGGCTTTATGCGCACTGGCGACATTGCGCTCATGCAGGAGGACGGCTACAGCCGGATCGTTGACCGTAAGAAGGACATGATCCTCGTGAGCGGCTTCAACGTGTTCCCGAACGAGCTCGAGAACGTTATCTCGCTGTGCCCGGGCGTGCTTGAATGCGCGGCAATCGGGGTGCCCGACGAAAAGCAAGGCGAGGCGATTAAAGTCTTCGTGGTCCGCAAGGACCTCACACTGACCGAGGACGCCGTGACACGTTACTGCAATGATCAACTGACCGGGTACAAGCGCCCCAAGCACATCGAGTTTCGACATAGCCTGCCAAAAACTAACGTGGGGAAGATCCTTCGGCGGGAGCTCCGTACCGACGGGCCTTGAACGCGCTGCCTGCGGGGCTTTGCAGGGGCAGATGTAGGTCGATGGGCGTTGGGCGTTGGGCGTTGGGCGTTGGGCGTTGGGCGTTGGGCGTTGGGCGTTGGGCGTTGGGGCTTCCGTTAACCTGTATGGCCGCCAGTGGCTGGGGTATTGGGATGGTAGCGCGTGCGGGGGTTCTAAAAGCAAAAAGCCCAACCATTGCTGGTTGGGCTTTTTGTGGCTGTAAGAGCCTGACGATGACCTACTTTCACACGGGAACCCGCACTATCATCGGCGCTGAGGCGTTTCACTGTCCTGTTCGGGATGGGAAGGAGTGGGACCACCTCGCTATGGTCATCAGGCATAAAGGGGTGCTGTCTTGGTGTTGAGGTCAAGACGGCGAATTCATAGAGTTAAATCAGCTTGGTATTTGACTGCGTCACTTGGCATAAAACCTTGATCTGGGAGATCAAAGTTATAGGGTCAAGCCGCACGAGCAATTAGTATCGGTTAGCTTAACGCATTGCTGCGCTTCCACACCCGACCTATCAACGTCCTGGTCTAGAACGACTCTTAAGGGGGCTCAAGGCCCCGGCAGATCTCATCTTGAAACGAGTTTCCCGCTTAGATGCTTTCAGCGGTTATCTCTTCCACACTTAGCTACTCGGCAATGCCACTGGCGTGACAACCGATACACCAGAGGTGTGTCCACTCCGGTCCTCTCGTACTAGGAGCAGGCTTCCTCAAATCTGCAGCGCCCACGGAAGATAGGGACCAAACTGTCTCACGACGTTTTAAACCCAGCTCACGTACCTCTTTAAATGGCGAACAGCCATACCCTTGGGACCGGCTACAGCCCCAGGATGAGATGAGCCGACATCGAGGTGCCAAACACCGCCGTCGATATGAACTCTTGGGCGGTATCAGCCTGTTATCCCCAGAGTACCTTTTATCCGTTGAGCGATGGCCCTTCCATACAGAACCACCGGATCACTATGTCCTGCTTTCGCATCTGCTCGACTTGTCAGTCTCGCAGTTAAGCACGCTTATGCCATTGCACTATCGTCACGATGTCCGACCGTAACTAGCGTACCTTCGAACTCCTCCGTTACGCTTTGGGAGGAGACCGCCCCAGTCAAACTGCCTACCATGCACTGTCCCCAATCCAGATAATGGACCTAGGTTAGAACCTCAAACACACCAGGGTGGTATTTCAACGTTGGCTCCATGCGATCTAGCGACCACACTTCAAAGCCTCCCACCTATCCTACACAGATCTGTTCAAAGTCCAATACAAAGCTACAGTAAAGGTTCATGGGGTCTTTCCGTCTTTCCGCGGGGAGATTGCATCATCACAAACATTTCAACTTCGCTGAGTCTCAGGAGGAGACAGTGTGGCCATCGTTACGCCATTCGTGCAGGTCGGAACTTACCCGACAAGGAATTTCGCTACCTTAGGACCGTTATAGTTACGGCCGCCGTTTACTGGGACTTCAATCAAGAGCTTGCACCCCATCATTTAATCTTCCAGCACCGGGCAGGCGTCACACCCTATACGTCCACTTTCGTGTTTGCAGAGTGCTGTGTTTTTAATAAACAGTCGCAGCCACCGATTTTTTGCAACCCATTCATGCTCCGTTGTTCACTTCACACTATTAGGGCACACCTTCTTCCGAAGTTACGGTGTCAATTTGCCGAGTTCCTTCTCCTGAGTTCTCTCAAGCGCCTTAGAATACTCATCTCGCGCACCAGTGTCGGTTTGCGGTACGGTCGTGTGCAGCTGAAGCTTAGTGGCTTTTCCTGGAACCTCGTTCAGTCACTTCACCAGCAAGCTGGCTCGATCGTTGGCCTCGGTATATGTGCGCCGGATTTGCCTAACGCACGCCTACTTCCAACTAAACCGGGATATCCAACACCCGGATGACCTATTAAGATCCGTCCCCACATCGCACTACACATCGGTACAGGAATATTGACCTGTTTCCCATCAGCTACGCATCTCTGCCTCGCCTTAGGGGCCGACTCACTCTACGCCGATGAACGTTGCGTAGAAAACCTTGCGCTTACGGCGAGGGGGCTTTTCACCCCCTTTAACGCTACTCATGTCAGCATTCGCACTTCTGATACCTCCAGCACGCTTTACAACGCACCTTCACAGGCTTACAGAACGCTCTCCTACCACGCACAGTAAACTGTGCATCCGCAGCTTCGGTAACTGGCTTAGCCCCGTTACATCTTCCGCGCAGGACGACTCGATCAGTGAGCTATTACGCTTTCTTTAAATGATGGCTGCTTCTAAGCCAACATCCTGACTGTTTTAGCCTTCCCACTTCGTTTCCCACTTAGCCAATTTTAGGGACCTTAGCTGGCGGTCTGGGTTGTTTCCCTCTTGAGTCCGGACGTTAGCACCCGGTGCTCTGTCTCCCAAGCTGTACTCGTCGGTATTCGGAGTTTGCCTTGGTTTGGTAAGTCGCCATGACCCCCTAGCCAAAACAGTGCTCTACCCCCGACGGTAATACTTGAGGCACTACCTAAATAGTTTTCGGAGAGAACCAGCTATTTCCAAGTTTGTTTAGCCTTTCACCCCTATCCACAGCTCATCCGCTAGTTTTGCAACACTAGTCGGTTCGGACCTCCAGTACCTGTTACGGCACCTTCATCCTGGCCATGGATAGATCACTTGGTTTCGGGTCTACAC
>NZ_LR594660.1:600000-839194 GCF_901827155.1 Variovorax sp. PBL-H6
GTCGTCTCGCCCGACTTCGGCCTCGTCACGTACAACCCGAACGGCGTCAACGCATCAAAGGGTAAGGTCTTCTATGTGGTGAACCCTACGCAAGCGGGCAGCCTCCAAATTACGAGATTCCGCATCGTCGGACCCGATGCTTCGGCCTTTTCGATTGCCTCATATACAGGGGCCGTTCCACCGGCGGGAACTCGCGACGTCGCCGTCAATCTCCCGGCCGGCTCGTACGTCCGGATTGAGTTCGCTCCGAACAAGATTGGCGACTTCAATGCGCAGCTACTGGTCGAGCACAACGGCGACAACGTCTCCCCCCTGCCGCTCGACCTCACTGCGCGCACGGCGTATGACGTGAGCTTCGCAGTGTCCGAGGGCCCGGGGTATGTGCCGCCCACTCCCCTCGGCGATGCACTCGTCGGCAGCTCCTCGTTCAAGTATTTCTTCGTGCGCAACATGGGGACGGCGGGTGCGGTCCGGTTCACCGGTGTTCAGGTCCAGTCGGGTACCCCGTTCAAGATTGCCGCGACAGGTCGAGGCTCTCGGGATTCGACAACGGCGAGCTCGATAACGAACTACGCAAGTCCTTACCTGGAATCAGTGACACGGGACCTGCCTGGCTTCGACGCGGCTACTGCACCTTCTGGTGCAACTGACTTCGCAGTCCGAATTGCCTTCACGCCAACGACGATGGGTATCAGCACAGCCCTCGTCACCGTATTCCACGACGGCCCGGGGGGGCAGACGAGCTTCACGGTCTCCGGCACAGGGGTCTATCGTGAGTTGTCTGTCGTGCACCATCCGGCCTTTGCTGTGCCGTACAACAGCGGGGGGTACCCTGACAGCGTTGAGTTCTTGAACACGGGAACAGCGACCATCCCTAGTGTGGTATTCGGAAATAGCGTTACCAGCCCATTCTTTGGAGATAGCAACAACTGCGTGAACGTTCCGCCTGGTCAAACTTGCGCACTCTCGTTCTACCTGAGCGCTGGCTCTAGTATCGGGGTAGGAACTTACAGCGTTGCATACACGGCGACGATTCCCGATGGCGGGACAATCAAGGGCGTGAAGCCACTGACCGCAACCATCCTTGGTAACAAACCAAACGTCGTCTCACCGGCTAATGGCTTGGTGGACTTCGGTGCACTGGCCGTGGGCACGTCGAAGACACTCAATGCGACCGTGCGCAACGACGGGACGCAGAATGCAAACTGGACCGGAATCAACAACGTGACGGGCTACAACAACTTTGTCCCGGCGAACTTCACCTATGACATGTCGGCGTGCAGCAATGTCGCTCCCGGCGCCAGTTGCGTCGTGAAGGTGACGGCTACCCGCAAGGCGTTGACCACGGGCACCTACGGCCCGGTCGCTCCCACGCCTTACACGCAGTACGGCACCAGGCTCCAGTTCAAGTTCAGCTGAAGCCGACAAGCGGCCACATCACAGAGCCCGGGAGAACCCGGGCTCTGTTCTTTTGCATCCTGGTTAGGGCGCGCCTGGAGCTTTCGGGTTAGGACACGGCCTGCCCAGCCGCTGCATACTCGCCGACGCCCTTCATTGGAGGGGTGCATCATGATTGCATCGTCGTCGCGCTGCAATACCCCTCTCCTCCTCCCTTCTTGCGTGACGACCCTGGCCCCCTGTGAAGCATCACACGGGGGCCCTTTTCTCGCTGCAGCGTCTGCTCCTGAAGAGAGGCCCGCTAGCAGGCGTTGCCCGTCTGCGCCTCTCGAGCAGGCACTTTTGTTTCGCTTTCGGGCGAAGCGGCCCTCAACGGCTGACGTCGAGCACCGCGGCTGGGAGTTCGAGCCTTCTTACGGCCTGCGCGGCCGTCAGAGCGTCATCGCGACTCGGGTATGGCCCCAGGCGCACACGCACCTTCCCTCCTTGCGGCGCCGTGGCGAAGGGACGCAGACCGACGCGCTCCAGCATCGCCTGGACGCGGTTCGCCTCCTCTTCATTCTCGAAGACGCCCACCTGCACGACAAACAGGGATGTTCCTGAAGGCGAATCCAAAAACGCTTCAGCCGAAGACGGTCTTGCAGGGGACGACGCGGGCCGCGAGCTGCTGTAGACGGCACTAAGCGCGAGCACCAGGCTACCCGCCGCCGCGAGCGCCGGAGCAAGGAATGATGGGCGCAGCCACACAGCGGGCCAAGGTGTGCCCGCCGCCCTGTCCAGAGCTGAGGCGCGAAGCTCGACAGCCCTGCGCAAAATGCCCAGTCCTAGCCCAAACACCAGCGGGGAGAACACCCCGAGGAGGTAGCCGAAACCCCCAGCCAGGTTCGCCAGGATGCCCCCTGTGGTCTCGCGTCCTGTGCACCACAGGCACTGGCCGAAGAACCAAGCGGAAACCTTTGCGAACGACCTCAATGACCTGAGTGCAAAGGCATCTCCCGCCAAGATGTTCTGCGCGGAGATGGCGATGGAGGCAACAGCCAACCCGAAAAGGATGAGCTCCAGCCACCCGAGGAGCCGTGCGAGGCGCGCCAGGCCTGGCGAGCTCCGGCGCACTGCGCCTGCGGCCAAATCTCCAGGTTCCATTCCCGACTTCTCCTCTCCAATCTTGTTCGACGCAGGCGGACCTCGGCAACACGCTCGCTGGAGCAGAACCTGCAGCAGCACCCACGAGCCAGCGACCTCAGGTCTGACTTGGTAGCTTATTGGCCAGCCTGACGCCGTTGCGGACGTCCAGCGGTCGAAATTGTCAGGCAAAGCCTGCACAGCCTGCAAGAACCGAAAAGGGCGTCAGCCCTTGAAGATGCGCTAGAGGTCCTCGAGGTGCTCGTGCCTCCCGAACCCGGAGTCGCGAAGGTCGACGTCGGTCTCGCCGTAGCGCCTCGAGGAGCCAAGAAAAAACCCTGCCAGCAATCGCTTGCCAGCAGGGTCGAATGAGCGCTCAGGGGCGCACGGGGTTAGCCTTCGTTGTCGTCCTCGATGCCGTCAATCGGCGTCCAGTGCGCCCGGACGCGGATGATGGCGCCAAAGTTGCCCGCAAGGTCGGCAACGTCCGCGCCGGCATAGCCGTGGTAGCTGAGACCGGTGAGGTCGCAGATGCCGCCAGTGATGCGCTCGGAAACGTGGTCGTTGAGCGAGTCAATGCCTGAGGCGATGTCCTCTAGTTCTACGCCAAGCACGACGTCCAGGACGTGTTCACCATCGTCGGTGATGCGGCGGAGCTCCGCGTGCGTGAGCGGGGACGTACCCGCCAGCACCAGGTGCTTGCCACCCTCCTCCAGGAAACGGCCGGGAACCAGAGTCGGCAGTGCGGGTGTGCTGCCTTCCCGGATTCCCGACCACGGGGCGACTTCCTCGGCCTCCATCGTGATGCCGCGCTCGTCCGCGAGGCCTTCCTCCAGGGCGCGGCCAACGGCCGTCCAGGCGAAGTCCTCGTCTGCAAAACTCGTTTCCTTGACGCCGGGCGTTTCGATGACGAAGGTTGCGGGCTCAGTGCTCAGCCGCGAGACGACAAGGTCTGCTGGCCATTTGGCAACCGGACCGAAATGCTGCGCCAGGGTGAGCCGGACATACAGCGCGTACCGGAACGCCCGCAGGTAAGCCCAGACACCTTCCGGGTTCACGTCGACTTCGAAGCCGAGTGATTCCCGGCGGCCGAGGAACTCCTGCGCCCGCTCGATGTACTTGAACACCGCATCGACCTCTGCGTCCCGCGCGCCCATGAACTCGCCGGCGGCGTCGGATGCGTAGTCGCCTCCGAATCCGATTTCAACCAGGTCCGAGAGCTCCTTGTCGCTGGCCTGGTCCAGCCAGGCAGTGGCATCGAAGTCCGCCGTCATGCGGTTGTCGTCCGACTTGATGCGAGCAGGGGCCCGCAACGTGTCGCGCTGGCCGGCGAAGACGCTGAGCACAGGGAGCACATGCATGGTCTGCGACACGGCAGGCGCCAGGTCGACGTTCTGTGCAGATGCAGAAAACTCGTTCCAGGTACGGTGCCCGTTGATGCGGGCCATGGCGTCGAGCGCCTGGCCGTGCTTGATGGGCGAGCCAATCTCGCGCAGGTACGTCGAGAGAACTTTGGCCTTGAGCTTGCTTTGAGAAATGTCCATTTTTGTTTCCAATCAGGTTCTGACTGGCCTCCGATAGGGGTAAAGCTTGGGTGCGCGAGTTGCCAGCAAGGCCAGTCGGAATGACTGGGAAAGCTGCGTCTGACAGGGTTCTGGGAACCGCCAAATTTACCGGACCTCCGAAGAGGCTCGCGCGGCAGGCTTTGGCAGCCTTCCTGGTATAGGGAGCGCGGCGGTTCGAGGCCAGTGCCCCAAGCGGGTTTAAGACGGTTCCGCTATAGGTTCCCACCCGCGCGCCGCGCCTCACCCCCACGCATCTCATGCAACTCGCTCAGAAGATTACGAAGCTCCGAACGCTCCAGCCGACCCCTGGCGGCATGAACGAGCTTTTCTACCAAGCCCGCAACCTGGCCATCGAGGCTCTGCTGCTGCGCCTGGAAAATCAGCTCCTTCGCTCGGGGTTCCCCGCCATCTGCGCATGGAACGAGTCCTCGTTCAGCGACCCCAGCATCTACATCCAGCTGCCCAACCCCAAGGAAGGCGCGTCCTGGGACGTCGCGACCTGCACGCTGCGGGTTCTGCGCTCCAAGGAAAGGGCCCCGGACTTCGTCTCCGGTTGCGTCTATGTCGTGAAGGGGTTCTCAGCCGTCGAGCACTGGCGGGGGAAGCAGCCGGCCAAGGTGGTCGCCTTCCGGGAAGCAGTCACCGCGCTGTACGACTCCGGACACTTGGCCGCGGAAGTGCTGAAGGTCAACTTCCCGTTCGAGCGGGGCTTTCACAGCAGCTTCTGACCAGGCGAAGGGTTCTCGATGAGCAAGACCAACCACCGCCGCCAGGGCGACAAGTCCCGCAAGGACAGCGAGCGCTATCGGCACAGCCCCCTCGACGGCGCCGGCTCTTATTCGGCACTGTCAGACCGCACCATCGGGACCTGCTTCGGCGGAGACAACTCCAACGGCCATCAGGGCTACGCGAATGCCAAGCGTGGCGCCAAGAAGTTCGTGCGCTCCCGGGTGCGCTTCCACGAGGACCACGCGGCACGTGAATCGGCGCGTGATGCGCTCATCGGAGACGTCTGAGATGAAATGAGCGCCTGCCCCGGCGACCGGGCGAAACCACCGAACCCGCGCAGGCCCGACGCCCTGCCTGCCTTGGGTCGAGGGATGGCGGTTCAAATGTAAGACACAATGCTTACCGCCGAACTGGTGCCGGCTCAGCCAGGCGGCGCGCTTGGCGGGCCCAGGTCGAGCACGCTGAAAGGAAAGCGATGACCCGTGATGAGCTGATTGCAGAACTGCGCGCCAAGGGCTTCAAGATGCAGGCGACCGCCTCCTCTCGCTGGATGGGAGCCCTCTACTTCGCGACCGCGGCAAGGACGATGTTCGTTCTGGTCCGCAAACGCGGAGTCGACGTCGTCGTGACGCCCCTTAAGCTCGAAGAGCTGCTCAACGAAAAAGGCGATGCCAGCATCAGCCTCCGACGCGAGGCCGATTGGGTGGCCGAGTACAACTTTGAGGAAAGCGGAACAGCCGTCCACCAACGCGTCAACGACGCATCGCACTGTTTCACCCAGGACCAGGAGATAGAACCTTCGTTTTTCCAGAAGGCCGGCCTGGGTCGAAAGGAGTCAAACGAGCGCTATCGAGCCGAACACGACGAAGCTGCCCAGCTGTTCCAGGCAGTAAGTCCAGGAAATGGCGAGCCGGGCTACTTGGAAGGCGGCGTTTGGCTCCACAAGGACGGGCGAACAGAGCATCGGGGCTAGCCGCCGGGTACCCTCTGCGCATTGCATGCGTTTGGCCCCTTGGGCCGGGCATCAGGTCTGAAAGAAGCCGTTCTCGATTGCATTCAGGTACCGGACGATGGATGATTGGCAACAGGGGAGTTCGTCCGCTTAAAGCAGCAGCTCGGAGGAACCTATGGCCTGGAAGGTTACTGTCGACCAGTCGTTTGATGTCGACGCGTTCGACACCTACTGCCACAGCTTGGCCTGGACTGCCTGGCGTCCCTCGTTCCTTGTCGTCCACAACACGGGTGTACCGACCCTGGCGCAGCGGCCGAACGGATTCACGAAGACGCACATGGGCAACTTCGCAACCTACTACCGGGACAAGATGAAATGGAGCGCGGGCCCTCACCTCTTCATTGACGACAAGCGCATTTGGGTCTTCACGCCACTCACGATGTCAGGCGTGCACTCGCCTTCGTGGAACAAGCAGTCACTCGGCATCGAAATGCTCGGCGACTTCGACAGGGACGCGTTCGACGCCGGCAGAGGGCTGAAGGTTCGGCACAACACCGTTGCCGCCATGGCCACCCTTTGCGCCATTCTTGGGCTCGAGCCCATGACCACGAAGCTCCATCGCGAGGACCCTGAGACCACGCATGCGTGCCCCGGCACCAACGTTCGCAAGCTCGAGTTGATTGCAGATGTTCAGGACCTTCTTGCGACTAGGCATCAGGGAGAACACCAAGCCTGAAGTGCCGGCGGAGCGCCGACCGCGGCTACAGGCTCCGGATGTCTACGGGCTTGCCGCCAGCAAGCGCTGCTTCCATCGCAGTGCGCCCCCATAGGCGCAGCCTCATCTTGCGGAAGGCAGCGGCCTCCTGCAGCGGCTCCTGCGCATCAGGAAGGCCTTCATTGGCCTCGGCCAGCGACGCCTCCCACTGCTCGGCGTAGATAAGCGCCAGCCGCGCGGTCTCTCGTTCCTCGGAGGTCAAGGACTTCAGGCTCTTGCCTCGAAGGGCCTCGAACGCAAACTTGAGGGCTGTCGCCGCTTCAGCCTCCGGTCCCTTGCCGCCATACGCTTGGGCATAGCTCTCGCGGTCCAGTACTGCAGGGGCCAGGGCTCGCTTGAGCGTGAGGTCGTCGGATTGGCGTGGCATGGGTAACGTTATAGAAGGCGCGGAGGAGCCGGAGGTGTCAGCTCAGGTGCTTGCCGACTAGGGCGGTCATCTCGAACATCGTCACTTCGTCCTTGCCCATCACCGCTTTCAGCTTGGCGTCGCAAAGGATGTTGCGCTTGTTCCCGGGGTTTTGCAGGTTGTTCGCCTTGATGTACTCCCACAGCAGCTTCGTCACTTGCGTGCGGGGCTGGGGCGTCGAGCCGATGACTGCTGCCAGCTCCGTGCTGGGGGTCAGTGGGCGAGAGAAGGCGTTGGTTGTCTTTTCGGTCATGATTCTAAAGTCCAAGTAAACCACCATTCTACGGAGGCCAGAATCTGGCCCCGCTGGCCTCAGTCGCAGCTGAATCCGCGCGGGCTCGGAGGGGTGGTACGACCCTGTGCGACGAACGCCGGAGCACTTGGTGCGCCCTGTTGAGCGCACGGATGCAGCGCGGGGAGCTCTGCGACCAAGCCTGCGATGAGTTGCTTGCGAGCTTCGGCCGCCCGGGCGTTGTACTACGCGCCGCACTTGTGGCGCGTTTCAGCGTACGAGTCTACGAGGACGAGCAGCCCGCGCACGGCCGCGGCGGTGCGGGAGTCGAGAGAATGCAGGAGCGCGTCGGGCATAGGAATACTACTTATTGTGAGGGTGAGCGTCTGGGACAAATCCTCGGCGCTCAGGCTTTATCAGGTTGGGGCAACGGGAGCTTGAGGTCAACGCAGGCAGCGGTGAGGGCCTTCTGGGCAGTGGGCGCCGACCAGGAGCGAGGCGAGTCTCGACGGTCGGCACAGAACGGCGCCTCGCGCCTCCGAACGGACCATGCGTTTCGCTTGTTGGCTGCGGCCGTGAGGTATGACAGCGGAAGGTTGCGCTCGACCGTCCAGTGGCCGGTGGCGAGCGCGGCGAAGACCAGCTCTGCCTCGGAGTGCTCAATGGCCGGAGGCTTGACAGCCTTCCCTTTCGGCGCGGGCTCGTCCAGCACGTTCCCCGTGAGTTTCGCCCAGGCCCGTGCGCCAGCGACCGTCAGTTCCGCACGCACGACCTTCTCGCGCTTGGTGCTCACCACCTTGGCCAGGCCTCGTCTGATGAGCGAGTCGAAGGTTCCCGGATGCTCGTAGTGGCGCCATGCCTGGCGCTGTGGCTGGTGCATCATTCCGCAAATCAGCGTGCGCTGCCGGGGCGTCAGGCGAAGCGCGGATACCTGGCCGCTACGGGGTTGAGTTGTCGTCATAGGAGAATGTGTCCTCAGGTGTGCCGAATGGGCGTGCGCGCCTCGCGGATGAAGCGACCAACGCTCTAGAGAAATGCTTTAGCAGATGCGCATTTTAGCTAAAAATCACCTTTCCACCTAGCCTTTAGATGAACGAGCCCGACGCCACCCCAATGCCCTCCACCGAGCCTAGCTCGACCAAGAAGCGGGGGCGAAAGCAGACGACAGGTCGCTACGATTCCAGAGAAGCACTCCTCGAGAGAATCTGGTTCCAGTACCAGCGGTCATCGCTCAGCGCGCAGGCTATCGGTCGCCTGGTGGGCGTGTCGCAAATGACCGTGCTGAAGATTCTGCAGAGTGGCGAGGGTAGGCCGGAGGCCCGAGTACCTAAGGGGCGCCGCTGAGCGACGCGCGCGCTCCCTCAAGCGGCTCATGCTCGAACGCCGGTGCAAAGTCGCCAAGCTCGCCTGCGGTCGGGCTCAGCGCCACCGCGCGTCGGTTCTTGACCGCCTCGTAGAAATCCGCAGGTGCCTGGAGCGCCTGCTTGTCTGCTGACCGCCCCACGAATGCTCAGCGGCCCTTCTGGCCCTCCGGGCTCGGCTTGGGTGTCCGCTGGAGTATGGCGCCGACCATCAGGGGCAGGCGCTTGGCGCGGATGAGACGAACGCAGTGGTCGACGGCGGCCGCGTGAAAGATTTGTGGTCCCGTCTTGGAAGGCTTTTTCTCCCTGCCTTGGCTGCCCTGTTTGCTCGACGTGAAGGTTGCCACGTTAACTCCGTTTCCCCGCCGAACGCCGACGGGCATCGCATGTAGCGAGCGAACTTATCGCCGATAGAACGGCCCCTTCGGCGTCAGTGCTCCGGATGGCCGAGGGCCGCGGATATCACCTTGAGCGCTTTGCTTTTGGTGGCATCGAAGTCCCGGACCATGGTCTTGAGGGCAGCTTCGCGCGCTTTCAGCGTCGCCGTCGCGTGCTCGCACATCAGCTCCAACCCCTTGTCTGCAAGGTAGGGCATCGGAAAACCAATCCTGAGCAGGTTTGCAAAGGCAGCTCCGGGAGGATTGCGCTGCACGACCGCGTACAGGATGCCGTCCGCCTCATAGCACTCATGGATGCTGTCCGTCGCGGGGTCTACCGGGGGGAAGTCATCCGAGTACGTCCGCGGCGGCGCATCGGTGCTCGTCCACAGGGGCTCGAAAAGGGTCCGATGCAGCTGCATGCGCTGCAACAGAGTCGCTGCGAGCTCGTCCTTGACACGCCAGCGTTCTGAACATGTCGTAGGGTCGCTGCCCTTGAGGGCAGCAAGAGCCTCGAGCTTGTCGGCAAAGTTGGAAGGCGCAGATGCAGAGCTGTCAGGGGCGCTCACGAGAGATGCAGTCATAGAGGGGGTTTTCCTGGGGGTAGGCCGCTGAACCGCTCAGCTCCGTTGCATTTTATCAGAGCCCCTACAACAACGGACCTAAAATGCATTGCACCCCACTGCTAAAACCGTTTGGGGTGTTCCGACGTATTGCGCGACCGGCCGACGGCGGGCGAATGCAACTTGCGTCTTAGGCCGAGTTCGGAAGACGCGGCCCACCGTCCCGACGCGTAGAATCGCCGGCGTGGGCTGAAGATGCTCACGCGGCCGACAGTCTTTCCCTCCTCCTCCCTTTGTCGGCTGGCTTTGCCCCCTGGCGATTCGTTCGCCGGGGGTCTTCTTCGCGCCCTTCGTGACAAAGTCGTTCTTGGTACCTCGCGCCCGGCAATACACTCTCGCAGCCGACCACCCGCCACCAACAGATGCTCAAGAAACCCCTGCTGCCAATCCTTGCAACCGCCCTCTTGTTCACGTCGGTTTGCCATGCTGCGGACCGACTGCTACCAACAGAGGATGCCCAGAAGCTGGGTGTCTCGTTCAAGAAGGATGGGAAGGCGCTGTACGTGGACGTGCTCAACGCCAGCCAGTCAGTGCTGACCGGGCTCACCGTGCAGTGCGAGGTTGACCTTCCCCCGGTGACCATGACTCCAGATTACGTCCCGCCTGCAAGGCCTCGGCCGAAGCATCTAGCGACGGGCTCAGCTGTCGTGGCGCCTGACGAAGACTTTTCCCTTTTGTTCGGAAATACCTCGGGCGATGGCCGCAAGGGCAAGGGCGGAGAGCACATCTCGGACTATTCGTCGAGGACCGTGCGCGACCGCGAGTTCGTGAAGCTCGAGCTCACCGGACTGCGGGTCCTGCCTGGAAAGTCGGTCGAGGGCTATACCGAAACGCCCAAGGCAATCCGACATTGCAGCGCGCTTGACCCGCGCGGCCGCGAGAAGAAGCTCTACGAAGTGTTCTAGGCTCGAGCTTCAGCTCGCGAGGAGGCCGAGCAACAACAGCGCGGCCGCCACCCCGGCGCCGCTGCTCTTCGTGAAATCGATGTGCGTGCCCCCGCAAAACCGACACAGAGAGCGGACCGCCCTGCCCTTTCTGACAACGAGTATTGGGACCATCAGCTTTCCGCAGTGTCCGCAGCGGTCATGCGTTTCCGTGACGTCCGGGCGTTGGCGGCGCGCCGTTCTGGGCTTTGGCTCCATGGCGGGCGCCGCCGGCCGGGCCTTAGGCAGAACTTGCACCTGGGAAGCACCGGCAGCATTTGGGTGCGTCCGCTCATCCGGCAGGCGAGAGAAAACTCCTTGTCCGGTCGAGACCGGTTGCGGCGACCGCTGTGGCCAAGCCGGGACCTCCCGCGGCCCCGCGGACCTGGCAGAACGGCTTGCGGAACCAGGTTCGAGCGGCCCTGGCCGGAGTACGTTGGGGCTCGCCCTTCCGTAGACGGGCGCTGGCCGGGGCGCTACACCGGCTTTTTCTGGAAGCACCCGAACGTCAACGGCCGAGGCGGTCCCGCCGCAAACGACGATGTCGAAGTCCACCCGCTGCCCAACGCTAAGCTTGGCGCCGGCTCGTACCTCCTTGGCACGAGCGGTGAGCCTGCCCAAATGCCCACACTCAATCCGGGCGTCTCCGGTCTCGAGGTCCATCTCGAGGACCACGCCCTCTCCTCGCACCCAAGCCTTCGTCGTCTTCATTGCGGTCCTCTCAGAAGCCACCAGGCTGCAGTCTACCGCTGCGGGCCGCCGCAAACGGTCTCAACGGAGTGCGCGTTAGTCCGCATCGGAGTGCATCAGATGCGCGCCTAAAATGCTGCAACAACGAGGATGGAGTGCTGAATGAGAATGACCGGCAAAGTCGCTGATTTCAACCGCATCACGGGCCGAGGGCTCATTGCGAGCAAGACGTCGGGTAAGGTGAGCTTCCACCTCTCACAGGTCGTCGCAGGCAAAGGGAAGCTCGACGCCGGCGACCAGGTGGAGTTCGAGTTGGGCGACTTGGACGGTGTGCCTCAGGCGTTGGCCGTTTCAGTCCTGTCACGCCACATGGCCCTCCAGCAGCGTACATTGAAAGCTCATTCGGCGACCGCGGTAGCGGAAGGGGCAGCTGGCATTGCGGACAAGCAGGAAGGCACAACGGCTCCTGCCACGGCCACGCCCTTTCCGGCATGGCCGGGCCTTGTCGGCTGAGGAACTCGTCGGCCTAGACCGGGAAGAAAAGAATCAGGCCCAACGGGCCACAGAGCGCCATCAAGGGCAACCGCTTGAGCACAACATCCCAGTCGCGCCGACGCATGTTCTTGCGATATCTGAGCGGCCAGAACAAGCTTGTCAGCAGGCCAGTCGCATACCAAAGGGCAAACCAGGCCCAGCCGTTCATTTCGCTCATTCGATTCTTCTTACCCTTGTGTTTTAGGGCGGAATACCCGATGGCTGCATTGTATCATTGATGACTCTAAAACACTTAACGCTACCGTTTAGAGTCCTTTGAACCCCGGTCAGGTCAGCAGTTGGCGTCGACACGGAACACTAGAAACGGAAGAAGCGTAGAAAGGGAGAATGATGGAAAGCGAACGTCCGTTTGTCACTTACAAGATAAAAAACGAGCGGAACGGCAAGTTCTACGTTGGGTCGACGAGCAATACTTCAAGCCGGTGGGCAGAACATCGGCGGGCTATTAAAGCTGCCCGCACAGCCAGAGTCGGGAACCATCTGATGTGCTTGGACATTCAGAAGAACGGCTGGGGGCTGTCTGATTTTCGTTTTGGAATCATCGAGAGATTCGAGACGAGAGAGGCAATGCTTGCAGGCGAGCAGGCGCTGCTAAACACTTATTGGGGCACCGCGAAAAACTACAACTCCGCCCATGAGGTTCTGAGAGACACAGTCCTGCACAAGTGGTTCGCCTGGAACCTTCGAACTCTCGAGCATCGCCGCTACCTCAGCGTAGAGGCGTTGAGCGTCGACTTTCGCCTTGGATTGAAGACGCTCGCAGGTCTTATTGCGCGTGACGACGTTGCTCCCGGTGATTGGGTATTCGAGCCCTTCAGCAGGCGACGTACTGTGCGAGAGGTACGGCAGATGATGCTCGTGCATGGCATACCGCCTCCTCCCCAGCAGGACGCCGCATCGCTGGCGCGCTCAATCAGCAACTTGATTTACGGACCCTGCAAAAGTCAGGGTACGGCCCTCAATGGACATCAAACGCGCGAGTTCTATGGGGTCTAGGCGATGCCCGTTGGCAAACTGCCGCACCCGGCGGCCACTAAAGGGCAACAGCGGGCAATCGGAGCGGCCGGTTAGCGCAACGTCCAGCAGACTTGATTGCTTTGTGAGGCGCAACCCAGGCACACCGCGCCAGCTTGTGATGTTTTCGGAGAAGCCTACCCCGTCCCTTGTTTGCAGCTTCCTACACAAGGAAGGTCAATCAACAAGGAAACGAACATGAAAAGCATGACAGAGCTGAAGACGCTCGCCGCGTCCCTGCGCGTCGCAATGGAGGCCGGCTGCTGCGAGCAGTTTTCGCTTCTGGAGCGCCCCGTCGTCCTGGCCGAGCTTTTTGAGCTCAAGCGCCGCGACAAGGCGGCCCTTCGCAACCTCGAGCTCGAGAGCACGATGGCCAACTACGTCGGCCTGGCGGTGCAAGGCGTCCTCGCAGGATACGTCGCCCTCTACGACAAGCTGGTCGCCGAGGGCCACGACGCCAGCAACTCGTTCGAGTTCGGCAACGACGCGTACTGCTACTTCATCCCTCATCGCGAGGTGGAGGCAGAAGAGGTACCCGCCGGCGCAAAGGGCCTCCTCGGCCTGATTGGCGGCGAGAAGCTACCGCCGCATGTCGTCAAGGCGTTCGTCGTGGAAACACAGAGCACGAACTGGGTCGTGGTCCTCGAGGAACGTTTCGGGCGGCACACGCTGCACATCCGGCAGTTCTGGGACGACCCAGCCTTGCTGGATTCCCCGGACTACCACGGTACGTTCGACCAGTACACCGGGAGCAACCTGAGCATCAAGGACGTCCTCCGCCTGGCTGCAGAAGCTGCGGACAGGTTTTCTGATGACATGCCCGGGGTGAACTATCCCAAACGGCCCTGCCTGAATACGTTCCTGCGCGGCTCACTGGTACCTGGTCACAAGGATGCGGGCATCGGTCTGCGCTATGCCGACGGCCGCGACAAGGGCTACGTTCTGAGCTACGAGCAGCCCTATGGGGATTGCCCGGCGGTCAAAGATGTGCACTGGTTCGGCTTCCACCGGATTTCACATGCGATGGAGCGCATCGGCTTTGCCGTGTCGATGCTGGTGCCCGAGCTGGCCCCCGACGGCGGCGCCGACCTCCTCGACGACTAGCCTGATTGGCTGCAAACAAGCCCTCTGGGCTCGTTTTCTTTTGCTAGCCCTCTCGAATCGCCCAGCGCGGACGGTCGCTGGGCCTGGCTCCTAGCTCATGGCCGGCTCCGAACGAGTTGCCAAGGTGACGCCGCGCCTTGATGATGTGGGCGAAGGAGCGAAGGATGGCCCACCCAAAAAGGCGTTGGAGCTTGAGAGGGTCCGCAGCGCGGAAACCCGGGGGCTCACTTCGGTCCCGTTCCCGTAGGATGGCACAGGAGACCCAGAAGCTGCGGCAGCGGCTTCCTCTGGTATCCGAAGGGGAAGACTGGCTTGCAGGCTGGCTGGAATTGGTCAAGCGGGTGTGGGGCTCCGTCATCCACGGCTACGGCACGTTGATGAGTCGGCATCCCGTCGACAAGCTTTGCAAATTGGAGGCCGATAGGCGCGTCCTCGGCTGGGTTGGCGTGCTCCTGGTGTCCACCGCGCTATTCAGCGTCCTTTACCCAGTGCTCGCCCATGGGCCGCGCATAGTAGACCCCTTTTCGCTGGCGGTATCGCTCGGCAACGTGCTGACGCCATCGCGATACCTCGCGGCGTTTGTACCTTTGCTTGCTCTCGGGCTGGCCTGGGCGCTGGTCCCTTGGTTTGCTGCGAAGCTCGTAAATGGTCGCGCTGCCCACGGTGTCCGACTGCTGGCCGCGACGACGTTCGCCCTCGCGCTCAGCGCCTGGCTGATTGCATTTCTGGTCTCGGGCGCCTTGGTTCCGCTTGCACCAATACGCGGGGTGCTTGGACTAGGCAACTACGACTTCAACAGTGTGCCCACCTCGCCCCGTGAGCTGCCGACCGCCATGTATGCGGGGCTTGTTGCGAGCTTGTTGTCGTACTTGGCTTTAGTCCCCTTGTATCTCGCTCTCGTGGTCGCGGCGATTCGCGCTTCCCGGAGCCTTGCGGGAGCCCTTTTTCGCCGCAGGTGGGCAGGTCTTTTGTCCTCCATCCTCACCGCGCCGGCACTCGTCCTGCTTGCAGTCTCCCTGCCAGCAGCAATTTTGATGAGCGCTGTTCTCGCGCTGAGTACCTCTTCAGGACTCCTGGAACAGGCGCAAGTTGCAGGCACTCCAAGAGGGGAACCCCAGGAGACGGTAGAGGTGGAGCCATTGACCTCATTCTGCAAGTTGGGCCCAATGACCCAAGCCGGTGAGTCAGTGATTGAGTGCCAGCTCCTGGGCTTCACGTCCGGTGCGGGCAGCATTGCCCTGGACTATGGTGAGCAGCTGCTGTACTTCACACCCAGAATCCTTGGCCCCGGCGTGCGCACCACCCGCCGGCTAAGCACAGCCGCCGCTATAGCAACGCCAAGCTTCGGAGAATTCGCAGCTCAAGCAATGAGGCCGCCACAGCCGCTGGAGCAGGAGGGAGAGCCGAGCACCGCTGAGTTGCGCGCCGGGGGACTTGGGCACGTTTCGCAGGTGAGAGGCAGCGTCGTGGAGGACGTAGCACTATTGGAGCTTGGACGCCCTTTTAGCGTTTACGTCCGCCTCGAAGCAGAACGGTTTTGCTCCTTCAAACAGGCTGAGATGCGCGGCAACGTGTGGCTGTACGTCGGCGTAAGCGTCCTTGCGGCCGTCGGCACGCCATCCAGTGTGGCCCGTAGGCGGGCAATAGGCCCCTGGGACCTCAAGAAGGTGGCGGACGAGTGTGAAACAGCCATGTTGCCAGGACGCGGGCCCCCGACGGAGATGCTGGAGATACCGCCACTCTTCCCCAACTGAACGACGCGGCCGTCGCCATCTCCGTGGGTCATTGCACTCTGGCCGGCCGCTTCGCTCCCGCGAACTTCGACAACGGGAACCCGAGACTGTCGTAAGCCCATGCACCGACCTCAATGCGCCGCTTCCAGAACTGCATGCTCACCTTGTCCATTTCCGCCCGCCAGTACTCCTGCGTCTCCGCGCTGGCGGGGTCCTGGGCCGCTATTCCCCTCGTTGTCTCATCGAATAGCGCCTGAGTGGGCTCCAGGAGAAACTTGCGCAGCGCCATCTCGCGCTCCACCAGCACCATGCATATATAGCTGTTCCTGATGAATCCGTCGAACACCTCCTTGCTGCCAGGAACGTTAGCCGTGGCCTTTCGAACGCCGTACAGCTCGCTCGCCGCAAGCTCCAGCCGCGCCGCTGCTGCCACCCGTTCGGCTGCGACGTCAGGCACAGGCCTCAATACCCCGATAATGCCCGCGGCCTGGAGATACTTCAGAGCTCCGTTGATGGCATTCGCGTCCTTGAATCCTGACCGGCGCAGCAGCCGTTCCGCTGCCAGGTCGATTCGGTCGATATAGACCACCCGCCGTCCATCGAGCGAGTACAGCCCTTTTTCCCTGTCCGCTTCAAGAGCCAACGCGAGCAGCGATGCCACCACGATGACGAATGCCGGCCTTACAGTCGTGGTCACCCCGGTCGGGGAGGTAAAGCTGAAGCGCTCCACGCCGTTGTATTGGGCGTGATAGCGCAAATTCGACTCCAAACTCTTCGTGCGCAAATCCTGCAGCATGGGGTTGCCGAGCACCGTGGCCACCCCCATCAAGGCCTGCACCGTCGGCTTCACAGGAAGGACCAACACGTTGTAGAACTTGGCAGCCTTGTCTTCGCCCGGCATGGCATAGACCGAAGCCACGTAGCGTCGGTCATGCTCCCTGTCCTGGTTGAACACCTCGAGCTCGCCAAACACCTCGTTGGGGTCGAAGACCACTCGAGGCTCCGCACTGACGGTGAGGGCCGGGGATGGCTCAGTACCAGGAAGGTAGGCTCCGAATCGTCCACTCTCAACAATGAAGACCTGGCCGGCCGTGTTGTGCTTGTAGGCTATCGGATGGTTGACGGCAACCGTGCGCCAATGCACACCAGGGAGGATATCGTCGCTGATGGCGCTCAGCAGCAAGTGGGCCGGACCGGGGTTTTCCTCTGGCCCGAGACTTCTACGCGCGGCCGCGAGCTCTGCAACCCACTTGTCGATGTCCTTGCGTGAGGCCTGAATGCGCCGTGTGCTGTATATCCCAAGCAACCAGATGTGGAATGGCGCTACCGCGTGGTCTCCGTTGCGCTTTGTGAAACCCTTGAGACGGTCGATGCTCGCCGGAAGGAGGGGTGAGGCCTCGTCGAAGACGTGAAAGCCTGCGTCTCGGAAGTGTCGTCTCATCGCCGTTCGGGACCGCAAATGCCGATGGAGCCCATCCCGGCACTCGGTCAAGGAGGGCTCATCCTGCTTTTCAGTGCTGAAGTCTTCGGGACCCAGGTCCTTCTTGAAATAGCGCCTGTTGCTCGTCGCCACCAACATGATTCCTTCCCGGCCCGGTTCGAACAGCTGCCCGAGTGCGAGCAAAAGCTTAGCCGGGTCAGCGATGTGGTCGAAAAGCCGAATTGCCAGGATGATGTTCGGCATCTCCTTCGTGTCTATGAATCCGAAGGGGTCGTCTTCCTCGAGGTTCCTGACGAGAACCTGCATGAACTTGGAGGGCTGCGCAGCCTTGAGCCGTTCCGATTCCTTATCCACGCCGACGTAGGCGGCGACATTCGGCGCATTCATCAGTTTGTGGCCGATGACTGCATCGCCACACCCGAGGTCCAGCACTCTGTCGTGACGCTTGTTGGAGGGCCAATCCTTGTAGGTCCACATCTTCTCTGGCGTCAACTCAGCGCTTGTCGCCTGGTCGCAAAGCCCCTCCCACCTCTGTAGCGCCGCCTGGATGGAGGTGACATCTCGGCTTCCCGTGGGGTCGTAGCACAACAGACCTTGCACGATTGGGTCGACCAGTTCTCGGCGAAGCTCATCGGTTGCGTCGCCAGCGTCTCGGACCTCCCGGCCCTGGTCGGCACCATCGACATCCTCTGCGTCTTGCGCTGCCATGCCTGTCCTCCGTCGAGGAGGATTCCCCGAAGCGGAGAATTCTGCCCAAAAAACGCGTTCTTGATATGAAGGTTCCACGCCTGGACGTTACCCCCACGCCCGCACGCATGGCAGAATTCCGCCGAATACGACGGTCCGCTGAGCCGAGCACTGCGACGAGGGGCCCCGACCCGATGACAAGGCACTGGGGTTTTCCCGGCCCTCGTCTTTCGGCCCCCTGAAACGCCCTGACGACGGTTTTCGGACCGTGCTGCGCGGTGGCTCAGTAGCCCGGGCGGCGAGTTCAGGGAACGTTTTAGAGTCAACGCAAAGTACCCTAAAGACTTTCCCGTTTCAATCCGGATGATTGGGTCATCTAAAACCCAACCGGAGATTGTCGTGTTCAGCCCCATCGTCCAGGTCATCACCGCCGTCGCGACCGCCTGCCTGAAGGAACCTGCTGTGCGTCGGCTGGCAACCGCCGTCGCCGTGTCGCTCGGCTTATCCCTTGGTGCCTTTTTCAGCGGAACCCACGGCGATACCCACGGAGGCGGCCACGAGCCAGAACCTACCCAGCCGCCGGCGCCCATCCAAAAGCGCGAGCACGAGGAGCGTTTTGCACCTCATCTGCTCGAAGCCGAGTTCAACAAGCCTCGCGCTGCCACCACAGCACACATCATGCAAGGAGCCGAAAGTGAGCACTAAACTGACACTCTGGGGTTTCCTTCTGCTGGGCACGCAAGCCGCTCACAGCGCGGGCGTGTTCGCGGTGGCCCGCGGCCTGTTGGCGGCGCAGAACCTGGCCGACGCGGTATCGGTCTTCACCGACCCGAACGCCCTGGCCGCCATCTACGTCGCGGCCAAGCTTTCGGTGCATTTGTTTGGGGCCCCCGCGAAAGCGTATGTGCTGGCCCGCTACGGAAACGAGCAGCCTAGGTGGGCCCGCACCTTCGGTGCGTGCGTTCGTCGGCTCCTGCCCAAAGCGCAGCTCCGCCTGAGCTCTTGGCTTGGCCTGGTCGATGCAGTGGCGAACGGGGTCATGCTGGCGCCGCTCGCGATGTGGCTGTGGCATGCCTCTCAGCTGGGCCCGACGGCATGCGCTGCCGTGCTGGGCATGCATGAGCTTCTGGGACTCATCGTGGCCTACGAAGTGTTCGAAAGCCTGTGGCACGCGAGCTCGCATGCAGCAAAGGCCCGCGGGCATTCCGACCAGTAGTCCTTGCCAGAGTCGGAGGAAGCCCTGCGATGCAGGGCATTTTGTTTTCGGCCGTCAGCTGCCCAAAATGCCTCCTCGCAAGGTGCAGGCTTGCCATCGTTCTCGCGGCACAAGGCGTCCTTGGGGATGGAATTTCGAGCCGAGTCGGACTACAGCTGCGCGACGGGCGCGTCGCTGACGGCAACGCCATGGGCATTCAACCGCTGGCGGATTTCGTCGGCGAGCGCCCAGTTCTTGGCAGCCCGGGCCTGCTGTCGCTGCGACTGCAGGTCGTCGATGTCCGTGTGGCTCAAGCTCACCGCGGCCGAACGGGGCAGGCGGGCCCAGGCATCGACGTCGATACCGAAGAAGTGCAGACCGGCCGCCAATCGCGCAGGTGTGCCGCCCTTGAGCTCCTGCTTCAGCCAAAAGCTGCCGGCAGGTGCATTCAGGTTGTCCGCCAGAACCTCAATGAGAGCATCCGCTGTCCCAGGCACAACGCCAGCCAAATCCTGGGTGAGCTGCAGCACGTCCGCATGGGTGGACGCCAGAAGCTTGTCATTCCAGTCCAGCGGCTTCTGCCAGTGAGCCTGCACCAGCGCGAAGCTCAGCAGCTGCCCGCCCAGGCCCGGCGCCAACGCCTCCGCGGAGTCGAGGGCCGCCTGCCAAGTGACGAAGTTGCCCTCGCTCTTGCTCATCTTGCGACCATCGGACAGGACCGAGCCGTTGTGCATCCAGATTTCGGCCAGGGGCCGGCCGAACACCGGCTCCGACTGCATCATCTCCGCCTGGTGGTGCGGGAACTTGAGGTCGACGCCGCCTCCGTGGATGGTCACGCTGCCGCCAAAGAGCGCGCGAATCATTGCGGAGCACTCGATGTGCCAGCCCGGGCGGCCCCAGCCCCAGGGCGATTCGAAGCCAGGCTCATCCCGAGAAGTGGTTTTCCACAGCGCAAAGTCCCGCAGGTCCTCCTTGCCGTCAGTACTCACCCGCGTGGCGCCTTGCTCCGAGCGAAGTGCGCCTTCCTTGTGGGGCATCAACAGTGCACCGTCATAGGCGCTCACCCGGTAGAGCACGTCACCCGTGCTCGCCACGTAGGCCAGCCCCAGGCCGATGAGCTGCTTCATGAGCCAGAACATGTCGGCCAGGTACTCGCTCGCCTTCGGCTCCTCCGGAACATCCAGCCCGGTGGCGCGCATCAGCTGGCGGTTCTCCTCGGCGTACTTGTCCGAGAGCTCGTGCCAGGCAACGCCGGCCGTCTTGGCCGTGTTGATGATTTTGTCGTCAATGTCTGTGATGTTGCGCACCAGGCGCACACGGTGACCCTGCGCCGTGAGGACGCGCTTCAGGAGGTCGAAGACGACATAGGTGCGTGCGTGACCGACATGCGCGGACGAGTACGGCGTGATGCCGCAAGCGTAGATTGAAACGTCGGTGGGTTCGACGCGCTTCAGCGCGCCCGAGAGGGAATCTTTGAGATGCATGATGGTTCGTTCGATGGCTGCGGGAATCGGTTGACGTGATTCGCGCACAGACATCGTGCAAGCGCAGCATGGCGGACAACCGCCTTGGAAATGCTTAGCTTGCTTAAAACCGTCATCTTTGAATTCTACCTTTAAAACGTAGCCTATAGCGTATCAGTTTAGCCTGCCGCGTCGCATACACAGCCATGGCACGGCGGCACTGTCTCATGATTTCAGCTTTGGCACAGGCGCTCGAGAACGCGTACTCCGGCATCATCCATGGGCCAATGGCTGCGTAGGTTTCATCCCGAGGGAACACCTTGGCCGCCCTGCCGCGGGACGTCGGCTGGAAAGTCTGGACCACACAACATAGAAGTGGCCCTTTTCAGCTTTTTGAACCTGTCCTTTGAACTCGTCGGCGGCGTTGCACGGCCGTTCGTCCGAGGGCTGAGCCGCCCATCTGCCCTGTCCTGCCCGTCACAGCAAGCGATGGTGCAAACAACTTCACAGGTGCACCAGTTCATTGAGCCGCAAGCAGTCGGCAACACAGCGAAGTCTTGTATGGTGAACCTCTATACAGCCGATAAAAGCAAAGAGGAGCCAAATGGCCGCAGAGAAGAACGTCTCGATTAGTTTCAGAGTGACGCCTGAGTTCAAGTTCCTCCTCGAGCGAGCCGCAGCTCACGAGCAGCGCAGCCAGACGAACCTCCTCGAAAAACTTCTTTTCGACTACTGCCGGACCCACGGCCTGAGCGCCAACCCGCCGGCCGCGCGCGAGCTCGAGAAAGCAGGTGCCCAATGAACGCGCCCGACCTGATGAAGAAGCTGCTCGACTACGTGCTCGAGCAAGCGAAGACCGTCGACCCCACGGCCTTCCAGCTCTCTGGCCAGGGCGGCTTCCAGAAGGCAAAGCCCGACCTCCAAGGCCTGCCCGGTGTTGACTTCGACCTGGCCGGTGACGGCGACCATGTGTGGCTGAAGGTGGCGCGCCTTGAAGCGCACCCGCCGCCGGCGCTGCCGAACGACGAGTGGAAGCCCCTCATCGTCGCGCACCGCGAGCCCACGGGCGCCCGCCCGAGCATCGACGAGGTCGCGTTTGAGCATCGGATGACAGCTGCGACCCAAGCCATGCTCGCCGAGGAGCGGGTCGTCTTTGTCGCCGAAGCACGTACCCGGCTCGAAGAAGCCCTTGGGGCGTACACCCAGCTGTGGACAGCCTGGGCCACCGGCGAGAAGCCCCGCCGCAAGACCATCGCGCTCTACGGCGACCTCTTTGCCATCAAGCATCAGCTGGAGGCCGAGGAGACCGCCAAGCCCCATGAGCTCGTCTGGGGCGTGGGCGTGTCAGCCTGGAAGCTGAATTACACTGAGCGCGGCACGACATCGGTCGTCGATTTCCAGTACCCGCTCATCACTCAGGCTCTCGAGGTCGGGATGGATGACCGCACGCTAGCGCTTGAGCTGCGCCCGCGCGCCGTCGGCCCGCAGTTCTCGTTCGATGCGTTCGCTGCCTGCCAGCTGCTCAGCGCGCCCGAGGTCGAGAAGGCCGCTCGCGCGGCATTGGAGAAGAGCGCAGACCGCCCAGTGAGCCCCTTTGATTCGGGCAGCTACGAGCACCTGCTCAAGCTCATCGCCGGCAACCTGCATGACAAGGGGCGCTACGAGCCTGGAGCAGAGGCCTTCCCGAAGCCTGGCGAGGACCTGGTGGTCACCGACGCATGGGTTCTTTTGTCCCGCCCGAAGTCCGTCAACTACCTGGAAGAGGACATCGAGCGCCTGAAGGCGCGCCTCACGCCCGGCGTCGAGATTCCTCTCGGGCCACTCTCGCTGGTCACGCCACCATCGGACCAACTGGCCACGCACGTGCCGGTCGCGTTCCGCGGGCTCTCCGGTGTTTCAGGCAACTACGGCGGCCGCAACCAGGTGCAGGAGCTCTTCTTCCCCCTGCCCTACAACCACGAGCAGGTCACCATCGTCGAGCAGCTCGAACGCTCGAGTGGTGTCGCCGTGCAAGGCCCGCCCGGGACGGGCAAGACTCACACCATCGCCAACATCGTTTGCCACTACCTGGCCACGGGGCGTAAGGTGCTGGTGACCTCCAAAGGCGAGCAGGCGCTCGAGGTGCTGCAGTCCAAGATTCCGGAGACCGTCCGGCCGCTGACCGTGGCGCTCCTCTCCGGTGACCGCGAAGGCATGCGCCAGTTTCAGGGCTCCATCGAGGCCATCATCCACAACGTCTCGCAGCTCAACCCCGAGGTGGTGAACGAGCAGATTCGCACCGAGCGCAGCGGCATCGACCGCGCGCACGAGGAGCTCGCGACCATCGACCGACGGGTGGACGCGATTGCGATGGCACAGCTCTCGGACATCGAGGTCGACGGGGTGCAGATGCGCGCGCAAAAGATGGCAGAGCTGGTCATCTCGGGCCAGGAGAAGCACGCATGGTTCGATGACGCGCTGTCGCTCGATGCCGCGCATGCGCCGCCCATGGACGCAGCGCTGGCCGCCCAGACCCGTGAAGCCCGTCGCCGGCTTGGCCAAGACTTGGACTACGCCCTCGCCCGCATCCCTTCGAGCAACGCCTTGTTGCCAGCTGCAGAGGTGGCCCAGCTGCACGACGCGCTGGTCAGCTTGCGCGAAATCGAGGCTGCAGAAGCCAATGGAGGCCTGCTGGCGTTGCGCGCCATGACCCCTGAGGTATTGGATGACGCCCGTCGCCTGCTGGCAAAGGTCGAGGAGGCACGGCAACTCGCTTTCGAGCTCGAGGAATCCGGCGAGCTGTGGACCCTGGAGCTGCGCAAGAAGTGTGGCCAGGCGACCTTTGCGAGCGAACGGGCCGCCTTCGAGGCACTCTTTGCCAACATCGAGCAGCTGATTGCAGCGCGCGCCCAGTTCCTGAAGACGCCGGTGGAGGTGCCTGAGCAGGCGCTGGCGCAGCCGAAGGTGCGCGAAGCCGTGCAGCGCGCTGCGGAAACCGGCAAACCCTTTGGTCTCATGAGCTTCGGCGGCAGCGACATCAAGGAGCTCGTGAATGCCATCCGGGTAAGCGGCCTGGCGCCTGCCTCCGTCGACCACTGGAAGCACGTGCACCGCTACCTGGCGCTCCACGAACAAGTTCTTTCGTTCGGCGTGCGGTGGAACGAGGTCGCCGACCTTCTCTCCTTGCCTGAGCTCAAGGGTGGCGTGGTCGGGCTGCGGCGCGTTGAGCTGGTCACGGGCATTGCCAGGAAGGCACACACGCTAGCCATGCAGTTCGACGCGCAGTTGCCGGCTCTTGGAGAACGCGTTTTTGCGAACCCTCCAAAGATGCTGCTGCGTGGCTTGTCCTCCCAGCTCGAAGAGATGCAGCGCCATCTGCGCAGTCATCTGACCCGTCTCGAGTTGGCCAAGGCAGCCACGACCCTGGTGACGCTGCAGGAGAAGCTTGCGGGAACGACCGGTCCGGTCTCCGACGCCCTGCGCGCCTTCGTTGCGAATGAGCTAGGCAACACAGCCATCCCTGTTGAACGGGCCACGGCACGATACGCGGAGCTCGTGAGTGACGTGCGCCGAGTGGAAGGCCTCGGCCATGACCTGGCGCTGGTGAACGACGTGGCGGACAGGTTGGAGCGCGCCGGCGCCGCCAAGCTTGCTGTGCGAATCAGAACTTCGGTGGTCGACGCGTCTGGAGATGACCCTGTCCTGCCAGTCAGCTGGCGCGAGGCCTGGACGTGGTCGCGTGTCCGCGCCCATCTGGATGCCATCGAATCGCGCGAAGAGCTGCGCACACTCGCGGCGCGCCGGCGAGACCTGGAGGCAGGCCTCGCCCGGCTCTACGAGAGCGTCGTGTCCAAATCCGCCTGGCTCTCAACCAAGCTCGGAGCTTCGCCAAGAGTGCTGGCGGCACTGGAGACCTACCGGACAGCGGTCCGCCGTATCGGCATGGGCACCGGCCCGAATGCGACGCGGCACCGTCGCGACGCGCAGAAAGCGATGCTGGACGCGCAGGGCGCCATCCCCTGCTGGGTGATGAGCCACGCCAAGGTGTCCGAGAGCCTCCCGGCGCAGCTTGGCGCCTTCGACCTCGTCATCGTCGACGAGGCAAGCCAGTCGGACCTGTGGGCGCTGCCCGCGGTGCTGCGCGGCAAGAAGATTCTGGTGGTCGGAGACGATAAGCAGGTCTCGCCCGACGGCAGCTTCGTCTCGGCCGTTCGAATTCAGGAACTGCGTGACCGGTTCCTGAGCGAGCAGCCGTACGCGACCGTGCTGACGCCGGAGAAGTCGCTCTACGACATCGCCTCAACCGTCTTCGCGGCCCAGAAGGTGATGCTGCGGGAACACTTCCGCTGCGTGCCGGCCATCATTGCCTACAGCGACAGGTTCTACGACGGCATCCAGCCCCTGCGCATTCCGAAGGCCTCTGAGCGCATCGACCCTCCGCTTGTGGACATCTTCGTGCCCGGCGGCATGCGCGGCGTGAAGGACGAGAACAGCCTGGAAGCGCAGTGCATCCTGGCGGAAATCGAGGCCATCGTCGCCAACCCACAGCTTGCCGGCCGGACCATCGGGGTCGTGTCACTCCTGGGCCCCGAACAGGCCAAGAGAATTGATACTTTGGTGCGTCAGCGCCTAGATGCCAAGGAACTCATCCGCCGGCGGTTCGACGTGGGCGACGCCCGCCTTTTCCAGGGCAGCGAACGCGACATCATGTTCCTCTCGATGGTCGCTGACCCGCAGCGCTCGAAGGCGCTCTCCGGCAACAGTTCCGAGCAGCGGTTCAACGTAGCGGCAAGCCGTGCACGAGACCGGATGTACCTGGTGCGCTCGGTTCAGATGTCAGACCTGTCGCACCTGGACCTGCGCCGTGGGCTCCTGGAGCACTTCAGCCGGCCGATGGAGGAGTTCAAGGACGACCAGGCCAAGTCGCTCATCGAGCTGTGCGAATCTGGCTTCGAGAAACAGGTCTACACCGAGCTCTACAGCCGCGGCTATCGCGTGGTGCCGCAGGTGAAGGCAGGCTCCTTCCGCATCGACATGGTGGTCGAAGGCGCTGACGATGCTCGCCTGGCCATCGAATGTGACGGGGACGAGTTCCACGGGCCCGACCGTTGGCAGGCCGACATGGGCCGCCAGCGCGTGCTCGAGCGAGCCGGCTGGACGTTCTGGCGCTGCTTCGCTTCGACCTGGTCGCTGCGGAGAGACGAGGTCGTCGAGGAGCTGCTTGCTCGCCTGAAGGCGATGGGCATCGAGCCTCTGGGCGCTCTGGAGCGTGCGCCTTCGCTGGTCGAGTATCGGGAGTGGCGCTTGCCTGAGCTCGAGGAGGCTTCGGAATCGGACCCGGCAGCCCAAGCGGTTGAGGATGCGATTGCCGCCGCGACATCAGAGGCGGAATCCCTCGGGTCCGGAAAGCAAGTCGAGCAATCCACATCGGAAATCTAACCTGTCAGGATTTGCCGGATACTGCCCGTCTTTTTTGGTGCGAGCTAGGAGTTCGCGCCGTCAACTCACAAGAAGAACCCGATGTCCTCCCGCGCCAAGACAATTCAGATATTCCTCCCTTCTGGAGACCCCCAAGGAATTCGCCAAGCGGAAATCACCACGCGCATCGTGAGAGTCATCGACGTGCCGCGCGCTCTTTTGAAGGAGTTCCTGGCGATGCCCGAGGCCGCCGGTGGCGCGGTGTACTTCCTATTCGGAGACGCGGAGGAGGCCGCAAAGCCCCTCGTCTACATCGGCCAGACAACCGACCTCAAGAAACGCTTGGTCGAGCACCAGAAGAAGAAGGATTTCTGGCAGCGCGTCGTGGTCCTGCTCAGTCGTGCGGAGAGCCTGACGACGACGCATTCGCTCTATCTGGAGCGACTTTGCATTCAAAAAGCCAAGGAGGCGGGCCGTTGCGTCATTGAGAACGACACCAACGGCAACAAGCTGAATACCTCAAAGCCGCTCGAGTCTGAGTGCGACGAGCTGTTCGATACGGGGGAGACCCTCATGAGCACCCTCGGCTTTTTCCTGTTTGAGAAGCCGGGGGCTGTTGAGAGCAAAACCAACCTCGAGCTCTACTATTGCAATGCAGCAGGCACTGACGCTCGCGGCCATTACACAGCTGAAGGGCTGGTTGTTTTGAAGGGCTCAAAGGCCCGTCTGAGCGTCACCGACAGTTTCAAAGACAAGAGCTTTCACGTGAAGCGCCAAAAGTTGGAAGCAGCTGGAGTGCTCAAGCAGGAGGGCGAGCATTTGATTTTCACGCAGACCTATCCGTTTCCGACGCCGAGCGCTGCCGCTGCAATCGTGGTTGGCAACAACATGAACGGCTGGAAGACTTGGAAGAACAAAGCGGGGAAGGACCTCGACAGCGTCGTCCGCCAAGTGACCTAGCGCACCCGCGGGGCCGGTGGCGGCCGCTCAATGCCCGGTGTCGAGGGTAGACGACGCGGCGTTCATTGAAGCGCTGAGGCTGCAGCCTCCCTCGTCCGAGCAGCCATATGGCGATTGAACGAAAAACTTCTTTCCGCCCGACTGTTGACGAGCTCTGGCGCTCGGGTGCGACCTCCTTCGACGGCGGCGGTGTCAGGCAGCCACTCAGGGGCCGTTAGCAGACACCAACGCGGCCAAGTTACGCTTCTGTTCTGCCAGGATGCCGGCAACGGTCGTCCGCGGCCCGACGGGCTCGGTGATGGTTACGACAACGCCCATCCCATTCACGACGGTCATCGATTGCGTCTGTACGAGGAGCGCCGGATTCGTACGCCCGCGGGCCTTGACGGTCGCGAGTCCGTAAATCCCGTTGCGGTCGACGTCGGCTATCCCGAGCTCCTTGCGCTCGGTGACATTGGGGTGCCCCGACATTCGCATCCACGCTTCGACCTGACTGCGAACACGCTCGCGCTCAGGAGCCTTGCCCGCTTGCCCCACGGCCAGGTCCCTGACTGTGTTCTTCATCGGAGCTGGTTTTCCGTCCTTCTGCATGAGAGCAACCATGCCGAAGGACACGTCACCGTCATAGCCCGGGTCCTTCCGCAAGGTTGGCAGGCTTGGGCAATCGACGACCGCAAACAGCAGCCGCAGCTCCGGGCCGAGTGTCGGAGCGATTCCCTTACGAAGCACCGCGTCGGGCCCGTGCTCCTCGAGCTTACAGAAGCCAGGTGGGATGGGAACCTCGAGCCGGACCCCGTCAAAAGAGTAGTTCTCTGCACCCGCGCCCCCTGCAAACAAGGCGAGCGCCAAGCCGCGGACCATCGCCTGCTCCCAAGCCTTGACCTTCGTCTTCATCTTCACCATCGTCGACCCCTCTTGTTGGCAGCGGAGCCTAGCAGCTTCGAAGCCCGGCACCTCGCCAGCGGCACGTTTTCGAGGCGCGCGACCACGCGGCCAGAAAAAAAGCAGCCCCCGGAGGAGCTGCGAACAGACTGTGTCAATGAGCGACTGGGAACTCGTGAAACCCGACGTGCGGACGCCTGGACGCTGCTGCCTCGAGAGCGGGTTTCAGGTACAGCAGCCCCTCCTCTTCGTACTGCGTGTTGGCCAGCGCTTTGCCTTCGGCTTCCGCGAAGTCGAAGAGCGCGTCGACGAGGAGTTTGGCAACGCCCTGGTTGCGTCGGTCCTCACGAACACTAACGAAGGTGATGGTCATCGCGCCGGGAATGCGCGTCGACTCCTCCTTCAGTGCGGCCAGGCCGATGACTTGCTCTCCGTCCATCGCAGCGATGAACGAGCGATGCCGGGCGGTGTACGGGTCGAAGTAGACCAGGCTGGTCTCCATCTCCTTGAGCTGTCCGGCGAAGACTTGGTGCTTCTGCTCGCTTGTGCGAAGAACGCGTGTTTGAATCATGTTGAGCTTCCTTGAGAGTGGCCTTCCAGGTGTAGAGACGAGCTGGGCTAGGGGCTCGCCAAGTCCGGGCGTCATGGCCTCCGAAGCACCACCTGCATTCCGCTGGGCATATACGCCCAGAAAACCAGAATGCCAAGTGGAATTGGTTTTTTTATCTCAATCCCGACGGTATATTGGCCAGCGACACCCAACCGACGAAGGTCGGGTGCACGGACTACTGCTGGTGAGGCAGCGCTTTCGCCTTCGACAAGACGCATGCGTCTTATTTCTTGCGCTTTGTCTCTGTACCGATGACGAATGGCGAGGTAGAACCGTTCTTCAGGATACGAATCGCTGCGGGCCGACAAGGCGGCCGTTCCCTGCGTGTACCCGCGGCAAAACCTCGGGCCCATTGGAGCTTCTGGCATGGCCACGTTCAAACGGATTCTCGGACTTTGGGTGACCCCCGACTTCTCTCAGGTAGAGAAGGGGCTAAGACCTCCGCCCTACGTGAACTACAACCAGGTCGACTTCGTCGGCTTGGCGCATTTCTTCGAGGAGTTCAACAACTGTGGTGAGCGGGTCAAGGTTCGCTTCGCCAACGACGCTGTCGACCAGGTAACGTTGCACTTCAGGGCCCTGGGCGGCAAGCCCGAGTCCATGGAGTGCAAGGACTTTGCAGAAGCGCTCCTCGCGGTGGCCAAGGGCGCCAAAAGCCCGGTCGATGTCCGCGCTTCGTGGGTGCAGTTGCATAAGCTTCAGGACCGTACGCACGCGCCCCCGCCAATGCTACTCATGTTCGTCGTAGAAGGGGGCTTCGAGGCGGTGATGCTGTGGAGTCAGCAGTTGGGCATGCGGCTCAACATCAAGGCTGCCAGCCCGATGATGCTCATCATGGGCAACGCCCAGGAGAGCGACTACCGAGGGCGACTTTCCCCTGACCTGATGAAACGGCTGGAAGCAGACTTCGGCATTCCCTTCAAACGACCCGCCCTTCTGTCCGCGCTGGCATCCACGGCGCCACCTGCTTGGGCACAGCAACCGGATTAACGGCAACTGCGGAAACCGCCGTCGCCACCTGAACGGCTCCGCTCGGCCACGCGAGTGCTTTCGCGGCTGCGAACTCTTGCTCTGACGGAGTCGGCCGCGCTCAACGGGATTTCGCCGTAAGGTGGGGCAAAAACACGTCCAAGAACTCGCTGCAGGCAACCTGCGGGTTGTACGTCGCACCAACCGGCAGGTAGTCCGCCATATCATTGAGAAACTTCTTTGAACCCATTCGCCGCAGCAATTCAGACTTGACGTCATCCGCGGTGAATGTGCTTCCCTCCTGGGCCATGTAGTAGCGGAACGCTTCCGCTACGCGGGCTGGCTGCACTCGGGCGACGGCGCCTTGCGCCTGCGATGCGGTCCAGGCCCACCAAAGGTCGTAAAGGTCGCGGCCGTGCTCGCGTTGCAGTAATGCGCGCAGCTTCGTCCCCAGCATCTCGTCGAGGTCGTACGAGGGGACGAGTACCGAACCGACGCCGCCTCCTGCCAACGGCATCTCGATAGGCACGGTGGTCAGCGGGTACAGGCTCGTCTGCTCGTTCAGATTCACCTCGATTTTTAGCTTGGCCTGGGCGGCCAACAGGCTTGTTGGCCCATAGACGTAGGTGACCCGTGCAATTTCCGACTTGGAGAGGAAGTTCCGAACTGCCAGCGTTACCGTTGTGCGAACAACCTCCGAGGGCTCGCCCAGCAGCGGCTTGAGCGCCGTGGCAATGTCCGCAGAGATGCCACTCCTTGACCGTTTCGCCGTGAGCACAAGGTCGATGTCCTCCGAATATCGACTCGCCGGAGCCAGGTGTCCTTTGTGAAGAACGGTGCCGCCGCGCATGGCGAGTTGCTTTCGCAGCTTCTCGTCCGCGAAGATTGCGCCTACGGCTTGGCTGAGCAGGTAGTCCTGCTCCACCATCAAGTCGTCGCTCCATGGTGCCTTGGAGCGCCAAGGCACAATTTCCTTCAGGGGTATCAAGCGAGCTCCGAAATACTGTTTCTTTGATGCAGGGTGTGCTCCACGCCCCACGTTGAATCGTGCAACACGCCCGACGGCGCAACCTTGGCTGGTTCCAGGGGCTGCGACGCCCGGTGCCGTCCAGTCAACCAGCTCTTGAGGACATGGCTTTGCTCCCCTAACTTGAGCGTATCGAGGACGAAGCCAAGGCGCTGAACTGCCGGCACCTGGTCGAGCGCGTCCAGGGTTTGCAAGAGCGCATCGGATTTCAATGACGGCGCGAGGTCCTTGGCGATTCGAGCGACCGACTCGATGCCACCAACCTGGGACTGATGTCGAACCAGGTCCAGGAGCGTCGCTTCGCGGGTACTGACCCGTAGACGCGCCACCGGCGTGGTGACGTAGTCGACCGGTGTCTTGTCTATGGACTTCTTCACGGTGAAGTCCAGGCGCAGGCGGCCTATGGTTTGGGCGCGCCGCGGCCGGCTAACCATCACTTGGGTGGCTTGCAGCGCATAGTGCGCGGAGCCCCAATGCCTGGCGGCCGACAGCAACGCAAGGTAGTAGTGTGGCTCGACATCCTTCAAATAGTCGTCCAGCCACCACTCGACCGGAGGCGCCCCAAAATGGCTGTGCTCGGGCGGAACGATGAGCCATGTCGAAGGACGCTTCGTAGCCAGGGTGACGAGGCCTTGTTGAGCGACACGCCGAAGCGCCGATTTCATCGCATCGCCACCTGGCTCCCGGCCCGTGAGCTTGGCCAACTCGTCGGCACGCACGAGGTAACGAGCCTGGGCCTGGATTTTGCGCAGGGCAGGCTCGAGACCTGCACGGCGAGTGTCTGGCTGAGACAGGGGCGAGATGGGTCTCATGATTTTATGCGAATAGTACCGTACTAAGGCGCTTTTCGCAAACGATTTAACATTCTGCCTCCCACCGCAAGGCCTTAGGCCTCGACCGTCACCGCATTGGCTCAGGAGTGCTGGAGACCAACGGTTCATGGTGCGGGGCGGTTTGGCGGCCCACGGCGAGCGGGGTGCCCAGACTGTCGTACCACCAGGCATCCGCCTCGATGCGCGTTCTCCAAAAGTCCATGCTGACCTTGACCATTTCGTCGTGCCAGAACGCCAACGACTCAGGGCTCGGCTTCCCCTTCGCTACGATTGAAGCGTTCGTATCTGTGAAAAGCTCCTCGGTCGGCTCCAGCACGAACTTGCGAAGCGACATATCGGCCTCGACGATAATCAGGCAATAGAACGGGTTCTTCAGAAACCGTTCGAAGACCGCGGCGCTGGCAGGCGCGGACTTTTCGATTGTGGCCAGCGCACTGTGCACGTTTCGTTCTTTGGCTACTTCGCGTAGCCGCGCATAGCGCTCCTCCCTCTCCTTTGGAGTCGCCATTAGCGGGACCGGCCGCATGAGGCCAAGCACACCTGCTGCCTGCAGGTACTCGAGTGCGCCATTGATGGCGGCCCGGACATCCCGACCCGGAAATCGCTGGAAGAGCCGCGACGGCGCCTCGTGAATGCGGTCGATGTAGATGACGCGCCGTCCATCAAGCGCGTAAAGCGCCTTCTCGCGGTCTGCTTCCAGGGCCAAGGCCAGGAGGGATGCAACCATGCTGACGTTGACCGGCTCAACTACACGCGGGTGGGGGGCACCAGCGATTTGAAACGAGAGCTTGGACGTGCCAACGTAGGGTGCCTCATAGCGCAACGACGACTCCAGGCTTTTCGTCCGCAGGTCAACGAGCATGGGATTGCCCAGCACTTTAGGAAGCTTCATTAGTATTTGGACCGTCTCTTGGGGCAGCACGAGTACATCCGACAGAGGTACACGCCTGTCCAAAGGCATGCCATACACCGATGAGACGAAACGTCGGTCGTGCTCCGTCTCGTGGTCGAAAATTTCGAGCTCGCCAAAGGCCTCGTTCGGGTCTAAGACGACCCTGGGCTGTCGCGGTGGAGGGGGCGGGGCGGGAGGTTGCGGTAGTTCCGCCTCTGCCGCCGTCCCCTTCGACTTTGCCACCCTCCGGACGGCCCCGGGTTCGGTGCCAGGCATGTATGCACCCAACCTGCCGGTGCGCACGATGAAGACCTGACCTCCGGTGTTGTGCTTGTAAATGAGTGGCGAATCTGCAGGAATCGTGCGCCAGTGAACACCGTCAAGGTTCTCCTTGATGGCCTCCAGGAGCAGGTGGGCCGTACCGTGCGCGTCGCGTTCTGACGTCAGTTCGCTCAGCCATTTCTCAATCTGGGTTGCATTGGCCGGCTCTCGGCGCGTGCTGTGGATACCAAGTAGCCAGACGTGAAACGGTGCCACCGCATGGTCACCTTCTCGCCAAGTGAAGCCGTCCAGGTCCTGCGCGCCGGCGGGAAGCAAGGGCGATGCCTCGTCGTAAATAAGAAACCCTGCGTCACGAAACAGCCTGCGCATCTCCGTGCGGGACCTCAGAAAGCGCTGCTGGCCGTCTCGGCATTCAGTAAGCCCCCCTACCTGCGGCTGCTCTCCGAAGTCAGGGGGGTGCCCCGTTTTACGGAAATAGCGCAAGTTACTCGTCACAACCAGCATCGACGCGGACCTGCCAGGTTCGTAGCGCTGTCCAATCTCAGCCAAGAGTTTTGCCGGGTCCTTGATGTGGTCAAAGAGTCGGACGGCCAAAATGAACTGTGGGCGCTGTCGCAGATGCCCAATAGGGGCCAGCGGGTCATCGCCCTCCAGGTTGTGAACCGTCACCGTCATTGTGCTTCGTCAGCTGGACGGATTTCAAGCATTCGGCGGAGGAGTCGATGCCGATGTACTCGACGTGCCCTGCCTGGGTCAGCCGCGTCCCCAGAAACGCGTCTCCGCAACCAAGGTCCAAGACGACGTCGGTTTGCGTCCCCAACCAGAAGCGCGTCGGCCATATCTCGTCTGGACCCCGGCCGAACCGAAGCCCCTCTTCGCAAAGCCGGCGCCAGCGCTTCATCGCGCCGTGAATCGAGGTGCCCTCGCGCCTACCTTGGATGTCGTACGAGAGGAGGCCAAAGACGATGTGGTCGATAAGCAGGCGCCTCCAATTGTCTGTGACGTCCTCTTTCACCTTGCCCGCCGCCTGCGCCTTCACGTCACCCCCGCACTCTCCGGCGCCGGCCGAAACCTTGCCGGTCTTCGCTTTGCGCGTCGCCATCGCAATCTCCTTCCACGGATGTCAGGTCCAAGCGGCACATTCTGCCGAGAGAACTGGTTTTCTGATAACGAAAGTTCTCCGGCGAACGCGCTTGCGGGGGAGTTCGTGTGGCACAATCCGGCCCGCGCATCCAAAGCGCCTGGCTCGCGCTCGTTCGCGACGCCTCCTCCGGAACCCGCCGTCTAAGGGTTTGCCTGGATAACCACTCCCTGCAGCGCCTCTTCCCGCCCGGGGCCTCACGCTGTCGCGACACGCCAAATCGTTTTAGGTGGCACAGCGGGACAGCGTGTAGTTTTAGGTTGGTCGGGCGAACCCACTAAAGGCTATCGAGCTTCCGAAAAGCTGTTTAGGCTCTCTCCAGCACGCACCACCCAACTGGAGATTGCCACCATGCCCAATCCTCAAGTCCTCCGCTTCGCAGGCCGAGTCCTCGGCCTGGCACTGAGAAACCGCGCCGTCGCGCGCGCCGTCCAGAGCGTTGTCGTTCTGGCGGGCCTGGCTATCGGAACTATCTTCGGCGGTGGTCACGGCGGCGGCCATGCCGGTGGCCACGAGCCGAACACCGCCCCGCCGCCGGCGCACATCGAAAAGCACGTCGAGCCGGTGGTGCCGCCGCGCCTCGAGGCGCGTCTCGAGGGCCCGCCGCGCAAGACGGCCGTCAACCATGACGCTACCCAAGGAGATGAAAAGTGAGCTCCCGTATTACCCTCTGGAACGCCGCCACCCTCATGGCCGAGTGTGCGCACAGCGCAGGTGTCGTGGGCGTGGCCAAGGGTCTGCTGGCCTGTAACAACTTGGCGGACACCACCGCTGTCATCGACCTCCACGCCGTGTTGTCCGTCTACGTTGCCGTGAAAGTCGGGGTTCACTTGGCGGGGCGAGCCCATCAAGGAAGCGTTGCAGGCAAGGCTGGCACGACGTGGAGCGCACACGCCGGCATGGGCCGGCAAGGTTGGCCGCATCTTACGCAGCGTCCTGCCGCCGGCCCAGATTCGATTCGGCAGTTTCTGGGGCATCACGGACTGCCTCGCGCAAGGCGCGATTCTCAGTCCACTCATCATGTGGGCCTGGCACACCCCGCAGCTCGGCCTGATGGGCAGCGTCGCCGCCTTCGGGCTGATGGAACTGCTCGCGGGCATCACTGCCTTGGAAATTGCCCACGGGCTGAAGCACCCCGCCGTGCAGGAGCCACACCCTCATTAGCGCAAAAGCGCTGGCGCAGGCAGGTCCTGATGCAGACGAGCCCCTCTTGTGGGGCTCGTTTCATTTGTGCGACAGCAAGGCACTCGCAAGATGATGACGGCGCCCGCCCGCAAAGGAAAGCCAGCCCACAAGGGGCTGACTGAAGCGGGGTTAACGGCGGCGGCCGACGAACGCCTAATCCAGGGGTTTGATTTCGTGAACAACACCATCAATGAAGGACACCATCCGGGTCCGGTACGCCCAGACCGCGGTTCGCCCGTTGCCCGACGTCTTGAATTCAGGTTTGCCCCAGTCGCTGCGCAGCACCTCAGCCATTGTGAACCCCGGCTTAATGCCAATCTTGCGGAAGTGCCTGTCGAGCTCCACCTGGTGTTTGCGCGACGCGGCGGTCGCCACCTTCGGGCGTATTGAGTACAAGCCGGGCATGTCCAATGCGATGGCCGTGGAGGGGCTCACGGACTCCTCGAAAGTGTGCACCTCCACATAGGCGACCTGCCCGTCAGTGAAGCGCACCCGGTAGTGGCAGAACATGCTGTTTGCGCGGCACGTGAGCCTCACGTCTTTACGTTCGTCATCGGGTGCCACCACCGCTTCTACAACGAACTCACGGCGCGCCGGCAGCGCAATAGCATCCTTGCATTCGGGGCTGCACTTGGTGGTCGGCCGGGGCGTGAATCGAGCGAGCCGCAAATTGAAAAATAAGGCCGCCTTCGTCATGTACCCGTTGTCCTTGGCTACTAGGTACGCTTTGCCGATGCGCGTGAACACCTCTCGAGAGTCGGCGACGTCGGAAGCAGTTACCTCGTCGTCGGCGCGCGCGCTCGTGACCAGGACGGATGCAAACAGAAGCAGCGCGAAAGTGGGCAAGCGAACCTTTAGATGAATCACGGCTTAAATCATTTCGTCGTTGTGGTCGTGAACTATAGTGCAGCCTGCTTACTTTTGTACACACAGACCCTCCTAGCTTGCGCGCCGCATCCGGAGGACGGTTCCCACCCCCTGGGCGGCGCTGGCTAACTCTTCGGGCAGCCCGCCGTGAACGAGCGGTGTCCAGAACCTATCGATTCCGGCCCCCCTTGTGGGCAACTCGCTTGCCCCGGTCTTCGACCGTGCCAGCCGCACTGGCGGTCATGTTCTTGACGGTGAGCTTCTCCGTCGAGTACTCACCTGCGACGCCGCGAGCGACGTTCCCAGTTAACGCCTCCGGCCCCGCTTTTCGCCAACGGCTAGGCCCGAGCTCCCGATTCCTATACCTCGAAGGACTAAATCAAAGGTATACGAATATGGACAAGCTTTCCAAAGCGGCTGTCGATGTCTCTAAAGTAACGGTTTCCGGTTTGTCCGCCGGCGCGTACATGGCCCATCAGTTGCTGGTCGCCTACAGCGACGTGTTTTCCGGGATGGGCTCTATCGCCGGCGGTCCGTTCCTCTGCTCGAACGGCTCTCTGTACGGGGCACTCTCTGCGGGCATGCGCGGCGGACCCGAGCTCGACGTGGCTCGCCTGGCTTCAAAGGCGCGGTACCTCGAAACGGTCGGCGCCATCGCCGACCTCGAGAACCTGGTAGACGCCCGGATTTGGGTGTTCCGCGGCACCGAAGACCAGACGGTCCTTCAGGGTCCGACCGACGGCCTGGTGGAATTCTGCGAGCGGTTCACCGCCAAGGGAAATGTTCGTTACGTAAACAATGTGCCGTGCGCGCACACGATGCCCACGGATTCCTTCGACGCGAAGGCACTGTCGCCCTATCGGGAGTCGTACATCAGCAACGTCGGCTTCGATGCGGCTGGCCAGATGCTCAAGCACCTGTACGGGCCCTTGAGGTCGCGAACGACGCCTCAAGGCCTCCTGGCGCGATTCAGCCAGAACGAGTTCTTGCGACATCCGACGCTGTACGGAATGGGCGAGACCGGGCTGGTCTACTACCCAACCGCTGCCCTGCGCGGTAAGCGCTGCAAGCTGCATGTCGCCCTCCACGGTTGCGAGCAGTCCGAGTACAAGTTGGGAGAGCTGTTCGCCACGCATGCTGGCTACAACGAGTGGGCGGAAGCGAACGACATCATCGTCCTGTACCCTCAGGCGTACCCGACGATGAGCCCCTTCCTGTTCAACCCCAAGGGAAGCTGGGACTGGTTCGGGATGCTCGACCAGGCCTACTGCACGCGACAAGGACGCCAGCAATGCGCCATCCTCGGAATGGTCGACCGGCTCACCGGAAAACAGGTTTCCTCCAACGGCGCTCTTCGCGACGTGCTTGACGCTTCGCACTTGAGCCCTTGGTTGGCATAACGATTCCTTCTTCACACGCTCCCTGGCCTGCCCGTGGAGCGTGTTTTCTTTTGCCGAACTCCCGGGATTGGCAGAATGCGCGGTCAACAGCGTGGACGGTCATGAAACTTTCGACAGCGCAGATTGGAAGATGCGGCGAGCTCCTGGTCCAGTACGAACTCCTTGCTCGAGGCGTCGAATCTGCTCCCATGAGCACCGACACGGGCATTGACCTGGTCACCTATTCGTCTGCTTCGGCACAGCCCGCCACCGTCCAGGTGAAGACCGTGTTTGCGGCCAAGCCTGGCGGGGGCAAGGGGGCCTTGTTGCTCGACTGGTGGGTCCCGTCGACCACGCCGGCGCAGCTCGTTGCGCTCGTCGACATGTCGACACCCCGCATCTGGCTCTTCACCAGGTCCGAGCTCATCGAAGCAGCGCAGCAGCAGCCCACGAGCGGCCTGTTGCACTTCTTCATGAAAGTCAGCCCCTCCCGCCGGCCGCGTGCTGATGGCAAGGCCCAGGACATCCAGGACTTTGAGCGGTTTCGACTCGAGCGCCGGATGGCGGAGCTGTTTGGGGACGACGGCCACCAAGCCAGAGACGGCCTGGTGCCCCCGGCGCTTGCGGAGCCGGCAGGGGCAGTCGAACCCGGCGAATAGCCCGGCGCACCCGCGGTGCTCCAAGCCGCAAATCCCGCCTTCGTACATCGAGGCAATGAAAAACCAGCCCACGGTGGGGCTGGTTGGAAGAATGAGTTCTTAACTCGAGCTTTGGAACGCCGCGGGAGCGCCCTGTTTGTCTGCCGGCAGGTCCAGTACACCGGCGCTCGCACGAATCGTCATGTTCGTGGTGATGCTCAGGTCAACGTCGGCCCGGTGGGGCGCGCCGTTCTCATAGACAGCAACGGCCACTCCGGTTTCCTTGTTCGTGATGATGTGGCGGCAACCGTCGTCTTGCACTTCGTGCAGTGAGGAGGCCCGCGCGAGCGCGACCAGCGTGGCGCGCTTCATTGCGGCCTATCAGCGAGCTCGGGAGGGATAGGCTCCGCCACTTGCGGCTTCGCGTAGGGCGTCGTACCGTCGTCGATGATGACCTGAGCGGTCGCCGGTTCGATATCCAGCTTCGCCTCGCCGCCGGCCAGGTAGACCAGCTGCTGCTCCGGGGTGAGCAGGCCGAACAGCTTGTGTTCGTCCACGAAGTAGCCGTACTGGTAGTCACGGTCCACGAAGACGCGCACGGTACGGTTGGGACGGGGGTCGAGCGTGCCAACGCTCTTGTGCTCAGTGATATGGATTTGCATGGGTGATTGGCCGAGGCCGTGAGTTTTCCTGGCAACGTATAGCCAATGCCCCGCGGCCCGTGATGCTGCCCGCGTGCAGCAAAGGCTCGGTGAGGGTGACGCCCGGCTGCAAATCGCGGAAAAGTTCACCCAAAGCACGTCTTCTTCGACCGCCGGGCGGACCGGCAGGCCGAGTCGCCGGCGCCGAGGCTTCCGTCGAGGCGAGAATCTGGTCAACCACAACAACACAAGCCCTGCCCCAATGAAGCACTCCCTGTTTGCCGCCAGCCTTCTTGCCCTGGCATTGGTCACACCTGCGGCGCACGCCGACGATGAGGAAGTTGCGCTTTTCAGCGGCTCAGGAAGGGCGGACGCGTACATCGCAATCGCCGAAGAGCTCACAATCTACCTCTGGGGCGGCAAGCCTGTCGCCTATCTGGAGAAGAACGACACCGGCGGCGGCTACCACGTCTACGGCTTTAACGGCAAACACCTCGGATGGTTCACGAAGGGTGTGGTCTGGGACAGCGAGGGCTACGCCTCCTGCGCGACGAAGGAAGCATTGAAGACAACGGCTTTCGAGCCATTCAAAAGCTTCAAAGAGTTCAAGCCTTTCAAGGCCTTCAAGGAGTTTGCGCCGTTCCGACCTTCGCTTACATCGACGTTCGGCGAGACGCCTTGCCGTTTCCTGCTGGGCGCCGGCGGCGCTGGCTGAAGCAGCAAAGGGGCGGCCTCCGCCACAGGACACGGCCGTCGCACTCAACCCGGCCAGGGCGTCTTCGGCGACACTGGGTGTCTCGTTGGGCAACCCATCCCCTGTCGGTTCTCTATAGAGGATGCCAGGCCACATTCTTAAAGACAAAAACCACATGTTCAACCTCAACTTTCCGCTGCTCAAGGGCCAGGCAGACCTGACCTTGCTGAGCAGCCGTAACCTCCAAAACGAAGTGGTGTACCCCCGCGCCGCGTGCTTCACGAAACTGGCGCTCAGCATTGCTGAGCTGTTCCGCGAGAACGAGAGCATGTCGCGATTCCAGCTCACAGTACTTGCCAAGCCGGAGGCGCAGGACACGGAAACGTCCCTCGACTTCAAGGTGACCCAGAGCATCGCCATCGGCACGGACGGGGTCGACGTCTTCCCCGACAAGGACAGCAAGGAGGCGTTCTACGCCGCCAACGCCCCTTTCCACATGATGGGAAGCGGCAGCATTTCGGTCGAACGCAACGACGAGGTCCTCCAGGGCATCCTCGTGGCCACCGACTATGCGGACCTGTCAGGCAAGGCCCACCACCTGGCTGAAGTGCTTGCGTCGACCTTCAAGGCCATCAACCCGACGACCTTCGACTTTCGACAGGTTCTGTAGCTCGCGCTCAAGCCCTACTTCCAACCCACCGGTGTCTTCCGGTGGGTTTTTTCTTGGCCAGCGTCCTGAAGGTGGACCCACCGTCTCCCTGGTGCAGCCGAGCTCGAAGAACGAGTTCTCCGGTCGCGGCACGCCGGTCTACCGAGGGCGACTGCCCAGCTGGCCACGGCTGGCTCAGTCAGGGCCCACCACGGGCGTAAAGAAGCTCGGCCGGCCGCTGGGCGGTAGTTCGCTATAGACGTCATAGGACAGCGCACGTTGCCCCTCAACCAAGAGGGGCACCCGCCCCTCTTTCCCATCACAAGGAGAGAGATATGACCCAAGTTACGAAGAACACCCCCGCGGGCTCCACCGTGTTCGGCATGTTCCCCGTGAAAACGGTGACTGTCGTCAATGGCCGCCTCATCGAAAAGCAACGCAACCTCGTCGACCATCACTGCGTCCTTCTGGGCGTCGATGGCAGCAAGGCTCTGGTGGCATACGCCGGAACCGACGCTGACGAAGCCAACAAGCGCCGCCCGGGCTACATCTCTTTCCCGAGAGATGTGGTCTCGGCGGAGAAGGCTGGTTGGAAGTTCGGCAGCGAGTACTACGTGGACTGCGACGTGCTCGCTTGGGTTCCCGTCCAAGCGCTGCAAGTGCGTGGACGTCTGTCCAATGCACTGTTCAACGCAGTTTCGATGCGCGTCATGAAGCGCCGGGCCCAGCCCGTCGTTTACAGCGAGCTCGATGATGAAGTCGTGACCGGCGCCCGCCGCGCGATGAAAGCAGCTGCCTGATTGCTTGACCCACAAGCATTCAGGCACCCCTCACCGGACTATGCGGTTCGCCGCAACTCTTGTTCTAGACCGCACAGCTCACGCTGTGCGGTTTTTCTCTTGGTCCCGCGGCTTTCGTCGTGCGGTCAGCGCCTGAGACCAGCCCTTGTGACGTCGGCGGTCAGAGCGAAAACCCGATTCTTCGCGGACGCCATCTCGCCGGCGGCAGCCAGACTCCAGCGCGTCGGCTCAATCGCTATAGGCGTCATAGGACAGCGCATTCGGCGTTGCCCCTCAACCGGAGGGGCACCCGCCCCTCTTTCCCTTCATCAGGAGAGAGAAATGACAGAAGTTACCAAGAACACCCCCGCCGGCACCACCGTGTTTGGCATGTTCCCCGTGAAGACGGTCGCCGTCATCGAAGGCCGCCTCATCGAGAAGTACCGCAATCTTGCCGACCACCACTCCGTCCTTCTGCAAGTGGATGGTGAGATGGCGCTGGTCGCGTACGCCGGAACCGACGCTCACGGCAACAACAAGCGCCGCCCTGGCTACATCCCTTTCCCGAGGGACCGGGTCTCGGCAGAGTCCGCTGGCTGGAAGCACGGTTGCTTGCTGTACATCGACTGCGACAGGCTCGCTTGGGTGCCCCTCGCGGCATTGCAGATTCGTGGAAGGCTGACGCTCAGGCTGCTCAATGCAGTCACTTGGCGTGTCATGAAGCGAATGCCGCAACCGGTGTTCTTCAACCCTGGCAATGACCAAGTCGTAACCGGCGCCCGCCGCGCGATAAAAGCAGCTGCCTGATTGCTTGACCCACAAGCAACCCTCCAGGACTATGCGGTTCGCCGCAAGACCTTGTTCAAGGCCGCACAGCTCACGCTGTGCGGTCTTTCTTTGGGCGGACTGGGGGACCTCCGTTGACCGCGGGCGCCCTGCGGCAGCTTCCGCGCAGGAGATGACCGTTCTCCTTGGAACCTGCGAACTCGACTGCAGCTTGCCAGCCTCGGTCTCGCCATGTCGGTAAACCTCCCGCGGCAACTGTTGCCTGCCGTCCGTCCGGCGCGCTTCAGTATCGGCCCGCGCGCGGAGGTTTCGAGCCGGCCCGCAGGTCGGCTTCAGGCATGTGCGTCGGCACTAGGTGCGGGCGGCTGGCCCCTGCTGGAACCCCTGCCAAACCATCTTGGCCACCATCTTCTGCATCATGCCGAAGATGCGCTCGTCCTTCAGCAACTGCTCTGCAATCTGGTTGTGAGCGTCCTGGGCCTCGATGACGACGTCCGTGAAGGCATCCTTGAAGTCACCCATCGCGAACTGCTCCTCGCTGTTGTTGCGGGCCTGGGCAGCGAGCTTCTCGTTCTTGGCCAGGTGACCTTGCCAGGTGGTGACCGCGCCGATGAAGTCCGACTCGGTGATGTGCCCGGAGAACAGGTCATTCATCTTGGCCACAATCTCGCGCAGCGCCTTCTTCTCGTCCTCGGGCGCCGAGCCCGTGCCGGCTTCGCCGATGCCAGGAAGCTTCACGACCTCGGCCTTTTCCAGGTCCAGCTGCTGCTCGCCCACTTTCTGCAAGCGGTAGTGCGTCAGCTTCACGTCGGCGTCAAGCTCCAGCTTGTGCTTGTCCTTGCCGTGGGCGGCCAGGCGCGGCATCAGGTTCTTTCCGAAAACGAAAAGCTTCTCCAGCTCGGGGTCGTCGTAGGGGATGATTTGCGACAGAAACTCGTAAAGGCGCAGGAACGAGCCCAGGTCCTTCCGAAACAGCTCCTGTGGCTCGTCCTCCAGCCCTTCATAGCGGTCAAATGCGGGCTTGAGAACGGCATGCAGGGCGCCTTGGCTCTTGACCTTGGGGTCAAAGAAGGCCGCAGCGAACTGCTCGACCTCGGTCCAGTAGTACACGCCGGCCTTGTCAAGCTTTGTGAACAGCTCGTGCACGACGTTCGGGTCGGTGACGTCCTCGAGCTGCGCGGTGCGGTAGTAGGGCTGGAAACTCGCGAGGATTTCGTCGGGCCGGTTCACGAAGTCTAAGACAAACGTGTCCTCCTTGCCGGGGTACATGCGGTTCAGGCGCGACAGAGTCTGGACGGCCAGCACTCCCGACAGGCGCTTGTCGACGTACATCGTGTGCAGCAGCGGCTGGTCAAAGCCGACCTGGTACTTGTTGGCCACCAGCAGGATGCGGTACTCATCCTGCTTGAACGCCTCCGAGGGCTCCTGTCCCTTGACGTCGTTCATGTTCGACTCGGTGAACTCGTCGGCCCCCGAGTCCGGGTCCAGCACGGCGCCCGAAAATGCTACCAGCGTACGCAGGTCGGTGTACTTCTGGTCCTTGATGTACCGGTCGATGGCCAGCTTGTAGCGGACCGCAGCCTTCCGGCTGTCGGTCACCAGCATTGCCTTCGCCTTGCCGCCAATCTTGGCCGCCACGTGCTCGCGGAAGTGCTCCACGATGACCACGACCTTCTGCGAAATGTTGTGCGGGTGCAGCTTGGCGTATTGAGCCAGCGCCATCTTGGCCTTCTTCTGCGGCACAAGTTTTTCATTGGCTACCGCGCCCAGCTTATAGAAGGTGCTGTAGCTGGTGTAGTGCCTCAGCACGTCCAGGATGAAGCCTTCCTCGATGGCTTGGCGCATCGAGTAGACGTGGAATGGCACCGGTGTGCCCTCGGGCCCTTTTCGGCCGAACAGCTCCAAGGTCTTGGACTTTGGGGTGGCCGTGAAGGCGAAGTAGCTGACGTTCTCGGGGCGCTTGCGTCCCTCGATTGCCAGGGCGACCATGTCCTCGGAGGTTAGGTCTTCCGGGTCGATGTCGACGTCAGCCTCGACCTGGACTTCCACCCCGTCGATGACTTCGGCCGCCTTCTGTTTCGGTTTGCCCTTGGTGAGGGCCTCCCGCAGCTTGCGCGCCGCGGTGCCCGTCTGGCTGGAATGTGCCTCGTCGACGATGAGGGCAAACTTGCGTTTCCCCAGCGCTCCGACCTGGTCCAGGATGAAGCCGAACTTCTGCAGAGTCGTTACGACAATCGGCGCGCCCACGTTCAGGGCCATGGCCAGCTGCGCGCTGTTCTCGGAGATGACCTGCACCACGCCGGCCCTGTGCTCGAATTGGCTGATGGTGTCCTGCAACTGCTTGTCCAGCACGCGGCGGTCCGTTACCACGACGACTGTGTCGAACGTCTTCTTGTCGGCCGCGTCATGCAGGTTGGAAAGGCGGTGCGCTACCCAGGCGATGGAATTCGACTTGCCCGAGCCGGCGGAGTGCTGGACCAGATAGTCCTTGCCCGGGCTTTCCTCGGCCGCCGCGCGAATCAGTTCCTGCACGGCCACGAGCTGGTGATACCGCGGGAAAATGAGGGATTCCTTGGTGGCCTTCTTGCCGTCAGAATCCTCGACCTCCTTCGCTTCCAGGTGCATGAACTCGCCCAGCACCTCGAGCCAGACATCTGGTCGCCAGACGTACTCCCACAGGTAGTAAGTAGGGTAACCCTTCCCGGGCGGCGCGGGCGGATTTCCGGCGCCTGCGCTCAGCATATCGACGCCATCCGGCCTGCCTATGTTGAAGGGCAGGAACTGGGTATCGTCGCCCGCAAGCTTCGTGGTCATGAAGACCAGGTCGCTGGAGATGGCGAAGTGAACCAGCGCGCGGGTTTTGAACTGGAGAAGAGGCTCCAGCTCCTTGGACTTCGGGTCCTTCGGCAACCGGTCCTTCTTGTACTGACTGATGGCGTCCTTGACGTTCTGGGTCAGGTCGGTCTTGATTTCGCCGGTTGCGACTGGAAGGCCGCTGACGAACAGCGTCAGGTCGATGCTGTTCTCGTTGTGCAGGCTGTAGTGCAGCTGGCGGACCACCGTGAGCCGGTTCTTCTGGTACAGGTCCAGCAGCTTGGGGTTCTTCTTGTGGGCCGGCTTGAACTGGCAGAGGAAGAACTTGGCGTCGACGTCCTTGAAGCCATGGCGCAGGAGGTGCAGCGTGCCGTGGGTGTCCAGTTGCTTAGCAACCCGCTTGACGAAGACAGCGTCGGACTGACCGTTGTGCCACTTCTTGAACTTGGCCCACTCGGTGGGCTGCGTATCCTGCACGAAAGCCAGCAGGTCCTCGGCCAGGATTGCGTACTCCTTCGAGTAGCTGGAGGCCTGCTTGGGATGGGTTTTGACCGACCAGCCGTGAGCCTCGAGCTGCGTGCAGAGCTCGTTCTCGAAAACGCGTTCGGTGTGAATGTTGGACGTGGTCGGCATCACTCAATCCCCTGCTTCTTCAAGAAGCGAGCGACCGACCGCCCAGGAGCATACGGTGAAGAGGAGCACGAGTCCCAGTCCTCCGGCGACCATGCACGAGACTGCGGGGCGCCACCGCTCGGACATCGTACTCAGACCGGGGTTGCCATCCATCGTGTCAAGGAAGCTCGCAATAGCTGCGCTCAGCCCCAATCCGATGAGCAGAATCAAGAGGTTTGCCCATGCTCGTAGCTGTTTTCCCTTCCACTCCGCAGTCAGCGGGTCGTCGCGCCGACCCGGTCGCAGCGAAGCAAAATAGTTCATGATGTTCAAGATGTGGTGCACGTTCCTCTCCAGCGATGTCGTTCTCTAGAGTAGCGGTGATTTGAGGACCCTCCCCGGCCTCCTGCTCAACGAAGGCAAGAAGGTCCGCCTCTTCACGTCCAGCAGCGGCTTGGGAATCAGATAGCCCCCTTGAGCACAGTGCCGACCTGCAGGAGGCCGGTCACCGCCGCGGAAATCAGCGAAGAGCGGTACTCGCTTAAGCGCTGGATATGCGCTCTGGCATGTTCCTGCAAGCCTTCAATCGCGTGCTTTTTTGCGATGAACGCTTGCACGATTGCGTCTTGTTCGCTTCGCGGCGCAATCGGTACTCGGAAGGCTCTCAGGGTGTCGCAGTTCATCGCCCCTTGAGCACCGCCGCTCCCGTCACTAAGGTAGCGCAGTGCGGTGTACAGCCCTGTTAGTACGACAACCAGGTAGTCGTCTGAAACCTCGGGACTCCTTGAGGTCACATATGCGACGTTCTGGCTCACCGTGGCCGGAATCGCCAGCCGAGCGGTCATGCCCCGCGTTGGTCCTTGGCCGATAAGGCCAACTATGGCGCTTCCTGGCCGCACCACACGGAGTCCGGTTTCGGACAGGGCGCAGTCGGTCACGCACTCTGCCGTCTCCTTGATGACTCTGTCGTTGATGGCGGTGCTGGTGACCCAAGGCATGGTTCCGTCCAACCAGTACTTCTGCACCTCTCTCTTCGGCGTGCAGCCGTTTCCAACATCTGCGAAATAGCCCAGCTTCGGAGTCGACCAATGGGCTGGCACGCGGGCGAGCCAGCCTTCCTTGCGTCCACTGGAAGTTCCTTTGCGCTGAAGTCCCTCGCTCGCGAAGTCGAACGCATAGGCCTCAAGTGCATCGTCAAGTGACACCAGGAGTTGTTCTTTCTCTGCAATCAACGCATCAATTCGCGCGGTCTTTTCGTCAAGGAAGTTGGCGATGCGCACTTGGTCGGAGCGAGCGGGTGCTGGAAAGTTGACGCTTCCGATGAAGCTCCAGTCAGCTCGCGGCATCTTTGACCCGTAGGTTGAACCATCGATGGCGGAAATATTTTCCGTGGACAGAAGACAATACCTAAGAAAACGTGCGTCTACACCCTCAGTTCGCAGGACCAGACACTCCGTCGTGCTGAATCCGTGACTTTCGGCCACCCACCCTTTGGCCAAATAGGGGCGAAGCTTTCCGAAGAGCACGTCGCCTGGCTCGAATACGTTCGCACTGCCTTCCGGCTGCTGTTGTAGCTCAATGCCGGATAAGCGGCCCGTCCAAGATTCGATTTGTTCTAGGCCGACATAAACGCCCTCGGCGGGCACGCTGTCAACCTTGGTCCCTCTCAGGCCGGCAAGGAACTTCAGCGGCTTGGTTGGATGCTTCGTAACGAAGGGCGTCAGGGTACTCAAGCGAGCACTCCCTTCATCAGCTCCATGAACCGCTTCTCCATCTCGCCAATTTCCTTGGCGATGACGGCCGGCTTGCGCGGCGGCTTGTACACGTAAAAGTAGCGGTTGAAGTTGATTTCATAGCCGACCTTGCCGACCTGGCCGTCCTTTTCGTCGCAGACGTCCTCGTTAACATACGCGTCGGGCACGTGCGGCAGTACCTCGCGCACCATGTATGCCTTGACGTCTTCGGAGAGCGGCACGTTCTCGGTGTCGCGCAGGTCTGGGTCGTACGGCTTCTGCCCCTTCTTGAGTTTGGGCGGCGCCTTGCCCTCCTGCGGCGGTCGGTCAACGGTGACCTTGCGGTATCCAAAAAACTTGTTTTCAAAGACCTTCGACACAATGCGCGCCGGCTCGGCCTGACCCCTCCCGTTGCCGTTCTTGCCCGTCTCGGCGAACTCACCCGCGAAGGTGGCCTGGTCGACAGCGCCCGCGTAGACCTTCACGATTTCCTCGACCTGTTCGTCGGTGATGAACACGCGCTTGTTGCCAAGGCTCTTCATCCTCTTGTACATGCGCGTCGCATCGATGAGCTGTACCTTGCCCCTGCGCTCAGCGCCTTTGTGGTTTGACAGCAGCCAGATGTAGGTCGCGATGCCGGTGTTGTAGAACAGGTCGTTAGGCAGCGCGACGATTGCCTCCAAGAGGTCGTTTTCGAGAATCCACCGGCGAATTTCTGATTCGCCAGACCCGGCATCGCCGGTGAAGAGAGGCGAGCCGTTCAGGACGATGCCGATGCGACCGCCGCCGTCGGCAGCAGGGCGCATCTTCGAAATCAGGTGCATGAGGAAGAGCAACGAGCCGTCCGAGACGCGCGGCAGGCCAGGCCCGAAACGGCCGGCATATCCCTTTTTCTCGTGCTCGGCCTTCACGACGTCCTGGACCTTCTTCCAGTCCACCCCGAATGGCGGGTTCGCAGCCCCGTAGTCGAACTTGTCGCCAGCGAAGCCATCGGCCGACAGCGTGTTGCCGCGGACGATGTTCTTCGGGTCCTGGCCCTTGATGAGCATGTCCGCCTTGCAGATGGCGTACGACTCGTCGTTCAGCTCCTGGCCAAACAGGCGGATGACGGCAGAGTTGTTGATTGAGCGCGCGACGGCCTCGCCCACCGACAGGATGCCGCCGGTGCCAGCAGTAGGGTCGTACATCGAACGCACCACCCCCGGCTTGGCCAGCGCTTCGTCATCACCCGCGAAGAGGCATTGCACGATGAGGTGGATGACTTCTCGGGGTGTGAAGTGCTCGCCGGCCGTCTCGTTCGAGGCTTCCGCGAACTTCCGAATCAGCTCCTCGAAGACGAGGCCCATGGTCTCGTTAGGCACCACGTCCGGATGGAGGTCGACGTTGGCGAACTTCTGCACCAGTTGGAACAGGAGGTTCTTCTCCTCTAGCTCCGCCACTCGCTCGGTGAACTTGAAGCGCTCGAACACGTCGCGCGCGTCTTCCGAGAAGTCGCCCAGGTAGGCCACCAGGTTCTGGCGAATGTGCTTCTGGTCAGCGAGCAGGCCCGGCAAGGTAAACGGGCTGACGTTGTAGAAGGCCTGCTTGCTCTTGCGCTTGAGAAAGGGGTCGAGGTTGATGCCAGTATCCTTGCGCTTCTTGGACTCGGCGAGCACATCCTCCTTCGTGCTCTCCAACACGCAGTCCAGGCGGCGCAACAGGGTGAACGGGAGGATGACCTTGCCATAGTCCGCCTGCTTGTAGTCGCCGCGCAGGAGGTCGGCGACCGACCAGAGGAAGTTCGCGAGTTCGGAAAAATTCTGGGCCATGAGCTGGTTCCCTGTTAGTTCTTGGACGGCTTGGTTTTCTTGGCGGACGCTGGGGGAGCCGGCGCGGGTGCAAGATGCAACCTCTTGGCATGCTCGCGCACCAGGACCTCAAACATGTTGGTCAAACTGCGGCTCTCCGCCGCCGCACATTGCTCCCAGAGGTCGCGAACCTCGGGGGTGAGCTTCAGCGACGTGGCCGAGGTCTTTCGGAGCGGGCGGGGCATGAGAGGTAGAGGCCGCTTGCTTAGATACCGCAAACCGCTATACGTTACCAGTCGTCGAGCAGTGTCACAAGCGGCGACTCCGAAGAACATGTTCTTTCGATGGTTGCGCACCACAATACGAGGGCGCAAGCGGGAAGTAGCCTCGCACTATCGCTTCGCCCGCCGTGAGCCCAGTCAGGTCGGCACGCGTGTCTTGCGGGCAACGACCGAGCTCCCCAGTGCCACCACACGCGCGCTCTTGAAAACAGGTTCTCGCGTGGCTCGGTCCACGAAGGTGCTGTAGCGGTACGGGTCGTAGGTCACGCCGACCCCGCGCATCCTGCGTACCTTTTGCTGCCAGGGCCGCTTGTCAGCAATGCTCGCGCCTGACTCCAGCCAGCCCACCAGCTCACCGCGGATGCCCGCGTGGACGTTCTTGCGCTTCTCTCGCAGGGCGCGCTGCCGGCCGGCCTGCGAGACCACGAAAGACGCGTTCTCCAGCTCGACAGCGTCGACGTGGGCGATGACGCGGCCACGGGTCTCACGGTCCTCGCTGCGCACGGAGAGGCACCGCCGGTGGAGATTGAGGTAGATGAAGACACGCATTGCCTCCGTCTAGGGAGGCAATTTAGCGGGAAAGCCCTGCTCTAAGCCGGTCGACGTCCGATACTATCGTCAGATTACAGCTTTGAGCCTGAAGTATCGGACACCATGAGCAGAACCTTCCAACGACCGTTTCCCTCTGTAGCTCGCCAGATGGAGGCGCTTGGCGACCGTCTGCGCATGGCGCGCCTACGCCGCAAGATTTCGGCCGTCCAAATGGCAGAGCGCGTGGGAGTTTCGCGCGACACACTACATCGGCTGGAGAAAGGCGAACCGAACATCGCCCTGGGAACCTATCTTCGAGCGTTGCGTGTGCTACGCCTGGAGAAGGACCTTGACCTGGTTGCAAAGGATGACGTACTCGGCCGGAAGCTGCAGGACCTGGGTCTTGAGCCGTCGGCTGCGCGCCGACCACGCAGGCCTCAAACGACGCCAGCTGCCACCAGCTGACGCTTCGCACTGCGCAGTCCGACGCGGAGTGTCAGGTCACGCCGCTGTGTCCATAGACGGGCGACCGGCGCTAGAGCGCTACCCGTGAGGTGCCCCAAACCGTGAACCAACTCTCCTCGGTGCGGTGCGTCATCGCAGTACAAGGACTTTCCCCACCGCGCCTTCGGTTCGAATTGTGTTCCGCGACACGGGTCGTCCCGGCCATTTGGCTTCGTAGCGGTAGGTTCCCAGCAGTCGATGCCCCGGAGATGCAAGCACGAACCAGCCGGGGCAGTCGGATTGATTCCACGGGTCGCGCCCGAGTGCCTGGCATAACAGCCAGTCGAAATCGAGAATCAAGCTCACCGTTGCCCCGGACGGCTCTGTCCTGACCTCAAATGGGTCGCCGAGCAGAAAGTGGCACATGCCGCCGCCAAACAGCAGGAGCGGAACCTCGTGGCGACGGCTCTCCGGGAGCGCCAGAACCAGCCCGTTCCATTTCTTCGCAAGCGAAGCCTCAAGCTCACCGTAATCACCTTCGCGGTAGAGACCCTTGAACGCCGCAGCCTTTGGGTCGGCCTCAGTGCCGCTCAACCTCGCGGCGATGTCCTGAACGTCCCTTTCTGCCAAGGCCTGCAATGCCCTCTCAAGCTCCGGAACTTGCATGCCCGTCATCCGGACGAGCTCAACCATGTACAAGCGGAAAGCCACGCCCTTCATCGTGCTAGCCCAGGTGGAGCTAAAAGGCCTGGGCCCCGTGATGTTCGCATAGCCGCACACGCCATACAGATGCTGGTTGCAAGGCAAAGCCTTGCCCGCAGCAGCGTCCATCTCTCGCACGCGTGTGTCCGATTCGGTTGGCGCATAGTTATAGGCGCTTACCGGTGAGCGGGCACACCGGGTCTTTGCAAGTTCTTCAAGCAGCGTTTTGCCTGACGCACTTTGCAGGAACTCCTTCTCCAGCGCCCGGTAGACCTGTACTTCAAGGCTCGCCTCTGGGTGCTTGCCGATGTCTGCCAGACAGCCGGAGCCGGCGGCTCCCAAAAGCATAGAGGCGGCCAGGCAGCGAAAACGCGTTCTGAGGACTGTGGCTTTCGGCATGGCGCCCTCCTGCTTTGCCTGTGGTGGTCGCATTGTGCAGCCGAGCCCTCCCTGCGTCACCAAGCACCTGACTTCCGCGTCCTGGAAGCCGGGTTCGCGCCTGTCCCGGCCGGGGGCCGCCGGCCTTGAGGGCTCGCGCGTCACTTCCTTGTCGGCGTCCTCGGCTGCGTCTACCCGCGCTGGCAGGGACGTCGGCCAGGTAGCGCCTTTCATTTGTCCGCATCGTGCGCTGTCCGCCCACTGATTGCGGGGCTCGTCGTCAATCCCGACGGTTGCGCTCGCGCTCCTCGAGCTCACGGCGAAATTCCTCGTTTCCTTCGCCCCACCAGTGAGGAAAGAAGAATTGCGTGGCGGCCCCGATGCAAGCGATGGAGAGGACCAGGTTGAGGGTCTTTGCAGCGGCTGCGGTCTGTGGCCCGAGTTCGCCAATGAGGGTGGCCCCCGCAAGGGTTGCAGCGTTTTGCGCCAGGACCACGAAGGCCAGCAGCACGAAGCTCACGATGAATTTGCTGTCAGGCATGATGGGGTTCAGAGATATTCAAGCGTCGGAAACGGCTTCTTCGCGGCGCGGACGCATTCAGGCCACAGGTTCTCCATCGTCCGGGTCGTCGCATCAGGGTCACGGTTGCAGAGTGTTCGAGGGGGCGGGCTGCGATACGGCACGTATGGCGCAACGAGACGCACCCATGGGATACCTCGTTGGGCTTGCGGTCCAGCTCACCAAGGGAAGCCGAGGAGTTCACGGTGCCGAAGGCTTGCGTCAGCGGTACCAGGTCGTCTGAGCATTGGTTTTTCGGTCTTCGAGGGCGCGCGAGCACTTCGGCCGGCACGCAGGGAACAAGGCCTCAGCCTTCAGGTCGCGGGGTCGAGGGCACGGGCAGGGCGTCAACCATGTCGTCAAAGTTCTCGCCCGCCAGGTTGCGGGCATGAAGGTCCGCCCACTGCTGGGGATTGAGCTTGCGCGCCTTTTCGTAGCGGACCCAGCCCAGCTCGAGCTCAGGCTGCATCGACATCATGACTTGGCCGCCAGGCACCGGGTCGGAGCCGGGCGCCGGCGCTGCAGCGGAGGCTTGTTTGCCCAGGCCTCTGCAGAACTCCCACAAGGCATCCTGCGCCTTGCGCACCTCGGGGCCCCAGGCCCGCTTGCGGATGGCATCGACGCGAGCGTCGGCCCAGCGCTCGGCCAGGGTGAAGATGTGCCGAACCACGTCCTCCGGAACCACCGCGGTCTCTTCGGCCTCCAGCTTGCTGGCAGGCCCCCGGCCTCCCGCCCCTTTGCTCGCCTGACGCGCCTTGTCCATGACGGCGTCGTACCGGTCGTCCCAGGAGAGCCCATGCTCCTTTATTTCGTCCAGTATCTCGAGAAGGTTCTCGATGTGGTTGGCCATGTATTTAATCCTTGGGTGCCGCGCCTGAGGCGCCGTTGATAGCAACTGATGATTTGGCAATGGTGGCGCATGCACCTTCTTCGGAACGAAACCGGCGCATCTGCCCGTCGGCTCGGAGCAGGTACTCAACCCTGCCACAGGGCCACTCGCGCCAGACACACCATGACTTGCTCACCGGATGCGCGCCCCATGGGCCAGGTGGTTGCGCCGCACTCACGCCGGGCTACGAGTGAACCGCGCCGCGATGTGCTCTTCGAGGGAGGCCTGGTCGCGCTTCCAATCCCGCTCGTCGTGAACGTAGTCGAAGCGCATGCAGAGGTTGCGGTGGAAATTCTTGAATTCGTGCAGGGTTTGGGCCGCCTGCGACTGTCCGCCCGTGGCCAACGCCGAGCTCGGAACCCGTGCCAGGACCTCGTCCTTCAAGTCCTGCGCGAACCGGTAGAACTGCGGCGTGAAGACACCGGAGATGCCAGCTGTCTGGGCGACAACGTCCGCGACACGTTCGGGAAGGTCGACGCTCAGACCACGTCCCGTGGTCGCCGCTTGCTGCTGCGCGGCGCCGGTCAGGCGCGATTGCATGGCCAGGAAGGTGATGGCCAGGGAGCCGGTGAGGGACTCGATACCCCGAACACCCGTGAGCTCGCCAGAGAGGTCACGCACCGTGAACGGGCACCTCTCGAGGAGGTAGCGAACGTTCTGCTCCAGCGAATCTGCACCGGCCGCGCCGTCTGCCCCTTCGGCATTGCTGGCGCGTTCCGCACTTCGCGCCAGGCCTTTGCGCAGCGCATCGGAGATGCAGTCAGCGTGCAGCTGCGGGCCGGAGCCGAAGTCGTGGGTGTGGAACTGCTTGATGGCAACGTGCATGCGCGCCAGCCACTCGTCGTCGGTTTCCGCAGCCTGCGCTTCAGCATCCAACTCGGTGACCTCGACCTCTGAGGGATAGGCTTCTTCGAAAGACTCGTGCTCCACACCCTCCTCCGGCTGCTCCGCGAGCGTGCGGGCCGCGTCGATGGCGCCGATGCCCTGGGCCCAGGGAAGCACGACATTGTTGGCAGCCCACTCCTGCAGGGGGTCGACGGCGCCGGCCTGGATGTTGCGCAGCCACATGTCGCAGTGCTCGAGCGAGGGGGCCTTGCCGCCGGCCAGCAGCGTCAGGACCTCCTGGAACCGGTCGATGAACTTCGTGGGCACCTGGTCGAACGTGACGGGAGGCGTGTTCAGCGCGTCGAGCGCCACAGTGCGCGCGTGGTCGATTTCATCCCAGTCTCCTCCGACCATCTCGTTCTCGATGGCAGCAATTTGCTGAAGGGCGCCGCGCAGACGCAGGTTCTCGGCGCGAAGGAGCGTATCGGTCTTGGACATGAGGACGAGTTTTCCGGTGTGTTGCCCAACAGCGGGCGGAGCCTGAAGCGTCGCCGGCGCGCGCCAGGCAACGAACGATTCAGAAATAGGGAGCGTGAGCGCGAGGCTCAGATGAACGCGGTGGAGCTGACGCTGCCGTTGGCCTCGGTCACGTTGAGCAGCACTACGCCGGCGGTGGGCGCAGCACGGGAGGCCGAGTTCTCGATGATGTGGCCCACTTCGTGGATGCCGGCTTGGCAGCGGTATCCGTGGGTCATGTCTTCGTCCTCGGGAAGGTTCGACTCCGGAATTCCCGCGAAGAGCTTTCGCGCCAGCTTCAGCTGGTACGGGCTCATCGGGATGAAGCTCTGGTTCTCGTGGGTGCTCAGCTTGCCGGCGGCGTGACGCATGAAAACGATGTCACTGCTGAACTGACCCACGCCCTTGCGTACCTGGACGCAAAAGCCTATGCGGCTCAAGGCATCGCGGCGGCCTTGCTGGAAGCCGGTCACCAGGAATTCACCCGGGCCGGGGATGCGGCTGAAATAGCCGCGGGTGTAGTCGGCCAGGGCGACGATGTCCTGGGCGAGCGCTTCCGCCTCTGCCGGAGAGAGGACGGGCGAGGATTCGATGGCCTCAGGTGCGGATTCGTTGGTCATGTTTTTCCAGGTGGCGCAGCAGGGATGCCGCAGGGTTTGTCTTTGTTGTTCAGGGCGAGAGCTGCCGCCAGAGCCGATGAGAGCGTCTTGGCACGGGCAGGAGCCGCAATGGCCACGGGTTCTCTTGCCGAGGCAAGCGCCTTTCGCTTCTCGAGCGCTTTGACGTACCCCGGCGGGAATGCGAAGTCGGCCGGAATGCGCATGGACCGCAGCGGACGCTTGAGCTTCTCCAGGCAGGCGATGACGGTGGCGACATGGCTGAAGTCACGGGCCTCGACGTCGCGTGCCATCAGCTCCTCGCCACCTTCGTTCAGGTAGGCCAGCGGAAGGGCGAGGAAAAACTGCTTCGCCGCGGCGTTCTGGAGTTCGGGGCGCGCGTACTGGCCAACCCAAAGGTCCCCGTCGAGCCACCACTCCGCCAAGTAGTCCAGGCCGAAAACAGACGGGAAGTTGCGCTTGTAGCTTCGGGTCTGATGCTCTCGCCAGGTGGGAAGGAACGCTTCCTGGTGCATGCTCTGGATGTACCGGGCCCGTTTGCCGAGGTCGCGCAGCAGGTTGTTGCGGCCAGAGCCACCGCCCCGGCGTTGGTGCATGTCGAGGTCCATCTTCATCAGGACGTCGAAGGGTGGCAGGTACGGCTTCTTGAGTGCGGGGCGCACAACGGTCGGGGTGACGCCCGCGCGCGCCGCGCCGCCTACGTCTGGGGCCTGGGTGTCGGGCGGCGAGGCAGCGACTGCTTGTGCCGCCGGCGCCAACGTTTCAGTGGATGAGTGAAGTTGCATGGGAAGAGCGTACGACAGGTTTTCTGTTGAACCGCAAGCTGCCGCGGTGACAGTGCTCGTTGCATCGAGCACCTGCTTTAAATTGCGTGACTCCGAATGGTTCTAAAAGCGTTCTGGGTGTGTCCATTTTAGCAGAGTTGAGGCCCGCCGGACAACCTAAACTGTTTAGGCTTCTATTTGCGAGCAGAGCCTATAGACTCTTGAGGATGCTTGGCCAGTCTCATGGCAGGAACGGTTCCACGCTCGATGACCACCGTCTCAGTTGGGCGTTGTGTCTTGCGTAGTAGCTTGGCGCGCCACCGCGAACATGTTTTACGGGGCCCGCGCATCCTCTGGCTTGGCCTGGCGGAGCTATACGACTTAGAAACTCGCGCAGCTGTGCTGCCACCAAATCACTCAAAGGAAACCTGTGACCCAAACTACCCCGCGCAACGCGAAATCCGCCAAGCTTCCCGCGGTCGTTCACGAATTTGGCACCGCCCCGCAGGTCGTGCCCGCCGACTACACCCACCGCGAGGACTTCAGAGGCACCGTCAACGAGGCCGCCGAGCGCTTCGCCGGTGAGCCCGTGGTTCTGGTTAAGAGCGCCGCCATCGAAGGCAGCCCCGACCGCTTCGCCATTGGTGTCTTCGCGTGGGAGCCGCAATACCTGCCCTGGCGCAACGGAGGCTGGTACGTCACCAACCTGCACTACCCCACCGGTGCCTGTGGCTGCGTCAGCAACAACTACCCGGACAAGAAGTGGCGCATTGTCTGCGACGACCGGCGTGGTGAACTCGACGAGGAAGGCGACTACACCTTCCGGACCCGAGATGACGCCGCACGTGCCGAGCGCGACCTCGTGATTGCAAGCAGCGCGACCTAAGCGCCGCCCGCCCTGTGCTTATTCCAGCTCCGCCGTCACCCGGCGGAGCTTTTCCTTGGGGCCGACTAAGCCACGGCGCGACTTGCGCTCTCGAATATTGCCTCTGGCCTTGGCAGAGGCCGTGGTGCCGATGCCGAGTTTCTAGGGCATCAGGAGCTCAAATTGGTTCCGCGAACGCTCGAAGGCGTTGCAGCGCCGCATGTCCGAAATGACCTGGTCAATGTCGTCATAGCTGAAGCGGGATGTCCAGTCATGGATGTGGCACATGACTTTGATGAATGGGGCTGGGTCGCCTTCGCGGGTCAGCACGCGCAAGCAGTCCAGGTACTCCTCGCGATACAGCGTCGGCACGATGATGCGGCAACCGTCGACGGCGGACAGTTCTGCGTTCATGACCAAGCGAGCCAGGCGTCCATTGCCGTCATTGAAGGGATGCACTTCGGCTACAAGGAACATTGCCAAAAGCGCACGAGCTGTTCCCTCAGGGACGCTCAATAGCAGCTTGCTCCCTTCAACCAAGGTTCCTCTCACCAGTGGCGGCAGCACAAACTCTGTGTTGCCTGCTCGATTGGCAACCAGCTTGAACTCCCCTGGGCCCACCTCAGGCCGGTTCTCCATCTGCTTTTTGTGACGTGCGCGCAGCTGCTCGAGCACCGGCTCGCCCGCGGGCAACGTAAGCGTGGACCAAGTGGGGCTGAGCGCCTGCTCGAACACGCCGATGATGTCGTGCGAGTCCTTGGGTCGCGCCACCACCGGAACGCCCTCCAGCACGAAGCCGCGCGCTTCCTCGACGGCAAACTCCGTTCCTTCGATGAAGTTGGAGAAGTAGGACTCCAGAAAAGCGAAGTTTCGCCGAGCACGGTCCGTGGTCAGCGACGAGGCAGGGATGGGCAATGGGACGGCGCGCAAGCGTTGGGCGAAGTTCTCGAATAGCTCCAAGCGCGCACTGTCGTAAGGGATGGCCGCGGTCAGAGCCTTTCCCTCTCGAGTGGTCAGAACGCTCGGGCGAGAGTTCAGGATGCTGCCCACCAAGCCGTCGAGTTGGGAAAACTCGTCCTCGAGGCCCAGTTCGGGCACGAGCTCACGCGCGCGCTCTCGCAACTGGCTCAGGGCTTCTTCGCCACGAGAGTGGCAGATGTCCAGCAGCCGCCTCTCCACGGCTTCGGCGCCAACGCTCCTGCGGCTCTCCCCTCGACTTGGTGACAGGTTCTCAAGCAACATCCGAGGCTCCGACGCGAAGTAAATCGGTCGCCCCATCATCTGGCCATCGCCAGCCTGCGGCGGCGGTCCCTTCCAGACCTCTACCGTAAGGCCGGGCAGCTCTACGGTGCGGCGGTACGTGCCCACCAGGAAGACGGTGCCCTTGCTCGGGCTACCGCCGTCGAACGCGGTTCGAAAGCTCACGACGGTGCCGGGGAAGAACGCGGCCAGCACACGGGTTCGGTGACGTGCGACCAGGGCTTCCCAGTCACCCTCGGGCAAGGAGGTTGCGAAGCCCTTGGCCACAAGCTTCAGGTCCCCCGCCGCGAGTCGCCGTTGAGCAGTTCGCACCTGCGCTGACGAGAGCTCCGCGTACAGAACGAGGGTGTCGTCCAGTACCGTTGTCGTTTTTTTCATGGTCAAGCGAGCCTTGTTGCGCGAAATGTCGTGTTTTTGGTGTGCAATTAGTTTCTATTGTCGTGTTTTTCGGCCATTAGCGCCAAGCGACGTGTCGTGTTTTTTGGTTCTCGGAGCCGGGTTAAGCCATCTGTGTCGTGTTTTTGCTGAACAACAGGTCAACATGTCGCTCTTTTCCGGAGTAATCAGGACGGCGCTCCAGCTCGTGTTGCCGGGTCGAGGTGCCCAGCTCCGGGTGGAGGGCGTTCTGCTAGGGGCGCCGGAGGTAAGTGCCTGGACGATGAGCCACGGCCAGGTTGTCGCGCCGCTCCTGGAAAGTGGCGGGGATGCGCGGCCACTTGAAGCGCATCTCGACCGAACACATCGCGAATTGGCCAGGGAGAGGTTGCGGAGTGCTCAAAGGCAGGTGCGGCCAGGCCTCGGGCGTCTGGCCGGTGCCGGTATGCGCACGATGCAGTTCGCAAGGGGCTTTACTCGAGTCCCTGCGTCCGGAGCCAGACGCCTCAAGGCAAGTCCAGTGTGTCTCCGGTTCGCCCATCCACGTTCAAGACTTGCCGCGAACGCTTGCCGTCCTGCCACTGTGCTTCGTACCGATATGTTCCGATGAGGACGCGCTTGGCGACGACCACCGTCCATCCCACACATTTATCGCCCCAGGGGTCCTGCTTCAACGCACCACACAGCCTCCAGTCGAAGTCCTGGATGATGCGAATCATCGCACCGGGCGGCACCGACCGCACCAAGTACTCCGTCCCGGGCGAGTTGTAACACTGGCCCCATACAGGGCGAGCCGACAACAGGACGGGGGTCGTTGCCCGCTGCGCATCTGGCAACGCCAGGACATAGGCGTTCCACTTGACCATGAGGCTCAACTCCTTGGTCGCTGGATTGTTCACGAGGCGAGTGCGCATGGAATCAGGGCCGGCGGCCGAGGGCGACAACGTTCTTTGGATGCTCGCCAGCGTGCCTTCTTCGATGTCTGCTAGCTCAGCTTCAATCTCCCCTGGAGGTATTGAGGCGCGCCGCGCAAGTTCTCGTACGTAGGTCGCGTACGCCACGCCATGCATTGGCAAGCGCCAGACCGAATCTGCCGGGCCCTGAAAGTACGGGGGGCCCTCCAGTTGCCCGCAGACCGGTGTGCCCTCAATCAGCTGAGCGCACGGGTATGCGTCAGCCGCGGCACCGGTGATTGTTGAAAAACTGCTCGCGGAATCCAACCTGTAGATGTCACCCCGGCGCTCAGACTTCGGCTGGCAAAGCGTCGCGCCCAACCGGGCAAAGAGCTCCTTGCCCTGCGGCCCCTCCAAGAACTCCTTTTGCAGAGCACGGTACACCTGCACCTCCGGACTGCTTTCAGAGTGCTTGCCGATGTCTGCGAAGCACCCTCCGCTTGCCATGCTGAGTGCTGCTGCGACGGCCAAAGGGCTTGGCCCCCTAGGTCGGGGAGTAATTTTCGACACGGGTAGCCTCCTCGTGCAATCTCAGTGTGAGCATTCTGCCGGCCCTACTGCAGCATTCGCAAGCCTCCTCCGAGGCAAGGAGCCCGAAGCTGCTGGCGGAAGCCGGGCACGATGCCGGAAGAGCGGCTCGGGGAACCGGTTCAGCATTAGCAACGGGCAGCTAAAACGTATCCTTGGCGCGCCGCCGGAAGTGGCCAGATGAGACTGTGACAGCCCTGAGCGGGAAGGAAGTGACACGGCCCACACGAGAAAACCCCGCCAGCAACTGCCGACAGGGTCGAAGGGCGGTGGGAGTCGGCGCCGGGTGGGGTGAAGGGAACGCCCCTCAGCGGACGGCCAACCCTGCCGGCGCCGCGGCCGGCTCAGGCTGCTTCGGTCGTCTTGCCGTGCGCGTAGTCGGAGAACTGCGCCAGGGTCAAGGCCTCATCCTCGCACGCACGGACGTACTCCTTACCCCGTTGGGTGAGGGGAAACGCGCCACTGCTATCCCAGCACTCAACCAGGTCGTGGCCGGCGATTGCTTCCAAGACCTGCGAGCCACGAAGCTCCCTCAGCCGATACCCTGCCTCGGGGTCGTCTTGTATCCATCCAGCGACCTCCGTCAGTCCAGCCTCTTGCGTTGCGAACAATGTCGGGCCTGACGCCTCGAAAGCGTCGTAGCAGAAGAGGGTCTCAACGGACCGGCCGCCTCCAACTTCTTGAATCCAAGCGCTCGCTTCAGCGAACTGCTTGGTCAGCGGATGCTCCGGCCCGCGCTCGATGACCCAGAAGCCGTTGGGCCCGCGGGTGCTGAGTTTTGGTGCGAAGACGATGCAGGTTTTGCGGATGCTGTCCAGCGTTCGGTGGTCGAAATTGGCTCGCTCGACATGAACTTCCACGCCGCCGAAACAGAGGTGGCGGTCATCGAAGCAACGCTGACAGGGGGCCTCGTCGACTCCCTTTTCTCGCCGCAGCTGGCGAGCGAGACCGAGAACGGCCGGGGCCAGCTGACGCTTGGCTTCGCTCTGTTCGCAGAGCATCTCGGCAGCCTCCTTCTCGTCCTCCGATGGGTCGAAACACCGACTCCACGCGCGTGAGCGGGACGAACTTCCAGGTGAGCTTGCCATCGCGCTCCAGCTCCAGCAGTCCTTTCAAAATCGCCCAGTCCAGGGTCGTTTGCTGCAAGCGCACGGGAATCTCATCGGTTTCGCGCCAGAATCGACCGGCGTTGGCGACTTTCGGGATTGCCTTGATGGCGGCCTGCCAGTCCAGGCCTTGCTCCCAAACAAGCACGGCATCCGCGAACGCGACGCCCGACGTATTGTCCTGCGGCGTGCCGCAATACAGGCTGACGCTGGGCACGGGACCAAAGAAGTTCTTCTTGATGACAGCGGGGAAAGGTTGCATCCCGTCGAGGGTCTTGCACTCGGCGACCAGGTCCAGGTCACCGCAGGTCGTGGCGCCACGGGCATACGAGCCGACGACCCAGAGGCGGGAAATCCGGATGTACGCGTGGTCCGGAAGGGAGGGGAGAAGCGGGGTAAACGACATCACTCGCTCCGAACTTTCGACCAGCCGCTTGCACGCGCGGATGAGTTTTTCGGTGAAGTGCGCGCGGGGCTTGCGGGCTTCGGCCACCGGGTATTTGCTGTAGTCGACGTGCTTCATATGTCCTGTCCAGTTGAGTGAGGTCCTGAGCAGGTGTAGAAAGCCGGCGCGCCCAGAAACGCTTTAGGCCCTAGCGCAAGAGCCGACTGCCTGCCCAATGGCCAGGTGAAGGACGGGAGAGCGGGAAGGCAAGGCGTTGCAGGTGCGGCGGGCGCTCTGGTGGGCGGCCGGCCGCGCGCTCGGGAATGTGGGCGGAGGGAGTTCGGCGCCTGACCGGCGCCGCGCGGGTGCGCTTGGCCAGATGCCGAGTTGTTGCTCGGACGGCTAAGCCTGGAGTGCCAGCTCGAGCTCTGCGAGCAAGCTTTTCCGGACGGACTGGGGCAGCGGGAGCCGGCGGATGTGCCTGTCTTTCCAGGAAGTCGCGAGCGCCCACCGCTTGACCTCGGCCAGGATTTTCTTGTCGCTCAGCGGCTCAAAGCAGGCGCCGTACGCTGGGTAGTCGAGGGTGCGGTCGCGTCGCAGGCGGAAGGGCCTGCGGAACTGCGTAGCCACCAGGCGTACGAATCGAGCCTGTTTGAAGCCGTCACACTCAGGGGCGTCCAGTCCGCCGAAACGGACGAGGAAGCCCGGCATCTGAACCACCCGCGCCCCTGGCATAGTTGCGTCGACATAGCGCAGCCCCGCCTGGTGGGCCAGCTCGGCGATTCGCTCTTCGATTGTGCGTGCGTCAATCATCGTGGTCCTTTTTGAGTTCGCGCGGCGTGTAGCAGCGCCGTCTTAAACCAGCGGACTCTGCGGCAGACCAGTTGGGTCAGGCATCCAGATGCGCATTCACAAGCGCGGCGTCGTCGCGCATCGCACGCTCGCCGTCGGGTCCCATGTAGACCTCCGGGATGCTCAGGAGCTTGAACTTGGCGTCCACGTCCTTGTCGGCAATCGTGGCCTCGAACCGGCCGGCGCGCACGCTCCAGTGGTCCAGCGCGTCGTTCGACCAGTCGTCCGGCGGGCACTCGTAGTACTCGTACGCCAGGTGCTCAGTCACCGGGAAATCCTGAGCCCAAAGGGTCGGGAACAGCTCGCGGTGGAGCGCGACCCGGGCTTTCAACAACTCCCAAACCCGGTCCCGCAGCACGGTTCGCCGTGCGATGACGGCCGCGGCCTGCTCGTTCAGGCGCTCGTGCTCCGCCTTGATTTCAGGCAGGAAGAAGCCGGCGAAGGCGTATGCCCGCAGAGCCTCGAGCCCCGGGGCTGCCGCAGCGCGAGAGTTCGAGGAGGCCTCGCCTGCGTCGGCGGTGGCGTCGTCGAGAATGTGGGTGGGCGAGGTCATGCTCAGGGTCCAAGGAAGAAGATGTTTTGCTGCTCGGAGGGACTGCTCGCCGCTCAGGGCCTGGCCGGCCTCACAGGTGGCAAGGAACCAGTTCGAGGCCTGCAGACGCTCGTCCAGCTCCGGCCAGTCGGGAGGCTCAAGCCGCGGCGCCGCTGTTGAAGGTGGCAGCGTCAGCGCGCATGACCTGCACGCCGTCGACGCCCAGGTAGGCCTCGGGAATGCTCACGGTCTTGAAGGCGCGCGGCCGCTTCTGGTCGTCGATGGTGCACTCGAACCGGCCGTCGAAGATGCTCCAGAAGACCAGCTTGTCATCAGGCATCGACTCCAGCGGGCTGGCGCAGATGAGGCATTCCATGTGGCGGGAATGCGGCGAGCCCTGCGCCCAAAGCGTGGGAAATAGCTCGCGGTGCACAGCCATTCGGGCAAGCAGCAGGCGGAAAACGCGTTCGGTCAGAGCGTCGCGCCGAGCCTCGAAATCCGGCTCGTCCCGGTCCAGTGCATGGCACTCAGCAAGCATCGCAGCGAAGTCCGCGTCGGCAGGGTCGGCCGTCGGCCAGGCGTTGTCGGGAGCGGAAGGCGGATTGGCGGTCATGGTTCAGCAGGTCCTCGAAGGATGGGCTTGCAGCGCCAGGCGCGCTGCACCGGACGAGTGGCCAGGCCAGGTGGCGGCCAACCCGAAGACTGTCTAGCGCGCGTGTTTATGCCTCACGGCTCCATGACGCCGAGGGTCGCTGGCGGGAAAGCGCAAGGCCCCAGGCCCAGGAGTCGAGCCGGGCCGAAGGAGGAAGAAGACACCGTCGGGGTGGCCAGATGCGGCTGCCGCGAGGCTGGAAGTTCTGGGGAGTCGAGGCGCCCGGCGGGTGTCGGCCAGGGCATGCGAAGGAGACCAAACCCCTCACGCGCGGGGACCGCGTACCCGGACTCGAGAAGTGGTCAGGTGAGGCCCCGGTGGGCTTGGCGGCTATCTGTTTAGACTTCTTGAAAGACGGCCTACGGCTCTTGCATTATAACAGATGGCGGTCCATCCGTAAACCCTAAACCCTATCTGCGCAGGATGAAGTATGTGCGCCGGCAGGCCCTCCTTGCTACCAGCACCCAGTGCCCCCGCCAGCATGCAGGCGTTCCAGCCAAGCCCCTGGTCGGGGCCGAAAAGAACCGTCACCCTTTTACGCTTTAGAGAACTTGTTCTCCCCTAGTCGCGCTACGCCGCGCCACGCCGCGCCACGCCGCGCCACCCCGCGCCACCCCGCAGGCCTGCCGCCCCGCGGTTCCCGGTGGCAACTCGAACTCCCCCCGCGCGTCAAATCCAACGTCGGACCGACCGCCTCCCCGCCCTTCCTCACAAGCAGCACCAGCCCCGCCAGGAGCATGACCAAGCCTTCGCGCAGCCCCTCCTTGCCTTCAAAAACGGAGCCGGCAGTCCTGCCCGCGAGGGAGTTCATCGCGCCGCAGGCAAGTGGAAGCGAAGCTCACCGGTGTGGGGGAGCTGTATATGCCGACATGCATCCGCAGCGCTTAAGTCCAGCGGAAGCCCCAGTCCTTCCTACCCCCTCATCCGCTACTCCGAACCTACGTTGCGCACCATAGCCAGACCTCCACCTCTCCTTGATTCCATAAAGGGAGCACACATAGCAGGCCAAGACCCGCCGCCCCAATAGCCCGCAGACGTATATGCGCAGAGTGCTCAGAACGCACAGAGGGCGAAGCCCCAAGGAGCAGAAAGCAGGAAGGTCCATCCTGAGCCGCCGTGGGACGGGTACGGACGCGATGAGCTTCCGGACCTCGGCCGTCAGTACCGAGGGATGTACCAGACCTGCGGAGCATGCCCAGGCTTTTCGAGTCCCCCGCACGCTCCGCCCCTGCGCCCTAAGGCCTCACCGCCACGCCTGCGTGGCGCCCCAGACTCTGCCTGCGCCCCAGGGACTTCACGCCGCGCTTGCGCGGCGCAAGGCTACGTTCGAGCCCCACACCAAACCCTTCCTGCGCCGGCAGTACTCTCAAACCTCACCTGCGCCGGAGGACTCCATGCACCCTTCCTGCGCCGGTAAACCCCAGGCCTTCCTGCGCCGCAAACAGTCCGTGACTTCATCCGGCGCCCCAGCAGTTCAAGCCTACCTGCGCCGGAATGACTCACAAACCTTACCTGCGCAGAAGCAGTCCATGCACCCTTCCTGCGCCGGTAAACCACCAGCTCAGCAAGCCGCGTAGCCCCTCAGCAAAGCCAGCAGCCTTTGTCAGCAAGGTATGCCTGTGAGCAAAGAAGGCGACGCCTTCCGGCGCCCGCAGGGCTACATAAACGCCGCGCTCCCGCGTGAGACCAACCTCCGCCTGTGCGGGTGAAGGCCGCGCCTTACCGGCGCCCCGGGGCTTAAGCCGCCCCGGAAGACCCAAGCCTTTCTACGCCGGACGCAGCCTCATCGTTGATAGCAGGCAGGCCGCTCCCTCCTGCGAAACGAGAGTTGGGTCTACCTGCGCAGGCAGGCGTGAGTACATCCGGCGCCTAGGGGCTTCCCCTCTCCCTGCCGCCCCCCCGCCTACCCTCCCGCCGTCCATCCGCGCGCCCCTACAGGGCGCAGAAAAGTCCATCCTGAGCCGCCGTGGGACGGGGTACGAACGGGAAGAGCTTCGGGACCTCGGAGAATAAATCGATGGGGCGTACCAGACCTGCGAAGGTGCTGGCTCGAGCCGAATGGCGTCGGAGGAGCGAAGCGAGTCCGGCGACATCGAGGCGAAGAGGCTAGCCGGCCGCAAGGCCGAAACCGAGCAAGGTCTGGTACGCCCCAGGGACTCACGCCTAGCGACGATTTCACCCATGAAATCAGTAGCTTACGGAGGCCTCGGCCGAAATGAGGGGCTCTTGTACCCCGAAGAACCTCGCCTACCCCTGTTTCTTTGCCTGTTAGTCATCGATTAAACGGGCCCGGAAACAGGGGGTTAAGAAATCGCGTTACCGGGCGCAGCGAGGCCTTCCCGAGCCCCGCAGGCCGCTTTCTCTTTGATGCCTGTACCCACCCCATCACAGTTGTGTGCGCACGCCTGCGCTCACGGCGCTGCACACAACCGCTCTCACGGGTTTATACGCGAGCGTGCTGCTCATCACTGGGCTTCAGGCCGGGTTGCGCTCGTGCACTGTGCTGCAGGCGGACGGCGGACCCGCGCATACAAAACCTGTGCCTATGCAACAAGGAGGACTTGCTCGCCCGAGCCAGGCCCACGCATCTCGGCGCCCGCCGCAAACGTCCCAAGGACTACCCATGACCTCAGACCACATCGGAAAACTTCTTCTTCGCGCAACCCTGGGCGGCCTCATGCTCTTCCACGGTGCCGCAAAGATTCTCAACGGCACCGCCGGAATTGAGCGCATGCTGTCGGCAGCTGGACTGCCGGCGGCGTTCGCCAACCTCGTCCTCGTCGGTGAAGTGCTCGCTCCCGCGCTTTTGCTCCTGGGTCTGTTCACCCGCCCCGCGGCGATTGTGATTGCCGTCAACATGGTCGTCGCCGTACTACTGGCCCACACGAGTCACCTCTTCGCGCTCGGCAAGTCGGGCGGCTGGTCGCTCGAGCTGCAGGCCTTCTTCTTCCTGACCGCTGTTGTCATCGCCGTGTTCGGCGCTGGCAAGTACCGTATCGGCGTACAGCGCAAGGCGTGGTGGGCATGACGCCAGGGGCGTAGCCCCGAACAAGAACGGCGCCTTCGGGCGCCGTCAGCTTTTTCTGGGCGCAGTACTTCGAGCCTTGTCAAGTGCACGCTGTTGTCCAGAACGTCGACCGCTCGATTTGGAGGCACTCTGTTCAAACCAAGCGCTGATGCGGGTTCGGCGCGAAGTACACCGGTTATCCACAGAGTGATGCACGGGTTCGGTGGAAAACTCTGCGCGATTTTTTCACGGCTCATAGTTTGGCGCTTGCTCAAGGAGGCGGCGGCTCGGTTACCCTACGGTCGCGGCGGGAGCGGGACGGGGCGCTTGACAACTGTTCTGCGCTTCTCAGCCTCCATCGCCGGACCACCCCGTGCGGAAATCACTCGGAGCGTCGCGACGCTGCGATGAAAATCGCAGAACGCCTGCGCAACAACGTGGTCGGAGAACGAGCTTTGGCGCTCGTCCCCGTGAGGCGCGCGGATTGCCGTTGCCGGAATCTCGGTCGCCCATCCCTGATGGACTCTGAATGCACCGACGATTTGGCCGAACGTTGGCCATGCATGGTCAATCAATGCTTGCTCTGGCGTGAGCATCTCATCCGTCACCTCGCAGGGCACCTGTCCGTCCAAGCCTGCGTGGGCAGCGAAAAACTCAAGCTTTGCTTCGGTCAGCACAGGCCGCACCGTGGCCATGCAGGTGTCGTAGAACTCCTTCGCGTCCGAGCGTGGCGTTCCCTTGAGGGCAGCGATGTAGCTGAAGTCAGTCGGCTCGGCGTCGATGCGGGCGAGCCAGAAGCCTGAAGAGCTGTAGCCATCTCCGACGTTGAGCCTGCGCATGAAGTAGCGCGCGCCGGCGCCGGTCTTCGGAGCGTCGTCGGTAACCGAAAGGTCGAAGCGGTCTAGGAGCGCAACCAAGTCGAGATGGTCCATCCGGTTGTCGACGCGTTCGTCGTCCGAATAGCGCGCCAGCATCGCCTTGAAATGGTCTAGGGCTGCCCGCTGTGTTGGCCAGGTTCGGCCGTTGGATAGCTGAATCGGTTTCGCCACGCTCTGTCCCGGTCAAGGGCTGAATTGTCGCAGGCATCGCGCCCCTGCTAGCCGTAGCCCGGATGGCTAGACTTCGGCATGCACCTGAAACGTCCACCCGCAGCATCCGCACCGATTTTCGAGCAAGGCGCTCGACAGGGGTCCGCGCCTTGACAGGAACACCCTCTATGTATGAACGCGCGATGGGGCCGAGCTTCACCACGCTCGACCCGGAGGTGCGGCTCTTCCATACGCTCGCGGGCTGCCACGAGCTGCGCGGCGCCGTTGAGACCGAGGCACCCAGCACGCTGGCCGGCAAGCTGCTTGCCCGAATGCTCGGTACACCGCGTCGTCAGAATCACGGGTCGCTGGTATTCAGCCTGGACGCCTCGCCGACAACCGAGCACTGGACGCGGAGGTTTCCCGCCTCAGCGATGAGCTCAACGTTGCGACTCGACACGCCAGGCATCGTCGAGCAGCTGGGCACTGCGCGCATGGCGTTCCAACTGGAAGCTGTGGAGGGCAAGCTCGTCATGCGCCTGCGGCAACTGTGGTTTGCAGGCATTCGCTGCCCCACGTGGCTCATGCCGCGCGTCACCGCGGAAGAAACGGGGACGGCGAACAGGCTGAACTTTCATGTGCGCGCCACTGTGCCGGGCGCGGGCCTGGTTGTCGCGTATCGAGGCTACCTCGTGCTTCCCACCCAGGAGGCGACGTGATTGTCGTCTTCGACGCACAGTGCCTCCTGTGCAATGGTTGGGTCCAGTTCCTCCTGAAGCACGACAAGGACGCCGTGTTCCAGTTCGCTTCGATACAAGGCGAGACCGGGCGGCGCCTGCTGGCGACAGCCGGGCTGAAGGTCAGTGGACTGGAAACACTTCTGCTTGTGGACGGGACGCAGACTTGGCAGCATACGGCGGCCATCCTGCGCGTGCTTCACGTAGTCGGCGGGGCATGGCGGCTCGCGTGGGCGGCGTGGCTGGTGCCTGCACCGGTTCGGGATGCAGTCTACCGCTTTGTCGCCCGCAACCGTTACCGAATCTTTGGCCGCTCCGCGGTCTGCCTGGTTCCGTCACCGCTCCACGCCGAGCGATTCCTTACCTGACGTCCGCCCGCGCGCGTCTATTCGGGATAACCGTGCAATCGCCTCGCAGTGACTGCTGAGTGGCCGGGGAGAGTGCTATAGCAGCCAGAGCTCCTAGTAGGTCGTAGCAACCACAGGCCTGAACATGATTACGGTACCGGCCGGTTACCGGGCGGCCGCCAGGAAAGGCCAAGCTCCCGACGCGCGCCCACGCAAGAGCAGCCACACTGAACCGTAGACGACGGCCAGTACGCCCAGTGCTGTCCGGCAATGAGCCCGAGAAATCGCGCCCAGGGGGCATGGTAGAACGGCGTTGCCCCGAGAACGGCGACACCACGAAGCGCACACATGGTGAGAACCACAAGAGCTGCGCGGACCCTCCGGGGCGCGAGCAAGTTGTGTGCGACGTCGGACAGGTCCGCCTACGGGCCGAACTCGGAAAAAGGAAACGCCGACCAGGTTCATGGTCGGCGTTGAAGGGTGAGCGCGCGCAACAGGCTGGGCTGCACTCGTGGTGTGAATCAAACTGCGGCGTTCAAGCGCTGGCGAGACCATTGGGTGACCAACTCCTTCAATTGCGCGTCGCTGTGCGACAGCACGTACGCCTGGACTTCGGCAGGGTTGCTCCCCATCGCAGTGCGCACATCGGTCATCAAGCCGGCCAGGTCTCGCCCGTCCAGCCCCGACCAATCGCGCACCACTTCGCCACAAAACCGCGCTCGCGCTTCATTCCAGTTCCGGAACTCGGCCGCGGTTGCGGCGTAGCGCTCGCGAAAGCCGCACCCCTCCAGCCGCTCCATCAACATCGGAAGGTACTTGTCCTTCGCAGCGTCATACGGATAGGCGGGCAAGCTCCCAGCGGGCTGCTCTTCGAGCCAGGCAAGGAAACCCTTGTAGCTGGTTCGCTTTCTGTCGCGCACCCGGCTCTTAGCGTTTCGGTTGTGCAGCTGAAAGATGTCAGGGTTGAAGAACGGAGTGCTCGCGACGAAGCGAAAGATGTCCTCGAGCGTGTCGAAGCCAGCCGCCCAGGTTTCGTACTGCCATCCGAACGCGGGAAGGATGGTCCTCCAGTCGCGTTCCACCAGCAGTTCTGTGAATTCGTGGGTTCCGCTTTTGAAGGGGTAGAGCAAGCCCAGGTGCCCGAGCTTCATCCCGAAGGAGTGCACGACCCGTCCCAGGAGGTTCCCGCAGTCGTTGTACCCGTAGTAGGAAAGCGAGGTGTCAAACGCCAGCGGCGACGTTGGCAGAATGTCGACCTGAAGCTCGTTGAAGGCAAAGCTGTACGTCTTGCCCGATGCCGCAAGCTGAGCAACGGTGCGAACCGCGACTTCAGCTTCGACCGGCGCATCAAGCTGGTTTACCGGCGAGCCGTCACTGACCAGGTAGTCGATGCCGAATGCGCGGGCAAGGGAATGCCGAAAGTCGAACGCAGAGCCGTCCGTCACTTCTACGAGGACATCCATGTCCCCGAACGACTCCTTGGCCCGGTACGCCGGGATGACTGCAGCGCGCCGGTTGGGGCCCACGATGGTTTGCACCCGGCCCAACACGTCGGAAACAAGGGGGTGGTACTCAGCGGCGCTGAAGCGCCGCGTATGCCGGATGCCATTTAGTGCGTTTCCGCCCATGTCAAATCTCCATTGATGATTGTCCTGCACAGTCTAGACAGGACGGTTTAGCTCGAGGCGGGAGGGCAAGGGCCGAAAAAAGGCCCTCATGATGAGGGCCCCGAATCAGACAGCGCTACCTGTCGTGAATGTCCGCGTCCTGGGCGGGTCGCCACTGCTGCTGAGCGGCCCGAGCTTTCAGCTCGCGCTTGACGCTGCCGTACACCCCGATGCCCAAGGCAGTGACCAGGCCTGCCCCGAATGCGCAGAGCGGGCCGGCCAGCATATAGCCGCCGAATGCCCATCCAGCGATGAGCGCGACCGCGGGCGCCGTCTTCACGAACCCTTGGGCACGCAGAGCGAGCAAGCGTTCCATGGCATCGCGCGATGCGTAGATGACGCCTGCCAACAGCGCGAGCTGAAGGAAGAAGTTCATCGACCCCAACACCTTTGCAAGTTCCTGCATGTTTTCCATTCTCGAGAATGTCCGCCTTGCCGCGTCATCCGAGCCCCTCGGGCTCGAAGTGGTCGAAGCCCGGCGGATGGTTAACGAGTCCGTCGACCCGATGAGCAACAGCTGCTCATACGTTGTATAGCTAGCGGCGACCCGACGCAGTCGCACCAACCACGCGCCAGACGACAAAAAGCCCCGCAAAGGCGGGGCCGTCGAGGGGGAACCTTCCCCGGGGCGGTCAGTAGCCGATGCTCTTGTCGAACTCTTCGTTGCCGTTTCCAAAGGTATTCGGGAACAGGAACACGAAAAGTCCGGTAACGACGACTGCGCAGAGGAGATATTGAAGTTCCATGATGCGAATTGTAGCAGGGTTTTAGAATTTAGCAATAGCTTTTAGCTTCTCTACAACAACCAAGCCCCTGAAACCAACCACCTCCCTGCCCCACGCTTTAGGGCGCCCAACACGCCCGCAACACCACTGGCTGCGCCGCCACGCATCACTCGCAAACGAAGAAAACGCCGGCTCGGCCGGCGTTCGTTTGAATGTTAAGCAGTGGGCTCGGCGCTCAAGCCGCGCGCCTTTGCAAGTAGTGCGTCCTTAGCTTTAGCTAGCGCGCCAAGCGTGAATTCAACGTAGTTCGCGCCGGAAATGCCCAGCGCAAAAACCGAATGCGTGGCCACGATGATTTGAAAGCTCGCCGTAGAGCGCTCCTGGGCAAACGCATGCCACAGCTGTGATTGCCACTCAATCGAGAAGTTGCTCTCCGGTTCGTCGAGCAGAATGCTCGGTTGCCCGGGCTCGATGGACGCGGCCATTCTCCGCTCAATCAATTCCAGCTTGGGCTTCCAGACACTGTTCAGGTTGCCGGCGCCCACCTTTCGGACGATATCCGTCGGCATCTTGGCTTTCCCCGCCAGGATAGCGAGGGCCCTATTGATGCGCTGGACCGACACCTGGCCGTGGCTGGCCTCGCGTTCCGAAAGCTTCGACATGATGCCCTCCCTCAGAAAGTCGTCATCGAAGGAGCCCCCACTGACGCCAATTTGCTTCCGGCTGTCGACGAACACCGCGGGCTGCCCGTCGTGTGTCACCTTGAGCCCGATGCCGTCCACGGCCGCCTTTTGGAACGGTGCCTCGATGGTCGAGCGCAGCGACTCCTCTGTGATGGCGGATACCCCACCTTGTGTGGCGCACATCGTGTCGCTGAGGATGCGCAGGACTGTGGTCTTGCCGCAACCGTTGGGGCCGAAAAGAATGTTCAGGCCCGGCTTGAAGTCAAGCTTCTTGCGTCCAGCAAAAAATGGAAGCTGGGCCGCGTAGCCGAACAGCGGGGACCTTTTGAGGCCGGTGAACGAAATAGATGTGTACATGTCTCGGTTTTCAGAGTTTGCCTGCTTGGTCTAGCAATCGGGGCCTGGCCGCACAGGCCCGGTGCGGCGGCGCGCCCGCATGCAACGACCAACGCGGCGGCCCTTGAAGATGCGCCCTCGCGCGCAGCCAGGGGTAAGAATCCGCCGCGGCCCGCAGTCGAGCTAGTCAGCAGCCGGGTCCGGCGTCGCAAGCAGCATCTCGGCCAGGTCGAGCGCTTTCCGTGCCGCATGGCGCGGCCTTCGTAGATGCGGACCTGCGCCCGCTTGCGAGCAATGAGGGATGCCGCGGCCTCTTCCTTGGTCGGGCAGGCGTACCGCTTGTTGGCAGACAGCCGAACGAACTTCGGCGCGCCGTGAACATCTAGCCAGACGCCCCTCGCAGTTTGCTTGGTCACCAGGAACTCTCGACAGAGGATGTCCACTCGACCTTCCCCGATTGGGTTATCGAACTCGTCGAGCGATGGCGCATAGCGGACATCTTCGTATCGGTAGAAGACGTCGAAGCTCGAGGCCCGGCTGGCGGCAAAGGTGGTTGGGGCTTTCATGGGCGCCTATAGCAAGGCTCCTTTAGCGCTTCATTTGGCCAAGCTCTGACGCCCCGGGGCGGCGGTGTTGTTCGCCTCCCGTTCCATTTCCTCGAAAGAAAGGGCCTCCGTGCGTACGCAGGAGGCCCTGGAATGACGTGTGGGCTTTCAGCGCTTGTAGTAGCGCGCACCTTCGGCTGATTGCGGGTAGTTGCTGGCTTGTCGAGCGCGGTGGGAGGAAATCCGACCGGTCGCGGTTCCTTCGCCGCCGAATCGAGGAATTCCCTCGAAATTCGGGGATGAGGAGACGAACCGGCTCATTGAGGAGCCAAGGAGAGCGTACCGAACTACGCCCGCGCCAAAGCTCGACACGAACCGCGAGATATCCTTCACGCGCTTGTCAACTTCCGGGTCAGCGACGGGCACGCCCAACCTTGCCAGGGTTCTGGCAAGTGACAAAGCGCTGAGGCGAGCCGATTCTGCGGGAAGCGGAAGCTGCACTCCAACCCCGTCAGCTCCCTTCACGAGTTTTGTGCCGCGAGGGAGGGCCTGGAAGCCCGTCGTGGTGGCGTCGATGGGGGAACGTTTGATATCGGGCATGAGAGCGTCCTATTCTGTTGAGTTGACCTTCCGCGTTTTGCGACGGCCCCGCCCAGGACCCCAAATGGGCGGCTTAGCGCCGGCGGCTAACTTGAAGACAAGCCCGGCGGCACGCCCCGAGGGCAGGTGTACCTCGGCGCCTTCGCCAACGTCCCTCCTCACAAATGTGGATTGACGTCGCGAAAGCGGCGTGTATTGTCAGCTCGGCACAGAAATCGGGGCAAAACAATGCGAACATCCTCTCCTCTCGCGTACGCACAGGCAACACGCATCTGGTTCATCGCTTTGGTGCTGTCGGTCCTCGCTGGCTGTGCAGACATCCGCCTGGTAGGGACCTACGACAAGCAAATCGATGACGGCGTCACCGCACTGCAAAAGAGCACCGAGACGTACCTGGTCAAGCTGACGTCCGGACCGGGGGACAAAGCGCTGCCGTACAAGGGCAACGAAGCGTTCTACGGCGAGACCAAGGTGGCTGTCAGTTCCTTGCGCGTGCGCGCAGACGCCACGTCCCGGAACAGCCTGACAGTCCGGCAGCTCGACACATTGCAGACTAACTACGACCTTTTCCAGAAGATGCACCAGGACGGCATTTCGAAAGCTGAAATTCCGCTCGTCCGGGACGGGTTCAACTCTCAGTTCACGGCAATCTTGACCTTCGAACTCGCGAAGCGTCGCACAGAGAATCCAGATGAATCGAAGGCGGTCGCGCCCCCAACGCCCGCCAAAACACCTGCGAAGTAAGGAGCTACGAAATGAGCGGCATTGACGTCGACCAGCTTGGAGCTGACATCGTCAGCGGCTTCAAAGGCGCGGTAGGGGCAAAGTGGCCTGCAGTGCGAGAGTACTTCGAGGCCGAGTCAAAAGTGCTGGCGCAGCGGCTTGCGACCATCGCCAAGCTTCGCATCGAGGGAAAAATCTCGGAGCAACGAGCGAAAGAGCTGGTTCAGTTTCAAAAGAACTCATTTGAGACAGTCCTTCTCGCAGTCGAAGGGCTGACCCAGCTCATCATTGAGGACGCGCTCAACGCCGGCTTGAAGGCCGTCAGAACTGCGATAAACACCGCGATAGGGTTCGCACTTCTCTAGCGGCTGCCGCGCCGCCGGCCAGTTGCGGAAACCGTAGGGCTTTCGTCACGACTGCCGGCGCGCGAACGGAGCCCCGAGCGCCCGGGGCACCTCTCCATCGCACATCGTGTTGTTGCGTGCGTACTCCGCGGGTGAGTCGATTTGCCGGTGCGCAGCTTTTACCCCATCGAACCGGCTCTTGCCCCACGGCAGCCACTGGCTTTTGAGGTTCTCGGTGAACGCGACCCGCAGCTCGCCCGGCGTTCCGTAGAAAACGCGGTTTCCGAAGGAGCGGCTCAGCGCGGCCTTGAGCTCGTCAGCTACCCTCTCCGCGTGAGCCTGGTTCGCCTTTACATGGCGAAGCTCGTGTTCCGCAATCTCCCAGAATGCGCAGGTGCCCTTCGGGAACTCCTTGGCCACCGTCACACGTTGGGGCCCCACCTGAACCTGCACCTTCACCTTTGGTCTGGCGCAAGCCAGTCCGGTTGCTCGGTCGACCAAGGTTTGTCCTTCCCAGCTCGACGACAACTGAAAGTTGGCTTGGGTGAGCCCTAACGTGATGTGAGCCGCGCCGCCCAGAGGCGCCTTTCGCGTGAGCTCCTGAGCGCCCATGCCAAATTCGTAGACGACCTCGCTGGGCAGCGAATCCACGATGACCGCGCCGAGCCCCAGCCGCCGCTCGCACTCGACCTTGAAGCGCTCGGGAGGCTCGGGCTGGGCTTGCGCGGATAGCCCGGAGGCAGCGAGGATTGCTGCGGCAAGCAGGCGAACGCACAGATTTGGCGCCGACAGGGGCGCGTACGATGAAGGCACGGCGGACAGGAAGAGCTACGGGACTACGTCTAGGCATGCGCGCGTTCTGTGCCCGGCAGGCGGGCGCGCGCTGTGGCTACACGGAGGTAGGTCAACTACTCACACAAAGCAACGATGAAGCTCCAGAAACATCCCCCGGTGAACAAGATTTCGGTTTCGGACGCTTTCCGGGTACGCGTCTTCAACATCGCCCAGGAAGTGCACTACATGTTCCAGGCTCACAGCGAGGCCCGTGGCGGCCATCCCGTCGAGTTCAGCTGCCACATGTACGACTCGGCGTCGTGCGACTACGCGGCGTACATTGACGTGGAGACCATCCCAACCGATAGCCACGGCCACCGCCGCTGCTGCGCAACGGGCAATACGCTCGACGAGCTGGTTTCGAACCTGGACCTCGCCCACAGGCCGTCGGAGCTCGCCGAGCTGCGCATGCTATTGGCAACGCGAAGCCTCACCAACAAGAAGCAGCCCATCGGCGACCTGGTTCTCTACGAACCCTCAGCCGAGCAGCGTGAACGCCATGCCGCGGCGCGTGCCCGCTTTGTCAAGGAACACCTTGAGAAGGAGAAAGCGGCAATGACGCAGCGCACGTCCATCGCCATCGAAGCCGCAGCGGAACACGTCGCCGCAGCTGCGAAGTTTGGCATCCGGCGAGATTTGGCACCGAACTTCGACAGAATCTGACAGCCTATAGGCCTTGATTGCGAAAGGACCCCCTCAACGAGGCGGGTCCTTTTCTTTGACTGCCCCGGACGAAAATGCCCTGCAACCAGAAGGTCGCAGGGCATCAAAATCAGCCGAGCTTAGGCGGCGTATTGCTTGTGCATCGCGCGAACCATCGAAATCTGCGTCCGCAACAGAAGCTTCGCATTCTCGTACGCCAGCTCTTGCTGGCAGAAGCGGCGCCGAGCAATCTTAATCATGGGAAGAATCTCTTCCTCCGCTTCCTGCACATAACTGAGCTGCTTCTCAGGCGGCCAGGCCTCGCCCATCGTGTTCTGGTTATTTCCGCGGTCTGCCGGCTTCGCGATGCTGGCCGTTCGGGACCTCGCCAGGCCGGCTTTATACTCCGCCGGCGTCTTCTTGACCCCGTCAACTACCTTGCTGATGGCTTCGACGCCATCAGCGACTTCGGAGCCGAATCGACTCACGAATTCGTTGTAGCGAAGGTTCCCGTCCTCCATGGCGTCATGCAGCAATGTCACCGCGATGGTCTCGATGGGCTTGATGAGGTCCGGCAGCGTCATGACGTACATCGTCGCTTCCACCGGGTGGATGATGTACGGGCCGCCGGTGCCTTTTCGAATCTGGTCCGCATGGACCTCAATCGAGCACTCGAGCGCGTCAACGGCAAGGTACCAGGAGGGGTCGACCTTGCCGGCGCCCAGGAGGCGCGAGCGCAGGATTGAGACGTACTTCTTGGTGTGGGCCTTCGCGGCAGCTAGCGTGTTGGTTTCGGACATGAGTACCTTTCTGAGTTGTTCTCTTACCTTCGCCGTCTAGCGAACCCTTCGCCGTGCGGCTGACGTGTGCCCAAACTCGGGCGCCCTTCGCGCCAGGCGTGAACTTCTGACGACAGCCGCAGGTGCAAATTTAGGGCCCCTGATGCATCGTAGTCATATTCGTTTTAAACTGATAGCTTATAGAAGGGGCAAGGCGAATCACCCCTCTAAAACATTACTTTTTGAGAGCGAGCACCGCATGCGTGAGGGAGAGGTATCCCAGGTCGAGCTGATGGCCAAAGACGTTGAGTTCGTGATTCGTGGATTGCTGGAGGAAGGCCGTGCGGTGTTGGTCGCCTTTTCGAGCGGAAAGGATTCATCGCTGGTCTTGGCGCTGGCCCTAAACGCAGCCCTCGCCCTAAAGCGGTCCGGCGGCGATGTGCCACCAATCCTGATTACGCACGGGGATACCGGCATTGAGAACCCAACAATTTCTGCGCTGGCAATGCGAGAAATGGAAAAGGCCAGGCAATTTGGCCTTGCGCACGGTATCACCGTGGTCGCGGAGGTCGCACGACCGTCGCTCAACGACTCCTGGGCCGTCTCCGTCCTCTCCGGGCGCAAGCTGCCCACCTTCGCCAATGCGGCATCCCGCGACTGCACGGTCGGCTACAAGGTGCTCCCGATGGCCCGCCTTCGAAAGAAGTTGCTCGCCCGATTCAAGAAGCACGCTGCCGCGGCGGTCACACTGCTCGGCACCCGCTTTGAGGAGTCGACGGGCAGAGCTGCCCGGATGGAGGAACGAGGCGAGTCAGCGACGCGCCCCTGGTCGAAGAATGGCCAGTTGTTCCTCAGTCCAATCGCGTTCTGGACTACTGATGACGTCTGGGAGGCCTTGGGCCATATACGCAGGGGCGCTCTTGAAGCGTTCACCAACGCGCGAGACGTCTTCGAGGTCTACGCCGCTGGCGGGGGTTCATCGTGCGCTGTAGTGGCCGACATGGCAACAGAAGGGGTCAAGAAGTCACGCGCCTGCGGAGCGAGGTTCGGGTGCTCCCTGTGCGCGGCCGTTGGGCGCGACAAGTCGCTGGAAGCGATGATTGAATCGGACCCGGGCTACGCCTGGCTGCGTGGCTTGAATCGGATTCAGCGGTTCATCGTCGACACGCAGTACGACTTCGACCGCAGAAGTTGGCTGCAGCGCCAGTCCGATGGGAACGGGTTCCTTGTCGTCAAGCCGGACACCTACTCGCCGGCCATGCTTGCGGAGCTCCTACGCTACTGCCTCACGGCCGATGCCGAAGAGCGGGTGGCAGCGCGCCGCGTCGGCTCAAGTCCGCGGTTCCAGCTGGTATCTCCCTCTGCAGTGGTGGCAATCGACGCGAGTTGGGGCCTGCAGGGCCAGTTTGAGCGGCCATTTACAGCGGTGGAGATTTGGCTCGACGTGCATGTGCGTGGACGCCGGTACCATCCCCCTGAGAATCTGGTCGCCTTCCCGCCCCGCGGCGTACCGAAGGAGCGCTTTCTATGGGTGGGCACGGACTGGGGAGCCGGCGAGAACCTGGACTTTCTAGGGCTGCGGGACGTTGTACGAGAGATGGTGCACCAGGATGGCACCCCTAACACGACGCTCAAAAACGGGCGCCAAGTCCTGCGCGCCCACGAGGCGGAACTCTTTGACGTTGACGAGGAAGCGGCTGAGGAGTTTCTTACCTGGGAAGCCGAGCACAAGGTTGAGCAGTCCAGGCGCCTGGACCTTGCGGGGACCGCCTCCTATTTCTACTACGCCGGCCTGGGGCTCATCTCGACCTCCAAGCGGCACCTGGGCATGCTCGACGAGGTCGTGCGCAGAACCAACTGGAAGCGGGACATCGGCCTGTGCGGTTCGGGCGCCGCGGCCAAGGCAAAGGCGCTCTCCATTTCCCGCGAGAAGCGCGACGAACACCTTTCCGAAGCAGCCCGGGGCGCGAAATCCTCGGTCCCCGACCGCTCCCTACACGAGCAAGGCCAACTTAAAATCAACCCGTCATGAACTTCATCTCTCGCCCTCGTGGCGTCAAGCACGGCAAGCGCGCCCGCGCTGTGAGCAAGAAGGTCTTCCAGACCCACCTCGGCGACGTGCCGCTCGATATGACGGCGCTCAACAAGGTCCTCGAGGAGCGCGTCAACGGACCTGTCTGGAATCCTGGCGATGTGCTGCTCGTCGACACCATCGTGCCCGAGGGCTCTGCGGAAAGCATGCGTGCGTGGCTCGCCACGTTTGGAATCCGCAAGGCCGACTTTGTCGATGCCGGCACGCTCAATGCGTGCGAAGGCTCCACTTTCCACGAGGACTCGCAGGCCTACGGGAATGAGTTTTTCTGTATACAGTGGCTCGAGCACACCGACCCCTGGGACCTGGTGTTCCCCGAATCAGGCATCCGGATTCCGCTTTCGAGGGGTTCCACCGTCCTTTTCGACCCCGCGAACGTCCACGGCGTCGTAGGGCGGGGATGCTCGCAGTTTGACGAGCCTTCGCTCGGCGACTACGGGGTGCAGGCATTTTCGTCGCTGAATCTGAAATCCAACCCGAAGCTCATGCGGCTCTTCGATGTCGCCTGGCTGAAGGACAGCCACGATACCCTGGACCTGACCTGGAATGAGCCGCCGCGTCGCGTTTGTCACCTGACTGGCGCGGCGGTCTCCTGTTAGCTTTCTCAAGCAGCGCACACCCGTGCGCTGCTTTTACTCCACTGAAGGCTCCCGTGGCCGGGGCCGCCTAAGAAACCCCGGAACCGGTCGGTGTGGCGGCGCTCGAATTGGTAACGCCCTGGAAGTTTTTGCCAATTTGGCGTGGCGTTGCCGGCGCCCGTTGCTACACGAGAAAGTTCCTCAACCAGCAAAAGGCCATATGCCCGATATCCACAGCTACGCCGACGTCATCGTCGCAAACGTGTACCACCTGCTGCCGAAAGGGACCGACCAGGCCTATGCAGTCAGCATTCGCATGGATTTCAACAACTACCAGACGGACAAGGAGCTTCCGACAGTTGGTGGCTACCTGCACCTCGCATGCCACGCCCCGGCCAACTACATGTCGGTTTTCGCCGCGCTGACGAAGCGCCCAATCGCACGCTATGACGAGCTGGACTGGGCCCACGTGTGCTCCCATGACAGCGCTTGGCGCGACGACGGAATTCGGGCCACGATGCGCGAAACGTTCCGGACGCTCCATTGGCACGCCGAGAGCTACCTAAACTGCTCGCAGGAGAGCTTGTCGGTCCACCTCGGAATCGAAGACATGGCCCTAAGCCTGGTGCACGAGCTTCTAGCTCCCGCGACGCTCCGGTTAGACCGCAGCCGTCTCGACGTAGCTGGCTTCATCAAAAAGGTCCCGGGCTGACGCACTCCGCCCCTTCAATCTCATTCATCGTCCCGCCTTGTGCGGGATTTTTTTATCGTACAGCGCACGCTCGTTGCACAAAGCTTCGTCCCTATAGGTCGTGGAAACTTCCTTCTGACCAAGCGCCATTTCCATGACCGCCTTCCAAGGAGCAGGACTCCTCTTCACCGTCATCTCCGTCTTCGGTGTCATCAACCATCGATACCTGAAGCTGCCCGACACTCTGGGCATCACGGCAGTTGGATTGATGCTTTGCCTTGGCCTGTCCATTCTTGGGACGGGCCACCCTGAGATGGTGGCTCAGGCTCAGAAGCTGGTGACCCAGATTGACTTCTCAGAGGTAGTCTTCCACGGCTTGCTCTCCTTGCTTTTGTTTGCAGGGGCGCTTCACGTCGACGTCTCGCGCCTGCGTGCCCACAGGGCTCCCGTCTTTCTACTGGCGACGGTCGGAGTCGTCATCTCCACGGCCGTAGTCGGGTTCGGCCTTTACTTGGTCGCAAGCCTGTTCGGTAGCCCCATCAGCTTGTTGTGGTGCCTCGTGTTCGGTGCCCTCATCTCTCCGACTGACCCGATTGCTGTGTTGAGCGTGTTGAAGAGCGCTGGTGCGCCGCCGGCACTGGAGTCAAAAATCGCGGGCGAGGCTCTCTTCAACGACGGCACAGCTGTCGTGACGTTCGTAACGCTGCTCGGCCTCGCGGCCGGCACAACACATTTCTCGTTGGGTGAGGTTGCAGTGACGCTCGCACGCGAGGTCATCGGTGCCCTGCTCCTAGGAGTGGCTGTGGGATACGGAGCCTCCTTGATGGTCTCCCGCGTGGAGAGCTACCCGGTCGAAATCCTCATCACCCTCGCTGTTGCCACGGCCGGCTACAGCCTTGCCGAGCTCCTGCATGTTTCCGCGCCCCTGGCTGTGGTCATCATGGGGCTCGTGCTTGGCAGTCACGGTGCAACAAAAAGCATGACTGCAAAGACGCGTGAGCATCTGTTCAACTTCTGGTCCCTGTTGGATGAGCTGCTGAACCTGTTGCTTTTCGGGCTCATCGGGCTCCAGATGATTGCGGTGTCGCTCAAGGCAAATGTGGTCTACCTGGGCCTCGCCGCCATCCCGGTCGTTCTCACGGCGCGATTCCTCAGCGTTGCTGCACCTTTGTCGGCGCTGAGGGGCTTTCACGCCATGAGCCCTCACGCAGCCAAGGTGATGACCTGGGGTGGTCTGCGGGGCGGCATTTCGATTGCGTTGGCCCTCTCTCTGCCGGTGTTCGAAGGCCGCGACCTCATCATAGGCGTGACCTACATCGTCGTGGTCTTCAGCCTGCTGGTCCAGGCGACGACCCTCGGGCCGCTCGTCAAGCGGCTAGGGCGCTCCTGCTCCGGCGAGTAGTCAGCAAGCGAAGCGATGGCTCGGGCGTCGTTCTTGTTTAGGTCGACTCTAAAACGGTGCGAGCCTAAAACATCAATGCTATAATGGCTAAGCCGTGGCCTACGCGTGGGTTCTTTCCAAAGGGACCCTTTTTTAACACCCTGCCGCTTCCCCTAACACCATACATGACTATCCACATCTTCGGCGGCGGAACCATCATGCATGTCCGCAGCCACATGGCGCTATGTGCGCCGGCGAAGGGCGGAACGGCCAGGAAGCTTGCCGAACTCCTTAGAGGCAAAGGCGCCTCCTGCGAGCTCCACCTCACGGGCATGGCGGACCCTGACAGTTCGATGGATACCAACGACGACGTCGAGGCAGAGCTCCGCCGGGTCCTCGCGCTACCGGAGACACAGGCAATCGTGTTCAACGTTGCGCTCTGCGACATGAACGGCCAGATTGGTGACGTGAAGTCTGGCAAGTACGCCGAGCGCCTCCAAACCAGAAAGGTCCCGGAGGGCGGGCTCGTGATGAAATTGCGGCCAACCTCAAAGGTCTTGGGCCTCGTCAAAGAGCTGCGCCCGGACGTGTTGGCAGTTGGGTTCAAGACGACCGCGGGGCAGGCTCCGGAGGTGCAGGTGCAGCGTGCTGCTGTGATGGCGCAGCAGCATGGGCTGCCACTTGTGTTCGCCAACGACGTTGTGACGCGATACAACATGGTCATTCCCTTCCTGGCGGAGCCCGCCGGCGAGCCTTGGCCGCTTTACGCAGGCGACAACCGAGAATCGGCGCTCGGGCACCTGGCTGACCTCGTTCTGCTGGGCCTCAAACATGGCTAAGCCGCTCGTCGCTGTAGACGGCGCATCCGGGACCGTAGGGCTCACGCTTATGGCACGCCTCGCCGGCCGGGATGACATCGAGGTCACTCCCCTTGGCAGCAAAACGCCGGCCGACGAGAGACAGGCAGTCCTCGAGCGGGCGTCGGTAGCGGTGTTGTGCCTGCCCGAAGCAGCCGCGCGCGCCGCAGTCGCTTCCGCCCCGAAGGGGCTGCGCATCCTTGACGCCAGTCCAGCTCACCGAACCGCCGAGGGCTGGGTATACGGCCTGCCAGAGCTCTCCAAGGACCAGCCTGGCGCCATCCGACATGCCGACCGTGTGGCCAACCCGGGCTGCTACGCGACGGGGGCGATTTTGCTGCTTCGACCGTTCGCCAAGGAGCTGGCAGACGCCGATTACCCCGTCAGCGTCACCGCCGTGGGCGGGTATACGTCTGGTGGCAAGAAGATGATTGAAGCCTTCGCGGCGGACCCGTTCGGGTACCGACTGTACGGGCTCGACCTCAACCACCGGCACGTCCCGGAAATCGTGCGGTTCGCGCAGCTCAAGAGCACGCCAGTTTTCATGCCAGCCGTGGCAGGGTATGCCCGAGGAACCTTGGTGCAGGTGCCGCTGCACCTGACAGCCCTGGGGCTGCGCCTTGAAGAGGTCGTAGAGCGGCTGCAAGGCGCCTACAGGCTGACGCGTGTCCACGTCGACGTGGACACGGATACGCGCCACTTAGATGCCCGCTGCACGGGAACGAACGACGAAGATGGTGTTTTCGTTTCGGTTCATCCGAGCGTCGATAGTTCGTGCTTGGTGCTATCGGCCGCATTTGACAACCTCGGCAAAGGTGCTGCCGGCGCCGCCTTGAACAACGTACTCCTAATGCTTGGAAGCAGCCTCCCTTTCGCCGGGACCAACGGCCGCCGAAGCTGAAGGCCTGGCACCTTCGTGGAGGCTGGTTCGGTCGAATAGCTCGCAAACTAATGGGGCTCGCCACAGTGGGGGTTCTTGTGTTTAGCTACAGCATCCCTTCGCTAGCTACACCCTTCAGGTCATCAACTGAAGGAACCCCTTGAAATATCTTCGCACCCCTGGCGGCAATCTCCAGTTCATCCTCGAGTCGGACGACGACAAGGAACTGGTAGCAGACCTGCTCGAAACCCACGGTGGCGACGACGTGACGCTGCTCTCCTGGCTCTTGGAAGCAACCGGTTGGTCACCCAACGGGCACTTCGACCGCATCAACCCCGAGGATGTCGCCGCCCTTACAGATGCCCCCATGCTGGCAACAGATGTCGAATACCTCGACGACGGCTCGCGACGCGTACACGGCGACGTCTGGTGGTACCCCGACTACGCTGTTCGCAACTTTGGCGACGAGCTGCTGGCAACCGGCAAGACCCAGTTCACGCTGGCTGCCTAGGCCGACCGGAGGGCCGGCGCTCCACATACTCCAAGCAACTACCGAAGGAACACGATGCCAGCAAGTCAAACCGCTGCCGACAATCAAGGCGCGCTCTCTCCGCGCGCGAAGGCCTTAGGCCTCGACGTCGCAGGCACCTATTTCGACTACGACACGAAGATGCGCGAGCCGCGCATCCCGAGTACCGACGAAGCCTGGGAGGACGGAACACTCGGCCGGGACGCCCGCTACGCCCGCGTAGTCTCGCCGCAGGACGCTTACGGCCTCGGTTAACGACCAGCCCAGCTCATGATTAAAGGGGACCGCATCGCGGTCCCCTTTGTTTTGGAATCAATCAGGCTTCAGGGTCTCGAGCGAGTCGACCCGAAGGCGCGGCCCCACGGCCTTTGCCTCCCTTGCACGGGTCACCGTGCCGTGCACGCGGACTCGAGTGTTCTGCCGGCGGGCTGCCTCTTCGGGCGAAAGGCCCTCGAGCGCCCAAACGCCTGCATCCTTGGTGACGACAGCCGGCGTGTTGAACTCGGCCGTTCCCCGCAAAACGAGTTTTCCGGTGAGTTCGATGTGCTGGCCGACCGACGGTGCCGCGCAGGCCGACAGCGCAAGCGTACTCAGAAGCATGGAAGCAAGAGCGAAACGGGGATTTTTGAGCATTGGCGGTCCTAGTATGGGGCAGAAAAAAGCTGCTCCTTGGTGTAGGAGCAGCTTTGAAATCAGACCGTCGAGGGTCTTAGTTGACGATGACCGTCAGCGTCGTGCCTTGCGGGACGCGAATCGTCTCGTTGTACGTCCCGGTCGCGTGGTAGCGGGTGACAGGGAAGCTCGCCAGGGACTCCAGCTGTGCTGGAACCGCAGACGGCAAACCACGCTCGACTTCACCAAAGAAGGCTGGGTCAATGTCCACCAGGTTGAAGCCTTCTTCGCTACGAGCGGGCATCGTGTACTCAGGCACGCCCGAGCTCACCGGCACCAGACCAGCCGAGGCGGCCGAGAAGCGACGCAGTTCTTTGCCAATGCCCGAGCCAGCACGCTGAGCCTTGATGGCGGCGTCCAGGATGTCCGCAGAGTCCTCGATGCCCGTGCTGTTCAGCACCGACTTGAAGAAGCCGAGGCCAAACTGGCGATTCAGGAAGCCACCGAACGAGCCGGAGACCGCGTAGCTTTCGCAGGTTGCTGCCATCGGCGTCCAGTTCAGCAGGCTGCAGTTGTAGCTGCCGACACCGCGGTAGTTCAGGTAGGAGGGGAAGCGCACGTCACGAATTGCGTTGTGAGCCTCGTCCAGCTTGAAGCTGGCCCAGTCCTCCATCATCAGCGCAGACATTTCTTCGAGCCAGATGTCGAACGTGAATTCAACGCCCATCTGGACGCCGCGGCGGTAGAAGTTCTGCATGTGCATGCCTTCGTGCGCCAGGGCTGTCACGATTTGCTTGAGACCACGCTCGCCGTCCAGGTACATCGTTTCCGTGTCCATGTACAAGCTCAGGGACTCGTTGCTCATCGCCAGTTGCGGGTCGCCGTCCTTCTTGAAGTTGTTCAGCGCCCAGAAGTAGCCGCCGAGGCCGTAGGCCTGGTTGTTCTGGTCGAAGTTCACGAAGAAGATGTCAATCGGCTGTGCCGTGCCATCCAGGAGGAAGGATTCAGCGTGCGGGCCCCAAAGAGGGCCACCGACCTTCACCAACATGTCGTAGATGCCGCCGGTGCCTGCGAACGTGTCCCGCATGCGGGTCACGAGCGCGTCAGAGACGCGTGCCGGGGCCAGCTCCGAAGCTTCGACCCAGACGTTCACCATCGTGCCGTCGCCGGTCATCTTCTGGTCTGCCAGCCTGACGGTGCGCTGCGAGCGGTCGTTGAGGTACACGGTCCGCTGTTGGCCAACCGCATAGCCAGAAGCCTGCGAAGGCGCCGTCGGCGCAGTCAGCTTGGCTGCATACATCGACTTGGATGCCTTGCCGCCGAGCAGCTTTCCGAAGCCAGCGCGATTGAACTCGCTGATTTCAGCCTTCGCTGCGACGTCCACCTTGTTCGGCTCGACGTCGCCGATGACCGACTTGCTCAGAAGCTGGGTCTTGCCGCCGAGGTTGTAGATTTGCAGCGCCGGCATCGGCACCGCTTCAGCGGATTCGTTAGTGAACACCAGCGTCACCAATTGACCGTTCAGGCCTTTGATGGACACCGGAATGTCGACAGGAATCGTGGAGGTGTTCGAAGCCTGCCAGACGCCGGTACCCGAACCCCCGTAGGTGTTCTGGTCGACCGCGCCGCAGCCGGTGCAAGCAGCGACTAACGGCGAGTCGGTCGGTTGCGCGGGCGTTTGGGGCGCTTCCACGACGGGTGGCGTCGTGGGCGTTTCCGGGAAGGCCATCATGCCTCCACCGCCACCACCGCCACCGCCACCCCCGCAAGCGGTGAGTGCAACGGCAACAGCCAGGCCGGCGGCGAAGCCCAAGAGAGATTTCGTTCGATAACGGTACATGCGTCCTGTTTCCTTGTTCCGGCTGTGCCGGCTTTTCGTTGGCGACGCGAGGTCGCAAAAAATGTGGTTCCTTCGCGGTCTAGCAACCGCCCATGAAAAGGGGGTACGGGTCTAAAAGGAAGGTCTGCGAGGGACCTGACGGCCCGCTGCAACGACGCATTAAAGGGAGAGCAGTGCGCCGGGCTCGGTGACTCGTTCGTCGATTTGCATGTGGCGCACGTCTCGCACATGAGCAAGGAGCTGAGGCGCGCCGTCGACGGCCACCAGCGTCAGGCTGATGCTGACGGTGAATTCCGAGCCGTCTACGCGGCGCACGCGCCAAGTGAAATACACGGGTAGCCCTGAAAGCGCCGATTGCATCTTGCTCAGGGCCATCTCGCGCGAGAGCTGCCCATCCGGTTGCAGCCGAGGGGCGAGGTCCCAGGGGTCAAATCCGGCAAGCTCATCGGCGCGGCTCATGCGGAGCATCCGAAGCAGCTTCGGGTTCGCTTCCATCAACTTGCCGTCCCGAAACAGTGCGATGCCGTCATTGGCCTGCTCAAACAGGACGCCGTAGCGACGGGCGTATCGTTTTGCCTCGGTCTCGGCACGTCGAAGTTCCGTGATGTCGCAAACGATGCCGCATACCCGGACAATTTGACCCGCAGCGTCCTTGACGACCTGCCCCGATACGAAGAGGACATCAGCCCCGCCAAGGCTGCGCTCGATGCTCACGTCAAAACGAAATCCCTCTCGATTTCGGGTCGCCCACAGGAATCGTCGCAGGACGCGGCGCTTTTCCTCAGGCGCGAGGGCGCCAAGGAAGGCTTCAAGCGTTCTCCCCCAGGTCGGACCACGGTGGCCCGCAAGATTGGCGAGCTGGCGTGACCGATAGAACCGTCGGGGCTCGGTGCTGTAGTCGAATACGCCCTCGCGCAGCCCGCTTGCGGCAAGTTCGAAACGCTCCTCCTCGGCTCGCAGGCGGCGTAGCCAGGCAAAGATTGCGGCACACATGGCCCAAAAGAAGACCAGACCCACAGTGCAGAACAGGATGACGCCGCGCGTGACCTCTCGCCAGGCTTTGAACACCTGAATCCTGTCCAGCCCGACCGCCACGATAAGCGGATGGCCGGGAACACGGCTGTATGCCGCGAATTTGGCCCGACCGTCCTTGGCAACGCCCGCCGGAATGGTGAATGTGCCCTCGGCGCCGAACGAGCCCACAGGCAGGGTGGTTCCGGCAAGGTTGTCCCCGACCGTACTGGCGGTGTATGGCACACGTGTCAGCAAGATTCCCCGGTCGCTCACCAGGGAAAGGACCGTGTGGGGCCGGGTGGTCAACGAGCGATAGAAAGTCCGCACGTAGCGCAGGTCGACCAACGCCATGACCATGCCGCCAAACTTCCCCTTGTCGTCGTAAATCGCTTTGGAAATTGGCAGCACCCACTCGGTGCCATCGGGCGCCCGCCGCGGCTCTCCGATGTGGGTCCCGCGGTCCAGGGGCGTTTTCTTAAAGTAGGCGAGTGTTTCGCAGTCCTTGAAGTAGGCGTCAGGCGGGGTGACGCGCCCAGAACTTGCGACCACCTCGCCATTCGGGCCCACCGCCAGAAGGGTCGCAATGACGGCGTTATCGAGCACCTCGCGTGCGATGGCTTGATGCACCCTCGCGGGCGAGAGGGCGCGGTAGCCGCCCTCTGCGCGGATGGCCGAAGCCGAGGCGTGGAGCGTGTTCGTTACGTCCCGCAAGGAGGCCGACAGGTGACCGGAGAGGCTTTGGGCCACGAGCTGCCCTTCCCTGTATGCTTCTTCGATGGAGCGCTCACGGGAGGAACAGGCCGACCAGACGGCAAAGGCCACGGTGACACTGGTCACGACGAACGCCGACAGGGCCAAGACGTATTGAAGGGGAATTCGGCGGGCCAGCATTCGATATCTCAGGGGTTGCCTATGGGTTATCGGCGCGAGGACCGGAAGCTTTAGGCCGCCATCGCCGATGAGGCCCCTGCGGCTAACCCGGCGGTCACAAGTGCTGTCAGCGCTTGGTTTTCGGCGTCTCGCTTCCTACCGCGCATCATGGTCCCGCGAGGACAGGGGCGTTCGCTATAGGTGGCACGGACAACCTCCGTGCTTTGCACCAAGGAGATTTAATGCAAGTTCAGACCAACAGCCGCGCCCAACGACGCTTTCTCGATGCCGTCGCCATCCAGCGCCAAGTGGCAATCGCCAGGTCTCGCGCCACGGCCGTTAACGACGCTCGCGTTTCTGTTCAGCGTGGCCGCTTCCGCAAACACCACGCAATGGACTGTGGAAATACGAACTGCGGCCTGTGCAGCAATGCCCGCCGCAATCCGCACTCGAGTGGCCTTGCCCGGCTGACCCGTCAAGAGCGGGTGCATCTCGAGCAGCTGTCCGGCGGCGTTCGCGAGCTTTTTTCGGGCCACTAAGCAGGAAGTACTCCAACATTCAACACGGGGCACCTTTTGGTGCCCTTTTTCACGCCTGCCTCTCGCGCCCGCCCACGTCGCCTCCCCCACCCATCCTGGGTGATGGCGGTTTCACGCCTTTTTCAAGGCAAGCCTTGGCTTGCCTTTCGGTATGCCCGTGCGCCGAAGGGGCAGCAGGGGATAAGTCACGGCCCTACACGAGAGCTGATTCCCAGCTCGGCCATGAACCTTCAAATCCTCTCCGACCTCCATATGGACGGCGCAGCCTGGACGGCGCCGCTCACCGAAGCCGACGCTATCGTGGTGGCCGGCGACCTTTTCGACGATGGTGCACGCTCCGCCGTGTGGTGCGTCGAGCTTGCCCAGACTGCGGGGAAGCCCGTCTTCTTCGTGCCGGGGAACCATGATTTCTACGACGGGGTGATTTCGGAGCGCTTGCTGAACATGCACCGCATTGCGTGCGCAGGCGACGTCTACCTGCTGCACAACAAGTCCGTAGAGCTGCAGGGGGTGCGATTCGTCGGAACTCCGCTGTGGTCCGACTTTCAGATTGACGGCCCTGCGTCGTCCGTGCTGGCCAAGCATGCCGCCCAGGACCTCATGGGCGACTTTCAGTACATCCGCATCGGCGATGGGACGGGAAGCGCCAGGAACCTTCGCCCGAACGACGCAGTGCGGATGCATGAGCGAGGCCTGCGCGCGCTAGACCGCGGATTGACCAACGCCTACTCGGAGAAGGTGGTGGTCATAACGCACCACGCACCGTCCGTACGTTCGCTCACCCGGGGCTTCCGGTACTCACCACTCAACGGGGCCTATGCCTCTGACATGGACGAGTACGTGGGCAACTCGATGGCCAAGCTTTGGGTCCACGGCCACATGCACGCAACGCACGACTATATGGTCGGCTCGACACGCGTGCTCTGCAACCCACGCGGCGGCCCCCGTAGCCTCAACGTCGACTTCAACCCTGCCATGGTCGTCGAGGTTTAGGCAGTCATGCTCCGCAGCGAATACGCCCTCTACCTTTCGGACATCGGCCTGAGTAAAGACCAGCTCAGGGCGATTCGCTCTGCCCTCGCTATCAGCATGCGCGAAGCCCCTGACCCTTTCTCCGTCGGCTTCGACAGCGGGCTCAATCTGGTCTTCCAATTCCTCTCGGGAGGCTTAGCCGAGGCCTCGGAGTTCGAAGACGACTATTCGGGCTTACCGGCTCACGTGCAAGTCCCTGAGGCGCCGGGCGAGCATGCGCTTCAGCTCCCTGCACAGTGGCATTGGGCGGCTGAGCAAGCGGAACAGCTGGCAGGCGCGGTGCAAAGCCTCGCGCGGCCAACCTGGCATGAACTAGCTTGCCAAGCAGCCCGAGCAGAGGCAGAGCCGGAGCGCTTGTTTTGGGCCGGGCGAGCCTCGGCACTCACTGCAGTTGCAAGCGCGTTTTGGGGCCAAGCTCAACCATAGGCCGTTGCGCCCGAGCAAAAAAATGCTGCCCTCGGGGAGGGCAGCAGGAAAACATCAGCGGCGAGCGTAGCGAGCCTTGTTGAGGGTTCGATGCTTGTCAGAGCGCAAGTTGACCCAGACTGTCTTGACGACGCCCCCTGGCAGGAGCGCCATGACTAGGTCACGATACTCGTCCATTGGGCAGCGCCACAGTTGCTTGACAACGCGGCTATTTCGACCGTCGGGGCCGTCTTCCGCTTCCGTTTCGATGAGGGTTGCTTGCTCCGGGATAAAGGCATGGAGCAACGTCACCTTACCGTACCGGTCGCTGTTGGCTTCATTGAGGGCGTGCCTCGTGTACCTCAGAGGTCCACGGTGGCATGGCTCAGCCAGGCGCGCCGGCATAAAAACATCCTTGTGAAAAAGAGCGGTCATCAAAAGCTCCAGGGGGTTGTTCCTGAAGCGTTTAGCGAAGCCCCTTTAAATAGCTTCTGCGTACGAGGCTCCTCCGCCTCGCCCCTGTTGGGCGTAGCACCCCTTAACCCTGCCTCCGGCTAAAGGGCCTTGCTACAGGACCGAACGAGCACTTCCCTACGCTTCACATGCCCGCACACGTCCCCGCCCTTGACCACTCCACCTGGCGCCATCTCCTGCGCGAGGTGACGCAGGCCTCGCTTGGGCTGCGCCTGAAGCGCTTCCCGAAGGAATTTCTCCAGACCGTTCTCGTGGCGCCCGCCACGGTCGCCCGGTGGATTGCGCAGGAAGTACCCGCCTTGCTCGAGCGTCCGCATCTCCATGTCGTGATTGCTGGCGCCGCGAAGGGCCCGGACAGCCTGGACGAAGGTCGCTGGTACCAATACCTGCCCACGTTGCTTGGACGGCCAAAAATGACGGTGCGGGTCACGTTAGTCGGGCCGGAACTGAAGCAGGGGACAGAGAACGCGAGCATTCGCTCGGCAAACGAACGGTCCGGCATCATCACGAGCGCCGGAGCAGACGCTGTGAGCAACCTGCCTACGGCAGAGCTCGCCGCGGATGCTCTTTCAAGCTGGTGGGCGGAGCGCCCCCAGAGCGAGGCAACGCCCGACGTGTGCTTCGTGTTCCACCCCGGCATGGAAGCCTTCGGTGGCTCCTGGCTGTCGCGGGAGCAGGGCCTATTACCGTTGATGGACGCCGGCGTTCCAATCGGATTGGCCGCCTCTTGTGTTGAGGAGCTTTGGCACGACGAGTGGTTGGTACGCAAGTACGGCGCAGCCATGCGCGGTCTGGCACAGGCGAATCCTTTCGCGCTCGAAAGGGACAACGCCAGATTTGGAGGCCAATGGGCCGCCCTTACCTGGACGCTGGACCCCACCCTCGTACCCGCCGCAGATTTCAAGGCCATCAAGGCGGAGCTCGTTCGCTTCTACCTCGCGCTCGACCAAGCCAAGCCCGGCTTTTCCTCCTCGGGGAACGCCATCTTCGGATTCATCGGCGGTGTGGTCCCGATTCAAAACGTGGCCACCGATGAACGAGCCCGGTTGGTCGGCATGCCCGCCGGCGTGCTTCTGTGCCTGGAGTCCGGCCAACTGCTCGGCCAAAACACGGTCGGGCGCTTCGAGCTTGTGGAGCGCATTCCTGCAGTACCGCTCGACTTCCTGGCCGATTTCCCTGGCGAGGAGGCCCACCCGGTTGACAGGTTCATCTGGGCGTCCGAGAAGTTCCGGGGATACGTGGAGCCAGTGCTTTTGTCGAGTGCAAAGAGGGCACCAGAGACCTACTTCGACCTCTTCGGCTCCCCGTTGGAAGCAAGGAAAGGGTCGATGCCTGGCGACCCGGGCCCCGGCGGCATTTCCGACTCTATAGGCGAGGGCTAACTTTGAGCGCTGAGCTATACGTAGGGTAAACCCTTCCTCTACTACTTGGAGCAACCGTCATGCCCGTCTCGCACAGCCCGAAGTTCACTGATGATTTTGAGCGCCAGCTCGCTGCCCAGGCAGCCGCGCAAGGTGGCACGAAGGACGGCTACACGTTCAGCGACGCCTTCCACCTGTGCAAGGACGCGCTAACGACCGTAGTGCGTGTCGTGCAACGTCTGCGGGCAATCGCTCAAAGCCGGAAGGTCGGCTTCAACGTCGCCTGAGCGGCCGTAGCCCGACAGAGCCCTGCCGATGCAGGGCTTTTTGCTGGCCAGTGCCGATGCCAATCGCTCGTTTAAGCGCCGCGCGCTATTCAACAGCAACCCCTTTCGGAACTGAACGATGAAATCCCTTCTCCCCCTCGTCTTCGCCGTCGTCATCGCGTGCGGCATTCCAGTTGCGAATGCACAAGGCGGTCCGTCAGCAGGCCTCCTAAGCGCAGCGGCTGACGACTCGACGGCGTTCGAGCTCCTCACGCAGTCCCAGGTTGGCTTTTGGCGCGGCATGTCCCGCGAAGAGCTCGAGTCGCGGACGACGGCCAAGTCGCCTACGCATCGGGTGCTGAACCTAGGTGAGTTCGAGTTCTCGGTTCGGGGCGTCGATTTCGACCCCGAGCAGGGCCTCGTGGCCGCATCCCTTGAATATCGAAGCGATGACCCGGCAAAGATTGAAGCAGCCTACGAGGCCTACAAGCGAGCCCTTGGTGGCCTGAAACCCGACTACGTCCGCTCCGCGCCGAACGGCACGCCTGCGATTCCTGACCTCAAGTTCGAGATGATGGGCTGGAAATCCCCGGACGGCGCGGAGAGTGCGCTCGCGCGGCTTCACTCCTATGCAGGGAAGGCAAAGAGCAAGGGCGCTGTCGCCGCAGGCATCGTCACCTTCGCCCTTCGGCGTCGGTGACCGACGTAATTCAGGCAAGGCAGAATAAGGGGTCCAGTGCAACGACCCTTCATGCCCCACCAAACCGCCCCAGATGCCGACCAGCAGATTGACGAAGTAGCCAGCCGGCATGCAACTGCCGCAGCCTTCTTCGAGCACTGGCCCTCCTCCCTCACGCCAGCCGAGGCCACTCTGCGCGCTCAGCTGCAGTCCTTTGCGACGTTTGGTGCGATGCTGTATGTGTACGTGCTGCATCGGGGCAAGGTCTTCAAGGCGGCGCCCTACCCGAGAGATATCGCGCGAAATGCCGTGAAGAGGCAGTGCTTCTGCAACGCCGCCCAGCTTGCGACAGAGTTCCCCGACAGGTTTGTCTACGTCGAGGGCTATGCGCTATCTGCCATGGCGACAGCCCACGCCTGGTGTGTTACCCACGACGGAACCGTCGTCGACCCGACGTGGGAGAACCCGGAGGAGTGCGCCTATGTGGGCATACCCTTCGACCTGGACTTTGTCACGACGCGCGTACTCGAGACGGGCTACTGGGGCATCTTCGGCGAGATGCCGCAGCGTCAACTGCTTTTGCGCCCCGTCGAAGAAATGGTGCATCAACTGTGGAGAGAAGAGATAGCCGCACGCAAAAAATGGCCCGCGCTCGAGGCCGTTCTATCGGGGACGCCAGAGAAGAACGCCCGCAGCATCCGCCAGTAAGCAGGCTGTCAAGCCGCGACATGGGGCGAGCGGAGCCCTCCTGGCTACACGTCAAAGGACAACCACCCTTTGACCAATGAACCAAAATCCTCCGAACCTGGCCGAGTCCAACTTTCTGCAAATCTGGGAAGCGATTCGCGACGACGCGTTCTCGAAGCGCACCGCTGACTTGCTGGGGGCCCTCAATGGGCTCAAGGGCGCCGGCCCAGAAGCAATGCTGAGCCGTCTGCTGTGCTACATCTACGATATCGCTGTGTACCAGCTCGGCGCCGTGTACGGCGATTTGCTGCCTAGCGATGCAAACGCGCAGCACTTTTTCGTGGCCACACCGATGGGCTTCCCTGGCAGCACCGAGTTGATTCCATCCACGCGCACCGAGGATGAATCCTATGTTCTTGCTGCCAAGCACCTGGCGCTGATGGACAGATATTTAAGCGACTACGCGCAACGTCCGGCGTTGTAACAAGGAGCCCGGGCTACGCCTAGCATGCCTCATTCCGCGCCCTCCCTTTGGAGGGCGCTTTCCTTTGCCTCAGGCACAGAGAAAAGCTGAGCTCCAGGCGCTATACGCCTTCATGTCCTCTATTTTCCTGAAGCTTTGTGAACGCATGGGTCTGTCAGCACGAGCGCTACAAGCCCACGCCCCGGTGGTTGTCCCATTCCTGACCGGAGCGGGCGCGGGGCTGTCCGTCTTGTACGCATGCTTCTGGCTCAACGGCCTGCTCTCTTTCGGAAAACCTGTTTTCTGGGCAATCACCGGCTTGCTGTCGCTCTTCGTCCTTTCCGGTGCCGCCAACGTGACCTTTGCTCGCCGGGAGAATCGAGCCATGCAGCCCGCAGAGCGCGCCTGGTTCGCCGCAATGTCGGGTGCCGTGCCGGCGCTCCTCATCGTTGTCATCGCGCTCGCAATGTCCGCGGGTGCCGTAGTGCTGCGGCTCTTGGCCAAGGGAGACCCTACGGTAACGGCGCAGCCCCTTCAGCCGTTTCTGCTGTGGTGCCTGCTGGCTCTGGTTGTCCTCAGCCCCGCAATGGGCGGCCTGGGCTGGCTCGCGGTGTCGAAGCCGGTGCAAGCCTGGTTCGCAGAGTGCTTTCCGCCGAAGCCGAAGCGCAACTAGCCTGACCCCTCGCCCGTGCGCGCCGGGTGCTTCGTCGTGCACCTGCGGCAGCGCTGCTCCGCTAAATCCGGCACCTAGACGACCTGGGTGCGAGCTTGCCGACGTGGCGCCCCACCTGCGCGCTGACCGCCTGACGGCGCTCGCCTGAAATGCCTGAACAAACCTGCTTGCCGCTTGACGCAATGACCGCCCTACCCGCCCCCGCCACGACACTGCCCGCCATCTGCGCTTGTGACGCGGTACCCGCTGTGTGCCGGCCTCGCCCAGGTGAATTCCTTGCGCGAGGGAGGCGCCGCCGTCCTGACGGAACACCGTACATCGAGTTTAACCGGGGAGCGGGAATATGCGACGGCGACTTCGATTTCCTGAAGGGTGCGCTACTTGAACCCCGTGTGACGATTCTCAGCTTCCTCCCGCCGCACCCGTCGCCAGAGCCCGGGCTTTTGGTCGAACTCGCGCAGCGGGGATACGACCTCGCTACGTTCTCCTTTTCGGTCCACCTCCGGTCCGCACCGTTTGCCCACCCCAAGAGGCTTCGTTCCGTGCCACAGCTGAAAGCAAAGCTGCTGGCCAGGTGGGGCCGCGTCGAGTATGACTGCCCGGACCTTTGCACCTCTTGGGGATTTCCGGCGCGTCGGTGCGACTCGAGCATGCTCATGGGATTCTTCTCAACGCCTCGGTACACCGAAGGCGACCGACAGAGCATCTACACGCCGAAACGTCAACTGAGTTTCCTTGAGGAGTTGAAGGCTCGGCACCTTGATGTCCGCACCGTGCGCATGGCGGTGACGCGAACGCAAAACGACCTCCCCACCGTAGCCCCTTAAGCCGAGGCGAGTCCTGCGCCCACGGCAAGCGGGCCCGTTTTCTACACAGGGCAGAACCCAACTACCTGGAAATCCATGGAAATCCTCACCCTTTCCCAGCGTCGCCAAGCTGCCGAAGCCCTGCTTCGTATTAAACCGGACAGCATGACTGGTCCAGAGCTCGACCTGGCCATCGCGCTGCTTTGTCACAAGCAAATCGACGTTGATGCGGTGCCCCCGCAGCAGCCTCCGCGGGTGCTGACCGACCACGAGTGGGGCCCGTATTCCCCGACGACCGATTGGCGCCTCACCGGGGAACTCCTGTCAAACGTCGGACTCGTCTCGGGCTCTCACGCCATCTATGGTGAAGGCGCTGAATCCGAAACCGTGGTCAAGCACTGGTACAGCTGCCACGCATACGTGGGCGGGACCAGCACGGAAGGCTACGACCTGCAAACCGTCGTTGGTATCACGGCAGCAAAGCTGCTCGCTCACGAGGTCGAGTTTTCTCCTGCATGGAAAGCTTAGCTCCGCCCGCACCCTGATTGGGCCGTCCCTGTGGACGGCCTTTCTCTTGGGGCGGCCGCGTCAGCGCACTCGTAGCTACAGGAGGAAGGACAACTTACCCGTACCAATGAATCTCTCATCCTATCCGAGCCGGAGCTTTCGCAAGCTTTGGCACCAAGGCAGCCTCAACCCTGTCGACAAAGGCGTTCGAGGCGTGAGCTACGAAGGCGCCGGGCTCTCCGTGTCTCAGCACCCCGATGCCTGGGAGCAAATCGCGCGCCTTGGTGGCCTGCCACTCTGGGTGCTGAGCCGCAAGGACCGAAGCGCCGGCCGCTTCATCGACTACCGCCGCCTTGGCCCTAGCCAGCAACATAAACTCGCGCAGGAAGGTACCCGCCGCGGCTGGCTTCAACGGGCAACCAGGCACAGGTTGCAGTGGACCGACCCCGAGGTGGGCGACAAGCGGTACTGCCTTTTCGCCGACGAAGACAAGGCTAGGGCCGAAGCCGACGATATCGAGCAATGGGCGGAGAACATCACGACGGACCTCATCGAGATGGACGTCGCCACCCCGCTCCTCGCCAAAGTAACGGGGCAAGAGGTTTCTGATGACCTGGCGGTTGACATGGTGCTGACCGGCATTGTCGAGGAACTCGATGTGTTCGACGGGGTCTGGTGGGCCGACCGCCTGGACCCAGCAAACTTCTCTGCCCCAAGGGGCTGCATCTCCATGAGCGCCCTTTGCCGTTGGGACGTGGAGCAGCGCGCCCCAGCAAGGCGTTGACCACAATCATTCGAGCTAGCCCGACCCAGGGCTCGCCTTTTCTTTGTCTATGAATGCCGAACCTTCGGGCCGCCCCTGAAGCGCTTTCCTACACGTCGCAGGAAATCTACAGGAGCATCCCATGACCCACTCAGACATGGCAATCGCCATTCTTCAGAAGACCAACGACGGCGACGACCTGAGCCCTTCAGACCTTCATCTGCTGGAAGGCGCGGTCAACGGCCGTTTGACCAGCAGAGCCGTCGAGCTGTTCGAGGCAATGCATAGGAACGTCACCGAGGGGACGTACGCAACCTGGCAGCGGACGTATCTGGCGCCGCACCTCACCAAGGCACCCGACGGAAACGTCTACTGGAAGGGCATTGCGGTTGAACACTATTCCTTCCCGCCGGAACGCCGAGACGAGGAACTGACGCAGGCCCGAATGCTTGCCGCCCGCTGCCAGCAACTGGAGGCCGTCGACATCCCCGTGAACTCGCGGACCGTGCTCTGTGCGGATTGCTACGACGCGCCGACGGATAGCCCTTGGAAGCAACTGCTCGGGAAGTATTACAGCTTCATGAGGAAGAACGGACACGTCATCGGCCTGTTCCACGTCAAGTTGTCAGAGACAGGACAGCTCGGCATTGCCGCGGTCAGCGCGAAAGATGGCGTCGCAACGGTCGAGCGCCACCTTGAGGCCTACGACGCGTTCCACCACTACCAGCGACTTGGCTTCGAAAGCCAGCAATCGTCGTCCTACGACCACACGGCCCGCTTGCTGGAAGCGCTTGGCCTGCAGCCGGACGTCCTTAAGGCAACACTCGCCGCCGATTCCGAATTGGCAAAATGATTTCGCCCCGCTCGCAGAAAGTCGAGCGGGGCGTTTTTCCGGGTCCGATGGACTCGGGGACCGAGGGCTAGGGGTGCTGCCGCGCCCGCGGGTGAGGCACTAGTGCCCTGGCCAGCGCGAGCACATCCCTTGCGACCAGTTTCGCCTGTACGCAGTCCTTGACGTTCGGGCCTGCCCGCTTGCAGAGCGCCTTCGCCTCCTCGAATCGCGGGCCGGAGGTTTCGACGAGGACGATGGCATTTCGATTGGCGCCCATGGCGAATGCTGGGGCGACTGTCATCGCCAGGAGTGCTGCTGCGAGGAGATTTCTGTTCATAAAGCGGTGCTGCTCAAAAGGGGCCATCAACGGTGGCGCGCCAGCTTTGGAATAGCACTGCCATTTATCGCCTCAGGGAAAAGCCGACACGAGGTCGGCTTTCGAAAGGGCTTGTCAGCGCACCAACGAGAGCTTGCGAACTACAGCGGTGGGCGGCTCGGGCGTCAGTTTGGGGCTCGGGGGCACTTCAGTCTGCGCAGCCACCGCAAACTCCTCGTCATGAACGGCGAGCTCATCGTTTGCTGCCAAACTGAGTTGGTCTACTGCGAGCCGGCCATCTGAAGACGTCAGGTCGAGGAGCTGAATCTCTGCCGGGCCGCGGATTTGACCGGCCTCGTAGAGGGCGCGGATGGGACCGGCGAGTACCTCTTCCATCTTCACCGGCCCAGGCGCTTGCATGAACGCTGCAATCGGAACGGAGAGGGGGCGGATGGCGACGAAGTGGCTCATTCTTGTGTCCTTTGTGTGTGCAAAACCTGTATAGGCAGGCACTTTAGGCAGGCACTTTAGGCAGGCGCTTTAGGGAGGCCGAGCCTGCCCAACGACGGCCGCGATACCACCTCGGCCTCACAGCTCCCGCGCGACGACCTTTACCGCGGCTTGACCGAGCATCTTGGCGACGTGGGCCTACTGCGTCCCTGGACTAGGCCAAGCTCATCGGATTGCGCCGCGAATAGCACGCTCATTCCCCTGCCCGCTTCTGCGGGCGTTTTACCGTCCACACCTGCGGTCAGGGCGACGAGAAAAAGCCCCGCGGATGCCGCGGGGCCGAATGTTGCGAGAGTGGCCTTCAGCCGGGGGTCAGCGCCGGCGACCAGACGCCGCTGTAGGCGACGCCTCGACAGCGAGCAACCTCAGCGATAGCGCACGTAAGGCGGTCTTGCCGGTCCCCGACTACACCTGGCTGCAGGCGGTCGGCCCCATACGCCACGGGATTACCGTTCACCGGCGTTCTGGTCAACAGCAACCAGGCAGCGGAACTGCGCTCGGCCACATTTCCGAGAGTGGCGCCAATTCGGCATCGCAGCTCATAGTTGGTCAGGTCCCTGACTTCCCAATCGATTTCGGCGACCTCAAGCTTCACCCTCCCAAGCCTGCGCGCGAGCTCGGGCACCACGCCCCAAACGAGGCTGGAATCGTAGGTGCAGTCGTCGGGTCGGAGGGTCGTACTTTTCCGGGCTTCACGCGCCAGCTTCAGCAGTGCGGACGCGAGCCACTGATTGGTAAGCCGGTACAAGCGGTTCGCCTCCGAAGCCTCCTGGTCTAGCCTGCTGCGGCATTCTTCGCTCAAGTGCATTCTGAACATCGGTTCTCCTGAAAGTAGTCCTGCCGTGTGTAGGTAGCCGCGCGACCTGCCCAAGAAAAAAGCCCCGCAGTGCGGGGCTCGTGAATCTACGGTAGAAGGCTTGCTCAGCGAGCAATCGGGGTGATGTCGGCCAGGTTGGCCTCCTCGATTCGAATGCCGTAAATATCGGCGTCCGAATACAGGATGCCTTGCTTGTTCTCAATGAAGCTGAGGTCATCGACCACCCAGGGTTCGGAGCCGCCGCCCAGCTTGGCGCAACGCGTCCCCGCGGGGACCGTGACTTCGTATTTCGAAGGACCGACCGTCGTGGTGACTTCGGCCTTCGTGCGGGCAGTGTGGGTGCGGGGAGTCGGTGTGCTTTTCATATCTGTCTGCAAAAAAGGGGTTCTTTGGGGAGCGGCCAGCGTCAGGCTTGCCTTGATTCCTTGAACTTCGATTTCAAGAGTGTGAGAAATCTCGCGGGGGTCAGGTAGTACGCCGTAGGCGTCCGGGCATCCACCTCAATCGTACCCTGTTCAGGGTTGTAGGCGTAGTCGTGGTCGTCGCCAAGGCCGCACACGAGAACGTCAAGGCGCTTCAAGCCTTCGTAGCATTGAAGGAAGCCTTCGGATTCCTCGGCGCAGATGCCTCGCACCAGGTGGGCATAGGCGTCGGGTTGCTCGTCCTCCAACAAGAAGCAGCGGGCGAGCGCTTCCGGCTGGTCGTTGAACGCCGCGTTTGGGTAAATTGCCGGGCCAATCAGCCGGCGGGCCAGGCTCTCGGTGACCGCCTTCAAGTCCTTTTGGAGCTCGTAGTCGGCCATGACATTCATCTCGAGCATCGCTGCCGCGGCGTTCTCCTTCAGCAGCAGGAGAGCTCGCGCGACCTGGCTTTCGTTGTGTTCCATTGAGGTAGAGGGAAGTTGTCCTCTCTCGTGTAGAGAATCAGGCCTAGGCTGGGACCCGGCGACTTACCGCCAGCTCCGAATTCCGGTACCTGGGGTCGTGGCTGACCTCGTCGCCGAGCCATGCCGGCCGCGGAAAGTCCTGTTCCTCGGACCCAAGCTCAACTTCTGCGACGACCAAACCGTCCAGTTCGCCCTCAAAGACGTCGACCTCGAAGGTCACATCGCGGACGGGGATGAGGTAGCGCACCTTCGTGAGGCGGCCCAAGCTTGCATGGCCGTTCAGGAGGTCCTCGGCATCGCTGAGGGGGATGGGGTACTCAAATTCCGCGCGGGATAGCCCTTGGGTGTTGCTCTTGAGGGTCAGAAATCCCTTGTCGCCAGCGACCCGCACTCGAACGGTCATTCCGTTGTCAGCCAGATATCCCTGGCCAATATGGGTCCCGGCCAGCCCCGAGAGCACGGAGCGGTCCCTCACAAGAAACTTTCGTTCGATTTCAGTGGCCATGACAAATCCTTTCAGTTCGGGGGTCTAGCGATGGCACTTAGCTACACAGGCGAGGACTGGCAAAGCCATCAATCCTCGTATTGGACCTCCCGCGCGCCCGCGTCGCAGAGCCTCTACCGGGGACCGAATTTGGACACACATGATGAGGAGAGATTTTGATTGAGACTGTGAAGAAGACGGTGAAGGCCTATTTGGCGCGCAATCCGCACGAAGCAGCCGGCCTCCGTGCGTTGCAGGCCCAGCTTGCCGACGACCGGGACATTTTCCTTCGCTCGAACATGCGGGGCCATCTGACCTCCAGCATGCTCGTTCTGGACGAGACCCGAGCCAGGGTGTTGGTCATCCACCACAAAGCCTACAACCGCTGGTTGCCGCCAGGCGGGCATGCTGAGCAGCCCTGCTCGTTGTTCGACTCGGCGCTGCGCGAAGCTGAGGAAGAGACTGGGGTGACAGACCTCAACTGCCCGGGGGCCTGGAGCCTCGCGCCCATCCCCCTGGACATCAACACCCACGCGATTGCCGCGCAGCAGCGCAAGAACGAAGGCAAGCACTGGCACCACGACTTCGTCTACCTGGGTATGGTGGATGAGCCGTACGACCCCGTGCCTCAAATCGAGGAAGTTCACTCGTGCCGCTGGCTTGACTTGGCAGAGTTCGCAAATGACCCCGACGAAACCAACCAACGGCTGGCTCGGAAGGTGCAGCCGCTCATCGCTGCCGGCATGCTCCCGAGAGCTCGAGCACTAGCTTGATTGTGGAAACCCGCCTGGCACATGCGCCTGGCGGGTTTTTCCTATTCCCCGGGAAGCCAGCACACCACAGGACGCCCGCCTGGGAGCGCCCTCTATTGGTCGGAACCGATGCTGAGCAGCTCGATGTCGAACTTCAGCACGCTGTTTGGCGGAATGCTGCCGGGCACCCCCCGCTGGCCATAGGCGGTGTCGCTGGGGCAAGTTAGAGTCGCCTTGCCTCCGACCTGCATTGTTTGTACGCCGTCTGTCCAGCACTTGACTACGCGGCTCAAGGGAAGGGCGATGGGCTTGCCCCGCCTATGGGAGCTGTCGAATTCCGAACCGTCCGGCAGGGTGCCGCGATAGTGCACCTTTACGGTGTCCGAGGCCGTAGGGTGGGCGCCGGCACCCTTCAAGGTGTGCTGCACCCTGACCCCCGAAGGAAGTGTCTCGACTTTGCGGGCAGCTGAAGTGGCTACCACGGTGGCTGTGGTGGCGACAACCTCGGCCGCCGGTAGAGCAGCGTGAGCCGAGGTGGCGAAGAATGCGGAAGCGAGCAGGAAGGTAAACGGTTCCATGGCCTAAGGTGGCAGTTCGTTGGATGAGATATAGCTCCCCTCCTTAAACGTCAGGCGCGCTCAGCCGCGCGCCTATACCAATGAGGACCACTCACCCCCAAACCATGACACCTGAAGACTTTGCCGGGCCAACGCCCGAGGCGCGAGATGCGCAGCTGCGCCAGTACCGTGCTAGGGCCGCCTACTACGACTCCTTCGCTCTCGAGGGTGTCAACAACGACTGGAAGCATCCGAAGGTTGTGTCCGCGCGCGCAGCCTACGAGGCGACAGTGACCGAATTGGTCGGGCTGCTCGGAGAGCAGGCAGACTGCCGCCTGGTCGACACGGACCTCTGGTCGGCATTCTCGGATGCTCACAAGGACGACGTTGGCTTCCGCCCTCGAACGCCGAGAAGCAGGACCGCGGTCCTTCGCTGGTTCGAGAACCTCAAGGCCACGGCCGAACATAGCTGATTGATTCCAAGCCTGGCTCTCCCTCCGAGATGCCAGGCTTTTTTATGGCACGGTGCCACCCCCGTCAGCGGCCGCCCAACAATGAGAAACGGCCCCGTAGGGCCGCCTCCTAGAGCCAAGCTCTCAGCTTACTTCTTCGCCTTCTTGGCGGGCGCTGCAGCCTTCTTCGCCGGCGCGGACTTCTTGGCTAACGGCGTGGCAGCAACCTTGTCGGCCTTGCGCTTGGCGGCCTTCGGGTCGATGGCGGCCTTGAAGGCGGCGCCCGGCACGAACTTCGGCACCTTCTGCGCGGCAATCTTGATTTTCTCTCCCAGGCGCGGGTTAAATCCAGAGCGAGCAGCGCGGGAGACTTGCTTGAACGTGCCAAATCCGATGATTTGGACAGGCTCTCCCTTCTTCACGGCACCGATGATGGCGCTGGTGAAGGTCTCGACGATGCGCGCAGCCTCTGCCTTGCTCACATCGTGGGTGGATGCAATCTTCTCGACCAGTTCGATACGGTTCATTTCAGTTTTCCTTGGAATAGTTCACCATGTTGCCTATGGCGGCGCAGCTTCTAAAGCGAAGTTGCAAGCGGCGCGAGTGTATCCCACCTTCGGAGCCCACTAGAGAGAGGCCTCGGGAAGATGTGGCTGCGCTGACACCTCTAGCAGGAGCAATTCTGGGCCAAGGCCGAGTTCGTGATGTGCCGCCCGAAGTCCTGCCCCCGCCAAGGCACCGCCGGAGGCGACAATGGCGCATTGCATGCCCCGTCCCCTCCCACAATGAAGCCGCTTCCACCTGAGCTCGCCGACCTGGTCGACGGAATTATCAAGAAAGTACGAATCGACGTCGAAGCCGGAAATGCACCTCAGGCGTTCGCCATAGTGGGCAGCACCTTGTCCCGGGAAGTGTTTGAAGTGCCGCTGCCTACCGATGAAGACCAGGCCAAGACGCAAGCCGCGGAGCACATCAGACGTGTCGCATCGCTGATGAGCGCGGACTTCGTCGTTCTCGTGGTCAACTCCTGGGGCCTTCCGAAGCGAAAACTCAAGTACTTCGACGCCATCATGGATAAGTACGGCTCAGTCGGCAACAGCCCCTATCGCGTGAGCCAGATGGCCTTCACGGTAGAGACGAACGAAGGCGTCTGGCTTGGGACCGCCCCTCTGGTGAAGAACCCGCGCAAGGTCCGCGGGGACACGTTTGGCGCAGTGACGTTCTTTTCTGGCACCACGTCGGACACGGCCGGCGTGTTCTCAAGCCTGCTTCCGCAGGTCAGGGCCACGCGGCACTAGGCGACAAGTAAAGCGCTGAAGTCGGGGCACCCATCGACGAGCACCTCATCCCGTATGTCGCTTGGTTGGACTTTTGCGGAAGCTGAGTTGGTCGAAGCCAGCTTGCGCAATGCGGTACTTGTCCGCAATGCCGACCATGGGGCGCGATTCCGGTGCCAGTACGCCGCCCCAGAACATGTCGAGCTCCTGATAGGCCTGATAGGCATCGAATAGCCGGTAGAACTCCACCGTTTCCAGCGCGGGGTTCAGCGTCAGGCTTACCCGGCTAACGCCAACTCCCCTGCGCTCAGCCTCCTTGACCGCGATGGCAACACGCTGGGTGACCGCCCAGTCGAAGAGTTCGGTGCGACCCTGTTCGCCTAGAAAGTCGCCGACTTTCTCGGCAAGCGTGCGCTTGGAGCGCCACCCCTTTGCCTTCAGCTCCTTCTCCGGCACATGTCGGCTCAGGTCGGCAATGGCCCCCGGCGCGTTGTAAAAGACATGTTCATCGACGGCGTAGCAGTCGGTCAAGTCGTGGTCCCGTGGCGGGCGGTAGCCGCGCAGGTGGCGCCCGTATAGGCGGACACGGAGGCCACGGTACAACTTGCCGGCAAAGAGGATGTGGAGTGCGTCGAGCGCGACCACACTGCCGTCAGCGATTTCGATACGGCGCGGAATCCCCGCTGCGGTGAGGCCATTCCAGGGAACAGGAACGGCTCCCTCCGCAAACTGCTGGCGTGCGGCCGTTCGCACGAACACCCGTGTCTTATCCGCGCCCAGGGCCTGAGCGTTGTCGTAATAGTCCCGGAATTTGGAAAGTACGCGCATTTAACCGGCGCTCTGCACGCCTATAGGGTTTGTTCACAGGATAGGGCACGCGTTTAGCCCGCATGCCACCGCCGGAGGCCGGCAGGTTTGCGATAATCCTGGGCCCAACGCCCGCTGCTCCCCTGAAAGACCCCGATGATTGAGGCTCGCGCCCTGGACCCGACGAAAGTTCGCGACATCGCGCCACTGGTGCTTGACGAAGGCGGCCGACTCAAAGTTATGCCGGCCGCATTTTATGAAGGGACGACGGTTGAGGAGCGGGCTATTTTTGGCGTCCGCCACGCCGCATACGGGCTGCCAACGCTGGAGCTTGTGGCTTGGCTGAAGGCGTTGATTGGTGACAGGCCCGCCTTGGAGATTGGGGCAGGGACGGGTGTCCTCAGCGATGCGCTCGGCATCATTGGCACTGACAACCTCATGCAGCAATGGCCGCACATCCGAGCGCACTATGCCGCCCTGCGCCAGCCAGTCATCGCCTACGGGGCAAATGTTAGGCAGTACGACGCCGTCGACGCGGTGTGCGCGCTCAAGCCGAAGGTGGTGGTTGCCTCATGGGTCACTCACAAGTACGACCCGGCCCGCCACGAAGCCGGCGGAAACGAGCACGGCGTAGTCGAAGAGGAAATCATCCGCAACTGCGAAACCTACGTGGTCATCGGGAACACACACGTCCACCGGGCCAAGTCCATCTGGTCCTTACCTCACACGCTCCTCCACCCCTCGTGGCTGTACTCCCGCGCACACAATGGCTCCCGAGAGTTCATCGCGGTGTGGGGCAAGTACGCGCCGTGGCGAGCGGCCTAAAAAGAGAGCCCTCCGGTGGAGGGCTCGAATCATCGGTCGGTCTCGGGTGCTTTCGTTAAGGCGAACTCGATGCGGTCAGCGTCAAGCATCAGGTAGGAATCCCCGCCGCCCTCGGTTTCATTGCGGTAGATGACCGCGTCATAGCCGGCGCCTTCGAGCAATGCTCGGAAGCCAGCCTGGTCGAGATAGCCTTCGTCCCACAGCGCATCACTCTGCTCCGCCGAGATGACACCTGCGTTCCTCAACGCCGGGATGACGTTGTTGAGGCTCCACGTATGGCAGTCAGCCATGCGCAAAGGGCTTTGCATCGTGAGGAGGCACGGGAGAATGCGCGCGCCCTCGAGGTCGTCCTCGTCGCCTCCCTGTAGGAGGTGCTCCAACCTGCGGTTAGCCGTATCCTTCGAGCCGAAATGGTAGCCAACGTCATCGCTGAGTTCGAAGCGGGGGAAATCCTCGCGCGCAACCGTCGCGTGGTAGGCAAGAACATGCATTGGCATGGGCAGTAGCTCCCTAAAGTAGTCCTGCCCTGTGTAGCCACCATTCGGGGCCGGCGAGGGAATCGCCCTGGGGGCGCTCGACTGGCTAAACGACATACTCGCAGCATCTAAAACGCCAACAGCTTGCGCCTCGATACTGCTGATGCTAAAATGCTTCTAAGGCGGCGCTGCGCTCGCGTACCACCTCCCCTTAGAAACAGGCAATCTAAAATGCAAAAATCCATTCATGTCACCGTCGCAGTCGCTGCTGTCCTCATCCTCGCCGGCTGCGGCTCGGTCAACTCCACCCTTGCGAAGCGCCACGAAACCGTGGAGCACTACCACGTGTTCCAAGTGAAGACCCGCGCAACCCCGGACGCCGTCATCAAGGCTACCGCCGACGGCTTGGCCCGCAACACGAACTCGGTGGTGCAAAACCGTCCCTTGCAGATGGGCGCCAAGGTCCCCGAGACGGCCGGTCGCTTCCAGCTCGTCGACCCTGCCGCGGCACTGGGCGGGACCTCGCTGGGCGCAATCATGGCCATGCAGGGGGGCGCCGGCGCCTCCATTCCACGCGTTGCCAAGTGCGACGGCGCCGTCTGGACGTCGCGTGCCAATCGCAGCGTCTCGGGGTCCGACAACCTGACCCTGTACACCTGCATCTATCGATACAAGGATGGCTACGAGCTGAACATGTATGCCGTGTTCCAGAAGGCGAGCGGCGGGCTGAGCGGCCTGGCGCGGGACGCCGTGGCAAGCGCAATTGGTACTCCAGAGGAGTGGACCAACAAGACCATCCTCGACATGGCGCGCAGCGTGGAATCGGCAACGGGTGCCAAAGTCGAATACGTGGAAGGCCAGCCGGAAATCGGGGCCGTGCCAAAGGTCGACCAGCTGACCCAGCGTTGAGCCCTCCCGGTTCACTCAAGAGGGGCCTTCGCGGCCCCCTTTTTTTTTACCAGCAAGCTCCGCACGGCCTTAGGGGCGGGCGCAAGGAATGGCCTGAGCCTGCTTGCTAGACGAACCAGGACCACTCATACAAGACAACCCATGCCCACCCAAGCCCCAAAGCGCTTTTACGGCGACGACAACCTGGCCAACCCGGCAGCGGAACTGCGAGAGCTGAGAATTCAGCTTCACGCGACGTACACGCACTGGATTGCGCGCAACTGGCACCCTCGCGACTTCGTCTGCGCAGTCGAACACACCGCAGACGTTGCCTTCGCTTCCTTCCTGCTGGAAGGTTCTCCGGATTTTTCAGGGGAGCCTCCGCCGCCACTTGAGCCGGCAATCTTGGCCGTACCCCGTTCTGGCCAAGACCATGGCGCGCCGATACGGTTCTACGACGAGTTGAGCTCGCTCAGCCCGGAAATCGACCCAAAGGCCTTGGACCGGGTCCTCGCTCCGCACTTCATCCGCTGGGTTCTGGACGGGTGGCTCGCGCGCGATTTCAAGCAAGCGGCATCGGCCTGCGCTGCGGGCATCGTCTATGACCATCACCTTTGCAGCCAATTGGGCGGTCTTGGCGGTGGCAGAACGGCCCTCGAGTTTTTGACCGAGTCGTACCGCTTCGTAGAGCGCGCGGCAGCCCAACCGGCAGGCCGCTGATTCCTATCGCCTTCCCGTGCCTTCTCGCCCGGGAAGGCGTTTTCTTCCGGGCTGATGCGGCTACAGCGCCGTCTCTATTCCAGTCACAACGCGTACCCGCTTCGATTCCGAGGAGCCTCCAAATGCTGAAGCTGAAAACTCTCGCCGCCGTGTTGGCCACCCTCGCCATGCTGGCAGTTTCGCTGCCCGCAGATGCCCGCGCCGGCAGCCCGTCCGGTTCGAAGTCATCATTTACGTCCTCCCGCAGTGTCACCGCAACTCCCGCGAGGGCGCCGGTCCGCGCGGGTGGCGGAGCGTCGGTAGGGTTGCGGCGCTCCGAAGCCATGCGCGAGGCGCGCTCGCGGCCCGCTGAGCCTGCCCGCTCATACTCGCGAGCCACTGAGGTGCCTGCTACACAGCCGACGGGCAACGGGAATAGCATCATCGGAAGCAATGTGCCGCGGCGCGAGGGCACGCCCCTCACGGCGGGTGGCGGTTCGGCGGGCGGAGGCTCCGCCGGAAACTACGCTCGGCCGGCCACCCAGGAAGCGCCACGCCGCGGTTGGAGCGGGGCCCAGATTGCGGGCGCCGCCGCCCTTGCCGGTGTCGCGGGCTACGCGATGGCGGACAACCGAGACCCCGCTCCCACGTCGACACCCACCCAGACACCCCAGGTGCACGAAGCTCGAATCGGAAGCACGAGGCCCCCGAGGCGGGGGGCTATTCCGAACGGGCGCCTCGGGCTACATCGGCCGCCGTGAACAACCCACCCACGTCACAAACAGAAAAGCCTGCGCCCGCGAGCATGCTCGGTGGCCTGCTCCTGGCCTTGCTGGTCGTGGTTGGCGCTTTCTTCCTCCTGCGCAGTCTGGTGAAGCGAGACCGCGGCAACCAGCCGGCGGGTCAAGCCGGGACGAACAAGGCCGGCAGCGACCCAGCGCTGGCGACGACGCCTAGCCCCCGCGCGACTGCTGCGCCGTCGGCCGACGCACAGTCCGAACTGCTGCGGGAAGCCCCGGAGCTGTTTCGACGCGTGCAGGACGCCAACAACCGAGGTGACCTGGAAGAACTGGCAGCGTTGAGCGACGATGGTGACTTACTGCAGTACTTTGTCTCGAGCATCAATGAACGGAACGAAGCGCCGCGTACCAAAGTTCTCGCCGTGAGCGTCCGGGGCAATCGTGTGCTCGACTTCGTAAGCTCGGCGGCGTCCTTCACTGGCAGCATCCACTTCAAGGCGGAAATCGCCGAGGGGGATGACCCCTCTGAAGTCATCGAAGAGGTCTGGCACTTCCTGAAACCCTCGGGCGGGGGAACCTGGAAGCTTGCCGGTATCGAGCAACTCTGACAGACATCTCTGCGAACCGTGCCCCCTCGCTCACGTGCAGGGGGCACTTTGCCGTAGGCTACGAAGCTCCAGGAGGCCGAGCGTCCGACGGGCCGCTAGGAAAGTCGTTGATTTGGCGCGATGCCTCGGGCTTCCAGCGCGGCGGAAACCGAGGCTGCTATGCACTCCGGCGCGTAGCGGAGGGTTTGGCTCTCGTCTAAGCCAAGGGCGTCGAGCACGCGTGCGAGCGCGAGGAAATAGGCTCGAAGCCTTTCGTACGGTACTTCACCGTCCAGCTGAACAGTTTGGCCGCTGGCGCGATTGAGCCGGCGAGCCAGCTCCTCCGCATACGCAAATCGAACCCGGTCATGCCCAAAGTCTCCAGAGATGCTCAGTCGGGCGTCATGGGTGAAGTCGTCGCTCTGGATGAATACCGGGCCGTCGTTTGCTTGCGCAGCGGTCCAGGGGCCGGCTTCTTATACCGGGGACTGCTGTCGGCAGCCCGCTTCGTACATCCCGAAGGCATCGTTCGTCAGTTTGTTAGCGTAGTTGTGCCCGTTGCGCTCAAGGTCGTAGCCGCGATTCCGGGCCAACTCCACGAACGCACGCCGGCTCTGGGCATGACGATTCGACACTGTCTCCTCCGCGAGATGTAGTTCCAAAAATAGCGAAGCGTTTTAGCCAAAAAAAATGGCTGCCCCGACTTTCAGCGGGGCAGCAGGAATGATGGAAAGTTCAGGCCGCTACCGGAACTTGGTAGCGCAGCTGGTTCCAGGTCAGGCCGAGCGAGATGTCTGTCTTGAACGCAACGAGCTTCCGGGACAGGCGAACCTGGTCGACGTGCGCGCGAAGGTTCTCGGCGCGCTTGCCTTTCAGTTCGCCTGCCGCAGCCAGTAGGTTCTCCAGGCCACCGTACTTGGCAATCCATTGGCCCGCCGTCGTCGCCCCAACGTCGGGGACGCCTGGCACATCGTCCGAATCGTCGCCCGTCAACGCCAGCACGTCATGAACCAACTCGGGCGGCACGAAGAACTTGGCCTTGACCCAGGCGGCGTCACGCCACTCCGGCTTGAAGTGGTCCCGGATTCGGGCGCCCTGTGCGAGCATGATGGTCATGTCCTTGTCGTTGGACACCACCACGAGTTCAGCACCGGGCTTTCTCTTGGCCCAAAGGCCGCCGACTGTGCCGATGACGTCATCCGCCTCGACACCTTCGACCGAGATTGAATGGATGCCGATGTCCTTGATGCGCTCGCGGAACTCAGGCAGCGCCGCTCGGAGGTCCTGGGGCATCGGCTTTCGCTTCTGCCGATAGGCTGGGTACAGGTCGTGCCGCCAGGTGCGACCGCCGAAATCGAACGGGGCAAGTACGTGGCTTGGCCGGTGCTCGCTCAGTGCGCGCCTGAAGGAAGCCAGCGACGAGCGCAGTGCGCCTTGGGCCTTCTCAGGCGAATCGTCGGCCGGAATGGCTTCGTAGACGCGCCGTACGATGTTCAGTCCGTCGATGAGGAGGAGCTTTTCCTCAGGGGGTTGTTCGTAGTCTTCCATTGATGCCTCTTTCTGATAACAGGTCCTGGAGCGTGTAGCGAGTCAGCCACGGGAGGCGCGGATATAGGCGTGGTGCATCTCGGCTCCACCATTGACCATGCGATAGCTACAGGGGGCATCAGGACAACCCAACGAAAGAACGACCAAATGACATCCTCCAAGACTCTCCTCGAGGCCAAGGCGCCCCTAAAGCCCAAGCCCACGGCTGCAGAACGGAGTGCCGCGCTGGTCCAGCGCAAGGCCGCCGAAGCCGCGGCTGAAGCCGAACGAATCGGGCGCTTCGAGACCGAGCGCCCAGTCTGGTGGCTGCGAATCTGGGCGAAGGCCCTGCGGCTTTCCCTCCTGGCACGCGACCACACCGGCTTTCGCGACGCGTATAGCTGGTGGTTTGACGACTTCCGCGTGGATGCCGTGGCACAGTCCTTCCACCTGGAGTCGACCGGCGGCCGCGCGAACGTGCACGCCGAATCGGGCACCGCGGCCTGCGAGTTCGAGCAGATTGACGCGGCCCTGGACCGCGCCATCACCTGGTTCGACGAATACCTCGCCGAGCAGGAGCGCCTGCGCCAAGCCGAGCTCGAACGCCAGGAGCATCGAAAAAGGGGCCTGGAAAAGCTCACCGATGCCGAAAAGTCCGCCCTAGGCCTAATTCGCTAACCACTCCTTCAGGGCCCGCACACCGTCGCGGGCCCTTTTTCTTTGGACACGCGTGCCCTTTCGATAAGAAAAGCGGCCCCACAAGAACTGTGTGGCCGGTCGAATATTTCCCCCCCCGCTGTACCCGCGCCTCGTCGCGGTAACAAGGCAGGCCTCGCCGCGCAGGCGGCATTCACCGACCCCGCTCCGGGGGACGCGCTTTTACTGAGGCGCCCTTGTCCTTTTCGCTACACGCACCAGGACAAACTACAGCCCTTCGGGGCCTCAAGACACATGACTTCCGAAAATCGTGACTTCGCGGTGGACCGCAACATCCTCGTATCGGTCATCCAATCCCAGGCAGGAACACTGGGCAAGGCGCTTCTCGAAGGCGTCATGAACTCTGTCGACGCCGGCGCAACCCGCGTGAGCATCAAGCTCGGCGAAGCAAGCTTCACGCTTCGGGACAACGGCCGCGGCTTTCAGTCCAAGGACGAAATCATCAAGTGGTTCGAAACCTTCGGCACGCCCCACAAGGACGGCGACGCCCGGTTCGGCCGTTTCCGCATGGGCAGAGGACAACTCTATTCATTCGGGGTCAACACCTGGCGCACGGGCACCTTCAAGATGGAGGTCGACATCATCGGGCAGCCGAACCTCGGCTACAAATTGACCGAGAATCTTCCGACATCGAAGGGCTGCCGCATCGACGCGAAGCTCTACGAGGCACTGAGCGCAGCGGCTCTCGACGAGGTTGTGCGCGAGTTCTCTGAGCTCGTGCGCTTTGCAGAGATTCCCGTGACGTTGAACGGCCGCGAAATCAGCCGCAACGTGAAAGACCAGAAGTGGGACACCGAAACGGACGACGCGTACATCAAAATCGTCCGGACCGGTGACCTGCTGGTCTACAACATGGGCGTTCTGGTTTGCAAGTTTCCGAACTACGAGTTCGGGACTGGGGGCCTAGTGGTTTCGAAGCAGGCCCTTGAAGTCAACTTCGCGCGCAACGACATTCTTCGCCACAAGTGCGAAGTCTGGCGCCGCATTGCAAAACACATGAAGACGTACGGCCTCAACAAGGTTGCGTCCAAGGTGTCGCTGACGAAGGAAGAGCGAGACTTCCTGGCACGAGAGTGGAGCTATGGCACCCTGCCCCCCGACAAGGAACTCGAGCTGCGCGACGTGAAGCTCTTCACTGATGCGACTGGCCGCCACTGCTCGTTGACCGACCTCTCTAATGCCTCGCGGCTGGCGGTCGCCCGCGGCAGCCACGGTCGCATCGGAAACAAGCTGCACCGGGAAGGGAAGGCCTTTGTGCTGGCGGAAGAGACGCTCTCGCGTTTCAGGGTCCATTCGCTGGACGACCTGCTTGGCATCATCGAGGACAGGACCAAGATGGACCTCCGTCACCTGACGGCAAGCCTTGAGTCGCTTGCACTAGGGTGCACCGAAACGTACCTGGTCACGGCTGACGAGGAATTGCCGGTGGAGGAGCTTTGCATGCTCACGGCGTTGCGCCAGAAGCATGAGAAGTTCCACCAATGGTTTCTGACGGGTGAGCGCAGCTCCGGCATGCGCGAGCTTCAGTCGGGTGAGTCGGATGTGGCGCTTGCGTGGACCGACGGCGCCAGCTATATCGTGATGGGCCGCAAGGAACTTCAGAAGGCGATGGCCAGGGGCGTCGCGGGTTGCTTTGAGCTTCTTCTAACGCTGACCCACGAGTACTGCCACGACAGTGCCGACTTGGAAAGTCATGAACATGACTTGGTGTTCCTTTCAAAGCATCACGACATTGTCCAGTACCAGGGCGGGAAGTTGTTGAAGCTCGCAGAAGAGGTCAACTCCCTCTACTTGCGGTTGGCGAAGCGCGGTGGCATTTCGCTGCCCGCCCGGCCGGCAAAGCCCACAAGCGTCGGCCGGAAGAAGGCAACTGAAGACCATCCTGCGGCGAAGGCACAGCTCAGCCTCGCATTCTGATTCGCTAAGCGTCCGCTCTATTGAGTGGACGCTTTTTTCTGGCCTGGCGGGCGGTTGTTCCTACACGGGAAAGGCAATCAACTCTCCCCGATAGGAATCCTCATGACCCAGCAAGCAGTTCAAGCGCGTCCGGTCGCCCAGCCGCGCGAATCCGCCTCTTTCACGAGCGTCGACTTCGACCGTATGGTGGCCTTCGCCTACGAGCGTGGGTGGCAAGAAATGCCCTTCCATTTTGTCGTCAAGGAGTGGGCCCGCCAACAGATACTGCATTGAGGGCTTCCCGGCCTCCATTGCAGATGATTCATCAGTCCACCGTTCGGTGGACTTTTTTTTCCGCTCTCCCCCAGGCGGCTTGAGCCGGGACCCTATCTGCCGCTCGCGCACTGAGCGCACACCAACGCGGTCGCTTCACTGGGAATGACAGCATCCTCCGCACCCGGCGCCGCCTCTCCCGATATGGCCGCCCTCGAAGCGGCCTTGGCTAACGGCCAGTTCGTTCTCCACTACCAGCCCATCTTCGTTCTCTCGACCCGGAGGGTCATCGGTGTGGAGGCGCTGGTAAGGTGGCAGCAGCCGGAGAGGCTAGTCCCGCCTGATGATTTTCTGCCGGTCGCGGAAGCCACAGGCTTCATCACAACCCTCGGGGACTGGGCGCTTCGGGAGGCCGCGAGGCAGCTCCTGCTGTGGGATGAGGGAGGCTTGCGCCTCAACTACGTCTCCGTCAACGTCTCCCCGGTGCAGCTGCAGGATGACGCGTACGCGGACAGCGTCCTGGCGGCCATCACGGATACCGGAATTGAGCCCGGTCGTGTACTGCTCGAGATTACAGAAAGCGTTTCCATCGCCGACGCTGAGCGAGCGGCAGCGGCACTGAATTGGCTGGCCAGAGTCGGAGCCCGGGTTGCGCTCGACGATTTTGGGACTGGGTCATCCAACCTGGCCAGTTTCCAGCGCTTGCCGCTCGCCGTGCTCAAAATTGACCGCAGTTTCGTCAATCACATCATGGAAAGCGCTAGGGACCGCTCTATCGTTCAGTTCGTCACAGGCCTAGCGAAAGCGAACGGCTTGGCCACTGTCGCCGAGGGCATCGAAACCCAAGAGCAGCTCGATGTGCTCACGGGCTTAGGCGGGGACTACGGGCAGGGGTGGCTTGTCTCCAAGGCACTGGCCCCCGATGCCTTGCTCACCGCCTTTGAAAGCGGCCGCCTCGTGGCCAATTCTCCGACCCGACAAATGCTTGAGCGAAGCGAGCGATTTGCTATAGAGCGGACTGGCAAACCGTTTTAGAGTGCGGCACTGCCGCGTTTGTGCTAAAATGCTATTTAGGCAAATCAATTTAGGAAGCATGAAAATGAAGACCATCCTCCTTGCGCTTGGCGCCGCCATCATTCTGAGCGCATGTGCCGCCACCGGCGACGACTACGTAAAAGGCGTAGTGCCGGAAATGTCGAACCACCCCGCCCTGGGTTCGATGACGTCCGCAGAGCGTGCGCTTCTGGGACCGGATGCAAATGCCAATGGCATTCGGGACGAAATCGACCGCCTCATCGCTATTAACTTCGACGGTGCGCGGCCGCAAGCGGCAGCCTACGCAGCCAAATACACCCAAGGCATGATTGCGGGCTCCCGCGGCCAAGGGCCCACCCCTTCCCAGGCATCGGACCTTGCGGGCGCGGCAAGCGCGCTGGACGCGGCATCGAGCACCACGCTCGCGGCTCGCATTGCGAACACGCCTGAGCGTCGTGCAGCCGTTTCCCTCTGGGCCAGGAAGGCCGCCGCGAAGCCGTGACCGTCAACGGCCTGCGAATAACTTGGCGCCGCGTGCCGGGCATCATTTGGCGCGCGTCCTGGTGGCCCGTTTACTTTGCATTGAAGTGTTTACTTACTCTGGTCGCCTTTTTGGGGTTTGGCCGCGCCATGGCCGCTGATGTTTGGAGCGCCCTCTCCTAGGCCGGGCGGGTAAGGCCGACCCCGCCGGAGGACCGCCCGCGGCCCGTTTCGCCGTTTGCTCGGCTGCCCTTGCGCTCACGAATCTTCGCGCGACAGCACCTGGCCGGGCGCTACACGGGGCATGACCCATCTTGCTTCGTTCCCCGCCGGCACTGGCCCGGACACACCCGTGGCCCTGCTCAAACAGCTGACTTTCCAGCTAACCATCCACGCCCCGCGCTGGACACCTGAGCTGCGAGAGCTGCAGAGCAGGGCCGAATCCTTCATCGGGAAAGTCGAGGCAACCGGAGCTGGTGGCTTGCTCGCCGACGCATCGCTGATGGAGTTGCTGGCGAAAGCTGCACGCTATGACAGGCTGAGGGCGCTGGCCGAAGCCACGTCTACCGAGCACGCAGGCTTTCGGGTCGGAGACCGCCTGTATCCTACGTTCGATGCCGCGTTCGACCAGGAGATGGCCACCGCTGAGGCGGACCACTCGGTGCTCCGCTAGGCGAAGTCGACTACAACAGGTGCGGCAGGACGAAAGCGAAGAACACGCCGGTCGCGTAGGCGGCCACCGCAAGGCCGTACACCACCCTCGAAATCAGCTTTTGGCGAACGCAAGCTGCCGCCAGCCGTCTGTCAGCCGGGCATGAGGCCGGCTTGGCCTGGAAGTAGCCCGCGACGAGCAGCATCGCAGCCGAAAGGCCAAATACGAGCGCCTTGTGCTTGGAAATCCAGATGAGCTGAGGGAAGACCGTTAAAAGCGACGCCAGGCTGGCGCCCGCGCCGAGGCTCACAAGGACTGCCGGCAGAGCGCAGCAGACCAGGGTCGAGCTGCTGGTAAGAAGCGTTAGCCAGGCGACCGTAGCGCCTTCACGGTTCAGCATTTTAGGTTCCGGACCTCTTCAAGCGTCTTGCGCGAACGCTCGACGCTCTTCAAGTTGAACCCGTGGCTTGTCAGCGTCCAGCCAAGCGCCGCTTCCGTGGCCACTGGCGACTTCTCGGTCTCCAGGAAGATGACGCCGCACTCCAGTTTAGGCTCGATTGCAGTCGCGTCCGCTGCCTTTAGCAGGGACGCCCGCATCTGGTCCGAGCAAAGCGCGCAGTTCAGCCCATCAACCTTCACTTCGAGGGTGTCAGCGTGGGCGGCCGTCGCGGAAAGCACGATGGCCAGGGTAAGAAAGAGTTTTTGCATTGGGCAGCTCCAGAGTCAACCACCTTTAGCGAACGGACTTATTCCTGCAGCCGGCCAAGGGAACAGGCGAGAAAAAGGCCCGCGCAGCAGAGTGCGCGGGCCTTCAATCAGTTGGCAGGGTGCTACGCGCCCGTGTCCACGTCCGCGGCAGCCGAGACGTCAGAGAGCAGCGCCTCCAGCTCAGCCGCCAACTCCTTGAGTGCCCGAATTCGCGACAAGACGGCAGCCACGTCCCGCGGACCTCCGTAGTCGCGCAAGTACGCAATCTGAGCCTTCGATTGACTGCGAACGCTCGCGAGCTCACGTGCACAAACCGCGTCGTGGTTCGATTGCTGCCCAGCCAGCATGCTGGGCGCGAAGGAGAGCTCGTTGACTTCCATGGCAGACATCAACCGCTGCATCTCCCACATCGCAGCCACATAGTCGCGATAGCGTGGAACCTCCCCCAGGGTTGAGCGTTCCTTTTCCTGCGCCTGTCCGAGGTTCCACAGCCCCACGGCACGCAAGACTGTCTTCAGCTCATCCGCGGCCCGGCCTTCGCCTTGCCCACTGGTGAGGTACGACGCCACCGGTGGCACAGGGATGCTTTTCCCGTTCGCCATGTCAGGTACGTCTTCCACAGCCCAGTCGCCGTGCAGGCCCGCAATTCCCGCCAACTCATTCACGGCATCAAATGAGCCGTAGAACTCTTTGGTTCCCCGGGCCGCCGGGTCCATGGCCCTCATTTCAGCCAACTTCCCGAAGTAGAGGTTGGCTAGAGCGACCATGCGCTCGACATCCCCCGCCTTCTGAGCGGCGAGCTCTACCTTGCTGCCAACCCGCCCGGCGCCGCTCGCCACCAAGTGCTCGTAGCTGTCTCGGTGCATGAGCGCAAGCCCATAGGCCCGCTTAGCCCCGCCAACCTGGACCCCTTCGTCAGAGTCCAACCCGCGCTTCAGCAGGTCGTCCCATTTCGTGGTTCCGGTCATCGCCAGGGCGAGCCGAACGCCGACTTGGGCCTCGTCTTCGACAGCCATTCGGCCATAGTCGTAATAGGTGCCGAATACCGGCAGTGATGCAAGTTCGAAGCGAGCAGCCGGGTAGATGATTGAATCGTTCGGATTCTTGTCGAGAGGGTACCGGTGGCCCCGTGAGGCGACCAGAAATCCCACGACAGGCTCGTCGCCCGTCAGTACGCGCCCAGAGGTGATATCAGCTACGTAAAAGCTTCCCATTGTTCAGTTCCTTTGTTTTTGGCCGAGCCTTCAGCCGAGCCCGTTGACCATCTCCTGTCTAGCGAGATGACCCAAAGGAACGGCCACCGGAGATTTCCTCCGGTGGCCGATGCTCAATCAGTTGGCTGACGCGTTCCTCTGTTCAGCCTCAAGCAGGCGCCGAACATGGTTCAGATGCTCCTCGGTCTGCGGAACGCCGGCGGCATTCACGTCCAAGAACATCTGGAGTAGCTCCGCGCGCGATGCCTTCGAGGCAGGAACCTCCGCGACCTGGACGACGCGGGACTCGACATGCCTGCGCTCACGCTTCAGCATTTCGTGCCAGTAGATGCCCTTGTATGCCCTGCGACTTTGCACAAGCTCCATGAGCGTGCTCAAGCGCTGCTTGCCGTCAAAGACCTCCGCCGGCCTGGTGTATCCGTAGTTCACGAAGATGAATCGGCCAAGGTCACGACCGCAGAACAGGGAATCGAGATACCTGTCCTTGTCGTCAGCGGTCCAAGCGTAGCCGCGTTGGTAGTCGGGCGAATCATCGACGCCGAAATGCCCCACGCGGCTTACCAACCCCAGAAGGTCGCCATTGCTAAAGACCGTCCGCTCCAGGAGCGACGGGCGGCAGACGGACGTACCCTTTTCGGCGGCCGTCTCAAAGACCTCCAGCCAGTGCGACGTCAGGTATTCAAAGCCGGCGCCCACCATTTGCCCGCTTTCACGCTTGAGGTTGCGGTAGCGAATCGTCACGTACTCGTCGTCCTCATGCAGCCCGACCACAACACATTCTGGCAAGGCGCCGAATGTAACGGCCATGCCAAGTCGCAGACGGCGGCGCTCTACAACCGGCATGCGCACGGCCAGCCGGTCCAAATTGCTTCCACGGAGCTTCCTGTAAGCAACCTCGACTTGCTCGGCTTCGGTAAGCTCCCTATGCAAAGCCTGCTCGATGGCCTGGGCGGATGCCTTCCGGTAGCCCTTCACCCGGGTTAGCGGTTGCGGAGTTTTCGCAATCGAGGGATGCTCGCTACGGTGCTCCCACCAGGTCTTGCCGATACGCTTGTCGCGCTGGCGCCACTCTGCGATGGTGGTCGTCTCGTCCTGCAGCAATACCTCGTAGAAGCCCTGGCGCGACGGCGCGCCATCTTGAAAATCGTCTCTATTCCTCATGGTTCTCCTAGAACTTGCAGTTGCCTGTAAGGCCTATAGGGATGGCGCACGACGACATCCTCGGGTGGACCCTCAAGAAGAAAATCGGCCCACCAGATGGCGGGCCGATTGAAGAAGGGAAAAAACGTACTTGGTGGCAGGAAGCTCGAGCACGACGTCAAAGGGCGGGATTTCGCACACTTCTCAGGTGCTCCTCCAGGCGCTCGGTCAACTCCTTGGTCGCAACTTCTCTTTGGCGAATCCACGGGTGCTCGAAGTGCTCGGCGGTCCGACGAATCGTCCCACCGAGGTTCGCAGAGAGATGCAGCACAGTGGCCTTGTCCGCACATGCAAACACCATGACCACGTCTTCGTTTTCATGGCTAATATCGGCCAGCGTACAGCCCCTCACGGTGGAGTCCAGTGCCCACTCGTCGGGACTAGGTCTGAGCGCGCTGTCTACCGCGCAGGCTGCAGCACCTGCAGCAAGGGAAAGCACGACAGCGGCAAGTGCTCGCTTCATTCCGAACATGGGTGTCCTTTGAAATAATGTCCTGCACACGTATAGCGAGCGCCCGTACGCCACCCGGAACTGCAAGGCGTGCTCTTGGAGGCCACCGGCGCGTTCCCGAAGGGAAGGTGTCTCCTAATTTGCCGTGGAGGGCCGAAGACAGAAGAAAGCGCCCCGAAAGTTCGGGGCGCGAAGGTGGGTCAGGCAACGACCTCGAAGGAGGCCGAGTAGCCGCGTCGACTTGCAACAAGCACGGCGTCAGGTTGGGCCTTGGAGCCTACGGTGAACAGCAACTCAACTGCCTCGTTCCAGCCTGCGCGAGCGCGCGCCTGGTCCGGATAGCGCGCTTTCGCGCCTTGATAGCCCTGTCGAACCCAGCTGGCGACCAGGCCGGGTGTGCAAAACGCTTTCTTGGCGGCTTGCCATTCCGGCTCGTTGCCCATTCCCCAGAGGAGATGCTCGAGCTCGGCGACCGCTGAGCGTTCCGTTGCGACGAACACCGATTCGGCCAGTTCGCACGCCACGGGCGCGGTCGTCGGACGGAGGTCGAACACCTCCGGCCCTTCGCCCGCTTCATAGGCCATGCCTACGACGCCAGCCGCTGAGCGGGTCAGGGCGTTGAGGCCCGGCGTGGGCAAGCCGGCGGCTGCCGTATCGTAGGCGCCCAGCAGGCCCGAGCCTTCGTAGTTGACGTAGTACTCCGCCCCTAGGGTCGCGAGTTCCTCCGCGAGCGAACCGCGGTCATGGGGAAGGTGGTGGAACAGGTCGTGCACGACCAGCCAGTTGTTTGCGGCGCTTCTGAAGGTGCCGGGCAATGGCTCCCAGCTATCGCTGGCGTCCGCGGGAAGGCGGCGATACTTCAGTTCGAGAGATTCCATGGTGTCTTTTCCGTTCGAGTGGTCCTGCTCCCGTGTAGCGAGGACCTGTCGAACGCCCGGCTCCATAAAGCCACGTCGCGCCCGTGGGGCCGAGCCCCTCAAGTGGCCGGTGGCTTAGGAATCGAAACGCCTCGCGTATCGAACTCAAGTACTTCCCGCACCGTCGTTACTGTCTTCGGACCGACGCCGGCCACCTGGCGTAGTTCCTCGGCTTGCGCCGTAAAAACGGAATGCGCACTACCAAAATGACTCAGAAGGTTGCGCGCGGCGGTCGGCCCGACGCCGGGCAGTCCTTCCACAAGGTACTGGCTTTGGGCAAGGCGGTCACGCGGCTTCCCGGCACACAATGCAATCTCGTACCCGAGCCCCTCCAGGGCATGCCTCTGCATTGTCAGCAGCAGCGTTGCCGTCTGGGCGGTGGTGCCAGTTGTGAGGATAGGAACGCCTTCGAGCACCGTGATGTAGGACATGGCTCCAAGAAGAGCGTCCTCGGCCATCGAGGACCTGGTGGCAAAGAGGTTTCCCTCCACAACGATGAAGGCCCGAGCGTAGGTGGCCTTCAAAGTCGCCAGTTGGGCGAATACGCGTCGATTCTCAATCGACAGGATGAAATCGCTTGCTGCCTTACGCTCGACGGCCAAGCCGTCCGCCAGCACATAGTCGCCCACGTCGAGCTCTTCAACGACGACGTCAGCACCCCGCTGCGCGAGCAGCTGCGCCAGCCCACTGCGGGACTCGCGCGAATCAACAATCAACCGAGCCATGCCTGCACCTCCGGCTGGTAGTCTAAGCGGCGTCGAGTCCCGGCCACGGAGCGAGACGTATAGGCGGTAGATGGATTGGCTGTAGATTTTTTCATCGCAGGACGGCAAGCTGCGCCGACATGCCCGCCCCGAGACATCCGACGTCTGCCTCCCTCACGCTCGCGGCCAACTTGCGTACCTTCCGCTTACGAGCCGGCCTCTCGCAAGAGGAGCTGGCAGACCGGGCCGGAGTTCATCGCACCTACGTGAGCCAGGTTGAGCGCCAGGTGGTCAACCCAACGCTGGCGTCCGTGTCGAAGCTCTCGGATGCGCTGGGCTTGCCGCTCGCACGCCTTCTGGACGGCACAACCGGACCTGACTCAGTCGGCACGGCTTGCGAAGCGGCACCCCGCGGCGGGGTAGCCTAGTTGACGGTATTGCCGTCGAACTCGATGCCGACAGCGAAGGAAGGCATCTCCGCGGAATGGGCAAGCGCGAGCATGGCGTGGGTCAACGCCGCCTCCAGCAAGGATTGAACCATCAGCGTTGCCTGGCTATCGCGACGCGTACTCACACACACGTTCCCGACGAGAGTCAGGCCTGCTGCATCGGCCACGGGCTTCAGGCGGGCAAGGGCCGCCTCCAGTTCTGCCTGAACGACATCGACCACGAACTCCACCAGGGCTGCCGCGGCGCCGGCACCCCGCATGCTGGCGCGGGTCACGAGCTGATTGAGGCTGACCTCAAACCGGACACCCCCGGCTCTACAGGGGGCGGCAAGAACCTCTTCCGCATCCACCTCCGGGCGGATGACGAGGGAAAAGTCAACAAAGGCGGCCACCTCCGGAGATTGCGTGCTTTGCGCGAACGCGATGTGCCGACTGCCTGCCAGGCTGCTGACGACCCCCAACGGCGCCTCAGTGGCCAGCCTGCGCAAAGCGGGCTCGTCCAGCGTTGTGAAGAGCGGGAGCGATTCCTCAAGTGCGCCGGTTTCGTCGAATGAGAACGTGCGGTGCCAGAACGTCTCGCCCGGCGCTCCATCCATGGAAAAGGCGCGCGCGATTGCGTCTGCGGGCCGCCCCAGCTGACCAGGGCTGCGGATGTGAAAGTATCCGACTGTTTCGCCATCATGTGTCCCGGGCAAAGGGCGCGTCGAAGCCGAGGAGTTCACGACATTGCACGGCAGTACCTCCTCGACCTGGCGATGCAGAGCGAGCGCCTCCTGGGTCGCGGAAGTAGCGGCCCCCACGATGACGTGAGGGAAACTGAGCTTGGAAGAGCGATTACGCATGAGTTAAGCGAGATGTTGTGTCTTACGCATAGCTACCGACCCTGCTCTCGACGCCTATAGCCGGCCCTTGAAGACCGGTTAGAGCCTGGCCGCCCAGTGGGCGTACGAGCCGCCGTTCCTGCGGTACGCCGCTCAGACCCGGGCTTTCCACTGGGTCTTGCGACTGCGCTTCCAGCAGCGGTCGTCGCGCGCCGCAATCGCGTAGTCGTCCCACGGGGTCGGAAGGTTGGCAGCAGCGCGCTTACCTCGAGGCGCGACCTCGCCATCCTCGTGCACGACGAGCACTGCATTGCGTCGTTCGTTGATGTGATGGACGCGACGGAAGTGGTGACCGCCGTGATGACGACCCGTCCCTGGTACGGGGCCGTAGCCGCAGTAGTCGTGCTTCGAGGCCCAGAAGGGACGGCGGGGCGGCCCACGGAAACGTTCGAAATCAGAGACCACGACAGGCGCGCCAAAGTCCGTCACCATCATCCAGTCTGCGGTCACCCAAGACAGCAGACGGGAGCAGTAGAAGGGCGACGTGAAGTCGAGTCCGAGGTTTTGGCTCAGCCACCAGTAACCGAGGGCGCGGAACGCCGCCTCGAGCGAGGGATAGTCGTAGCTTGCGCCGCTGCGATGGCGCAGGGTCACGCCCGGTTGATAGGGCGGAATAGTGTGCATTGGAAGGCTCCATTAGTTGTGAAACTAATGGCCGTCCAGCACTCCTTTGATTCGGTCAAATGACATTCGGCGATTTGGTAGTTCGTTAGCGGAGACGGGCGCCCTTGCGAGATGCGGTCCCTTTGCCGTCAGTATAGGGAAGACGGTTTTAGCCAAGGCTAAAGCAGGTGGCTACAGAACGCTGCCCCTCCAACCCTGGAACCTCCTGTGCTCATCCTCACCTACCCTGTCGCCCTGGTCGCATGGACGTACCTGTACGTGTTCTCGCTGAATCGGCACCCGAAGTCCGGCGTTCCGGTCCGGCAGTTGCAGGCGACTGTGGCAGTATTTGGCGGCCTAATGGCCCTTCATCTGCTTTCAATCGCTTACGCCCTGTTCATGGGCGAGCTTGACTGGGGCCTTGTCGACGTAGGCATGGAGTTCGCGTCGCTGTACATCGGCCTGTGCCACATCGCGGGTTGCATTCTGGCCATCGACCACCTGAAGCAGCGAAAGCCGTGACGACCTATGTCGACGACGCTGCGATTCCCTTCAAGGGTAAGCCGCGCTTTCACCTGACCGCGGATTCGCTCGAGCAGCTGCACAGTTTCGCGGCCGAGTGCGGCATAAACCGCTGCTGGTACCACCGAGGTACGCGCCATCCTCACTACGACATCACGGCAGAGCAGCGCCAGGTCGCGACATCTCGGGGAGCCCTCGCTGTCACCAGTAGGGAGCTGCTCAAGCGCGCAAAACTCCTAGCTAGCCAGCCGCGCCTTCCTGCGCTGCCCTGAAAGGTGGGCTTGGGAGGCGTAGGATTAACACTATGCAGTCCCAGACCTTACACAAAAGTATCAGCGCCGCGGTGTTCGAGAGCTTTCTCGAGGCGCTCGCGGGGCATTTGCAGCTCGAGTCCGGCGAATCCCTGCCGGATGGCGTGGGCGACGTGGATAGCGGCGGTGTGCCGGTTTCATTGGCCGTGCAACGCTCCCAGCGTTTTGTTGCTGCTCGATGGGCCTGTGTTGACGAAAACGGCCTCGCACAGCACGAAACGTTCTTCGTACAGCCCAAGGGAATAGCCGCCCGAACGGGGTATCGAATAAGGCGCTACGCGGGTCCGCTAAGTCCGTTCCACGCCCCAGATGGTGGCGGAACCCGCCTGGAAGCTCCAGCCTGGTGGTCGGCAGCAACTGCGACGGGAGCGCCTATTGAAACGGGGACCCTGCCGACATTCGTTGAACTTCTGGCGACGCTTTGTGGCGAGGGTCGCGTCAAATCCACCAACCCGGAGTTGCTTGCGCGTCTTAACGCCCAAGAGGATGAGGCGAACTACTTGCTGACGCTGCTGGACGAGCAGAAGCGGCAGCTCAAGCAATACAGGGCTCGCCTCCGGAGCCTCGAAGCCGCCACAGGCAACGCAGATGCGCAAGCCGACGAGGTGGTCGTGGACATCGACGGAAGGCTGCCCGACTTGGAGTCACTGCCAGCCTGGGCAGCGGAGAACCGCGAACGCATCGTGGTCCTGCCGCGTGCGCTTAACGGTGTAAAGAAGTCGCGCTACGAGCGGCCGGAGGTCGTTTGCGCGGCGTTTGAGCTACTTGCCGGCACATACCGCGACACCCGCCTAGGGCTCGCGAAAGCCGAAGACCTGGACGCGGCTATGTCCGTCCACGGGCTGAAGCTGGAAGGCTCCGTGGGAGCCAGCATCGCAGGTGAACAGGGAAGCGCCTACTTCGTTCGATGGGACGGACGTCGCAGGATGCTTGACCTCCACTTGCTCAAGGGAGGCGGGCGCGACGAGCGCTATTGCATGCGCTTGTACTTTTTCTGGGACGCCGAGTCGAGTCGGGTCGTGGTCGGCTCCGGCGTGGCCCATCTTGCAAACAGTCTCAGCTGAAATCATGGCGAAGCTACGAACCAAATCAGGGCGCGCGAAGTCGCCAGCCGGGGGGCTTACCCAGGACGACCTCTTGCGAAGCATTGTGAGCAGCGTTGCCGACAAGCTGATGTCCGACCAGAGCATGGGCATCGGCGATTCCGATGCCGCGAAGGACGTGCTTTTCCTGGAAGCGCATTGCTTTCCACAGCTTTGCCGCCAGGCGGTCGCAGAGGCCGAGTTTGAGCCAGAATTTCCCCCTCGGATTCAGGTCGTGCGGTTGACGGGCCTTGGCGACGAGGGCGGATGGGCGGGGTCGCTCGTGGAGCCCGGCGACCCGAGCTTCATTTCAGGAGGCCCTGATGGAATCCGCGCCCGCATGGCATCGGCACTCCGCAGGAGCGAAGCGACGCGGGCAGTGGCCCTTTGGGTATGCCCTTACAGAGTGGGAGGGCCGCCTGCGAGAGACCTGACCTTTGCATTTGCATTCCTGCGGCACACGGACGGGCTCGAACAAATCTACCTTGTCAGCGAGTCTGGCTTCATGCGGGTCCCGAGCAATGCAAGGCTGCGGGCGTCCGCCCTGGATACCATGCTTGAGGGCTATGGAACACTCGAAGAGCGCATGGAACCAGTGATGGGCGCGGTGGAAAATGCGCTGGTCCAGGCTCGGCCCAAGGTGGAAGCTGAGTTCGCGACCTGCAAGCTCCCGGTGCCAGCCCTCTCCGAAGCGCAATGGACGCTCTTGGTGCGAAGCCTGCTGGCGCAAGAGGAATGGAAACACGCAGTCGAAGCTCTTTGCCGCGAGGCTGTGGGGCCCGCAATCGGCCAAGCGACGAACCTGGCTGTGCTGGTTGGCAAGCTTTCCGAGGAGCTAGCCGCCGCGCTCAACAGGCTGGAAAGCCGCGCAACGCAGGAGCTTGACCTGTCCCGCGACAAGCAGTTCCGCAAGCTCCAAGCGGACCTTGAGAAGGCACAAATGATTGCCACGGGCGCTCAAGAGCGTGCTAGGCGCATCGAAGCGGAGAACCAGGAGATTCGCCGGGCCGGGGGCGCAGCACGAAGCCACGCGCCTCCGGAGCCTGGTCCCGGAAAAGGGCTTGGCGAGGCGTTGGTAGACCTCTTCGGCTAGGGGCCGCGGCCCAGTTAGCCGGTACCCCAGCGTACGAAAACGCGGCCGAGGGCCGCGTTTTCTTGAATCAGCGCTTCGACATTCCCGGCACCTAGCTTGCTGCGTCGACGCTCATCGGAGGCAGGTCGAGATTCTCGATGTCCACCAGCTTCGCGATATGCACGTCGATGGTACGGAGGACAGTCGCGCCGGCGCGATTGCGATGGCTCTCGAAACCAGTGACCCGTGCCGAGGGAAAGTGTGACTCGATGAGCTCGATGAGCGCGTTCCGACTCGCCTCGCAATCGACCAAGCCTTCGTGGCCGGAGCCCTCGGACGTTTCAAGTACAAAGCCCCTCTCGACAAGGCTGGCTAGCCAGGTGGCTCGAGTAACCTTGTCCGAGACGGGGGTCGCCGAGAACGTCAACGAGGTGGTGCCGAAAAGGCTGCCGCTCAACTTGAGGTGGACACTGCCGTACTTGCTGAACGACATGTCGGAGATGTGCCCGAAGCCGTAAATGTCCCACCAGCGGTCGATACGGTCGCCGAGACGCTTGACTGCCGCTTCCACGTTTTCAGCGGTGACCTGCTCGCCCAGCCTGCGCTCGAGCTGGAGGACCCGCTGATTCGCGGCGCGAAGCGCCGCATATCGCTCTTCTCGCACGGCGGCCGCATCGGTTTCGATGCCGGTTAACTTGCCGACCTCGGCGAGGCTGGATTCGGCGACGTACAGGACGTTGCGTCCATGGTCCCGAGAGAGCTGGTCGCCCGCGGCCATCTGGTGGAGGTGGTTCAAGCCGCTCACGACCTCGGTGAGGGTGCGCTTGAATACAGCTTTCTGGTCGGCATTGAGCACGACCATCTGGTTGTCGTTTGACATGTGTCCTTCCTGGTGTGCGCTCCTCGAGCGCGTTCAACACCTGTAGCCAACGGGACTTATCCCCCCCTATATAGGGCGACGGCAAGGCGCCCATCAACTCAGGACATCACAATGAATCATCAGGACCTCGTCGTTATCGAGGTGCACCCGTTCTACCGCGACAGCGTTGCCCCCGGCATGCTCCTTGCGCTGGTAGCTGAAATCGAGCGGCGTCTCGCCGCGGGCATCCCGTTTGGATGTTCTACTCGAGTCGAGACCTGCGGCGGCGGCCGCGATGAGTGCTTGGCAGAGGTGGAACTCTGGCTCTCCAGCCGCGGCGTTCGGGCCGAGTGACTTCACCCCGTGACGTACCTGAGCCGGAAGGTGGATTCACAAGGTCACTCCATTCCGAGAGGCCTTCCTTCGAGTGCGCCGGGGGCCCTAGCGGCAGGCATCCCCTTTTAAATTCTTTCCTCAAGGCTCCTCTCCGGGGCCATTTCCTTACGCTCTCCAGTGCTAGGCTATCGGCTCCCGTACGGCGGCACCGGTCAAAGCGGTCCTGAAGGCGCTCATGCAAATCAAATGGACGCGACTGGTAAGTTCCAACACTGACCACCAAGGTTGGAGCCCGCATTCTGATTTCGAATTCATTCATGAAGGTCTTCGCCGAAGTCCTGTGGTCAGGTCTGTGGGCAACCTGAAGGGTTGTCCATAGAGCTGTCCATGGGACGTAGGCTCCCCCGTTGGCTGATTCGGTGTCGAGCAGGCCCAGGGCCGGTCAGGGGGTCAGGCCATCTCGTTGGAAGCTTGGCGTTTTGTGCCCTCAGCAGAACAGCGACCGCGGGTCAACCAGCAGTGGCCGGCCGCGCCTAGGTCGACGTTGCCTGCGAACGTCCGGCTTGAGCCACCTCGTCGCGAATCCGTGGGGCGAAGGCAGCCCAATACTTCACTGCAGTCTGGTTTGAGATTCCTAGCGTGCGCACGAGCACCTTCGGAGTGGCCAGCCCCGCTCGGAAGAACGATGCGAGGGCCGTCGTGTACAGCTGCCTGGCTGTGACTCCCTGGCCCAGCAACACATACCTGAGCCCGGCGTCGGAGAGCGCACGGCCGGGCACCGCGGACTCGAAGAGCAAATCGTTGTCTTTGAGAGGCTGGCCGCGCCTAGCTTCTAGCGTCGCGAGATACCGTGTCAAGAGCACCGAGGTCCTGGCATCGAGGTCAATGGACACTTCTGCGAACCGAGCCTGCACCGAGCCGTCTGCTGTAGTTTGGAAGGCGCCGCGGCAAAGGTTGCGCGCCTGTTTCCCGGTACGCGCGTAGAGGAGCATCAATACGCCCAGCAGCGCATTCCGAAGGTCCCCATCTTCCGCCCGAAACCACCCCTGGCGCAGCTGCCCGGCACGCTGCGGGGTCAGAAGGTCGTGAAACGGAACGCCGCTTGGCACACTGCGGTCCAGATGGAGGCGCTGGAACATTCGCTCCTTGCGGTTCAGGAATCCGATAAAGGAGTGCAGAGCGTTGCGGTGTCCGGGGTAGCTGGCCACAAAGCGTTCGAGCATCGGGCGGTCAATCCCTTGGGCCGACACGACAGAGGACGGCATCGAGTCGAGCAGCCGGAACGCGGCTCGCAAAGACAAGGTGACCGTTCGCGCAGTGAACCGTTCGTGTGCGCCGCCCCAGCCGCGGGCTCGCCAGCTACGCAGGTAGGCAGCAAGGCTTCGTCGATAGCGCGTGAGCAGCTCGAGCTGCCAGGGCTCTCGCACACGCGCCAGAAGCCGGTCCTGCGCAAGATTCTCAGTGGTCCGCGCCACCACTTCCATCGGCATCGCCTCGGCTTGCCCTTCCCTGAGTAGCCATGCATAGGCGACCTGGTAGCGCCGAAGCTCTTCAGGCGAGAATTCAGCGGCCATCCGTTCTGCGGTAGGCGCGGTACCGCTGACCGATGCGAGACCCAGGCGCTCAAAAAACTGCGCGTAGGCTCTCCAGCGCCCCCTGGAACGTCCGCTGAGGGTGGCGTGGGCGATGGTCTGAGCGGCGAACTTCTCGAACAGCGCTCGCGCCCAGCCGTGTGTCAGCCTGCCCGCAAGAAGGGCAACTTCGTTTGCGAGAGCGCGGCGCCAGTAACACTGGACACACTCCGCGGCGGAGTGGCGCTCGCTGGAGCGACCGCACCTGGAGCAGCTAAACGCCACAGGCTCCACGCATCGACGGCAGAGGGCTTTGCCCTCCGGCGAGTGCGCGACAACCTTGCGGTGCTTGCGGCAGCGCGAACAGGTTTGACAGTCGGGCCGGGCGCAGCGCGGGCAAACCGGCGACGTGATGCCGAGCGCGAGATTGGACTCGAAATGGCGACTCTCTCGACCACAGCGCGTGCAGTTCCCAGGAGGCTCGTAGAACCGACGGCAGTAGCCGCAAGCGTAGCCGCCAGGCACTTCGAACGACGTACGATGCACCGGTTTGCTGCATCGCATGCAAGCAAACGCGGTCGATGGCCTACATCGGCGGCAGTAGGCAGGTTCCATCCCTTGGTGACTTCGGGTGCTCGCTCCGCAGGTTGAGCAGGGCACCGGTAGGAACGCTCGCTGGTAGCAGGCGCCGCAGACCGGCCGTTGCGCGAGCCGTGTCGCCACCTTGATGAGGACGGGGTTGGCGCAAAGGGCGCAGGACTCAGCCACCGTGTCCCTAGCTCGCGCCCAAAGGGCGGACAAATGCGAGGGATGCCAGGGAGGGACCCAGGATGTCCCGGGGCACACTCGGGGGCACCGCAGAGGCCGCAGGATGCTTGGTTCGCGGAGCCTTGGGTGTGGAGGGCGCAACGCCGCGAGCGGGGCGAGCAGAATCTTTGGCCGAACCCGCAGGCCCAGCAGCGGGTGGTGCGCCGGTCGGCTCCAGGCGCAGCAGCTCATGGGCGTCGCAATCGAGTTCCCGCATCAACGCGCCCAGTAGCTTCACGTTCAGCTTGGACGGCAGGCCCGCAACTATGCGCGTGAGCTGTTTGCGGGTGAGTCCGACGGCGTAGGGCTCCAGCCGGCGCGACAACTCAGTAGCGGTTCGAATGCCACGCTCCGACATGACCGTGTGCAGACGCCACAGCACCACGCAACTTGCCGCTGGCGGCGCCGCGGCAGGGGTCAACTGGCGGACGTCGCTCACTCGGTCGCTCCATCGGCCTTCAGGTTTCTGGCGATGGCGGCGTTAAACGCCCCGCGGATATAAGCATCTGGATGGTGGATGTAGACCTGCATGGTCGAGCCGTGCGCATGGCCGTGGCGTTGCCGGTTGGACTCCAGGCTGAGGCCGCTCATGTCATCCGACGACATCGATGTGTGGCGAAGGCAGTGTGGCACCAGCTCGATGGGCAGGCCCGCAAGCTCGATGATTCGGCGGAATTCGCGGTGAAAGGCACTGTAGCTCAGTCGCTTGCCCTGTTCGGAGAGGAACATTGCCTTTTCTCCGGGTGCTGCCTTCGCCAGGTAGTTCGGGCGCACGTGTTCCATGTACCAGGCCAGCGCGTGGCTCAGGGCGACCTTCAGGATGGGAACCTGTCGCCACTTGCTGCCCTTGCCGAACACGCGGACGATGCCGAAGTCCCCCATTGCGGGCTGTTCGGGATTCGGCTCGAACGAATCGGTGTCCAGGCCCAGGACTTCATCGGCGCGCAGGCCCATCTCGAGGGTGCTGCCGAACATGGCCTTGTTGCGCTGGTGGGCACGCACCCCTTTGGAGCCCTGCTGGTAGGCGAGGGCCATCTCAAGGTCGATGCGCTCCAGGAAGGTGGCAGCCTCGGCCTCCGTGAAAGAGCGGCGCGAGTTGTTGCGCTCGAGTTCGCGCTCACGCCGGTGGATGATGGAGTTCTCGGGCGTGGAGACCTGCACGAGCTCCACCCCCAGCGTCTGGCGGATGTCGGCCTTGAAGCGCGGCTCGCGCAGGAGGTAATCGAAGAAGACGCGCACGGCGGTCTGGTAGGTCCTTTGGGACGAAGCCACGACGCCGCGCTCAAGATAGAGGTGGTTGCTCCATCGCTCGAAGTGCTCCGGGCGCAGCTGACCAGGCAGTGCCCTCGCATGGTTGAGAAAGAGCAGGACGAGGTTCTCGTCGCCTTTGATGGTCTTCACCTTGTGACGGCGGCTGCCTCGGTAGGCCCGATAGGCGGTGAATAGCCGCTCGAGCAGTGCGCGCTCCTTTGGCTTGGCCCAAGGTATGAACTCGACACTGGCACTGTCATCGTAGATTCTGCTAGTATCTGTGTTAGTTCGCATGGACAATGGGCGCTTGGTGCGCGCTATAGGGACATTGGCCGCGATTTTAGGAAGCCGCGCACGCCCGGCAAGCGGTTTCGGATACGAAATCCATTACACCTGCGCGCGCCGGCGCATGGCGTGCGCCTCCGGGACCTCCCCTGTCCCGCGATTTTTCGCTAAGTGCCTGTCGCGCCTCGGAATTCCGCCAGAAGCGAACGTTGGAGAAATTTCGGCGAACGTTGTGGGGTCGGAGCGCTATACGCACAAGGTAAACAACCAGGAAAGACCAATGTCCAAGAAGAACGAGCCGTGGCTCTCCGCCGCGGAGGCGCTCAAGCGCATGAACCAGGTCCGGAGCGCAGTCGATGGCGCAAGCCCATTTCTCGTTCAGGCGGCCGTCTTCGGCCGAATGCAGGCTTGCACCATCGTGGAGCTCAGAGCTGCGATGGTCAACCCCTTTCAGGGGGTCAGCCGGGGCGGGCGTCCTGTCATCGTTGCGCTCCGCTCGTCGGAACCGACGGCGATGCTCACCCTCGACCAGGCTATCGCCGCGACCGAAGCGCTGGCTGCCTCCACCGGCGAAGGAGTTCCCTTCCTGGCAGGAAGCAGCGAACAGTCGTTCCAGCTCTGCGATATCCGCCCCACTAAGGGCGGTGCGGATGACTACTTCAAGGTGGTGACGCGCGGCGGGGTCAGCGTCGTTTACGCAATGCAAACCATCCCGCGCAAGGACTGATTCTCGGCCCACGATTCCCTCGTGGGCCCTTTTTTGCCTTGGCAGCGAAGCTTGAGCTCAAAAGAAAGCCCCTCAACGAATCCGGTGAGGGGCTTGAGAGGAATCACGGACGTCCGTGTCCCGGGCCGCGCAATCGACGGTCCGCGTAGCGAAGACCTGTCACCTTGACGCCCTGCGTCCTAGGCTCTGCCTGATGGGCAACAACACACACGATTTGGGGCAGCAAACGTCCCTCATACACGCGCACTTCAAGAGTGGAGCCATCCTCGGATGGCGACCTCGTGGGAGGCGTGCCAGCTTTGTTTTGCATCTTGATTGTTCCTGAGTTGACCTACAAGGCTGTATAGAAAATACGGTACTTGAATGCGACCAGCCTAAAACGTTTCTCCAAGGCAAAAGAAAGCCCAACCGCGGATGCGGTCGGGCTTCTAGAATGAGGATTGAGGCCTAGGCCTTATCCTTGAGCAACGATGCGATACGTTCAGCCGGCAAGCCGGTAAGAACGGATGCGTGCGTCGCGACAGTTCTGATGACCTGCTCGGCTTGAAGCCGCATGCCAGGCGCAAGCTGACTTTGACGGCTGATGGTGCCGTCGCCGTCGGACTCAGCGCTGTCCTCTGTAACTGCGTAAACCAGCGTGAAGTGCGTTTCGAGCTGACTGCCGTAGATGGATTGCAGCGTCCGACTCCCGGGCGAGAGGTCGTGCCAGCTATCACGGCAGGGCGTCAAAAACGACATCATTGAGCCGATACCCGCGCCCCAGTGACCGCCCCAAGGGGTGGCCACCGTGACGAGTTGGTCGACATGCATGTGCTGCTCCAGCGCCTTGACAAGATGCCAAGCCACAAGGCCGCCCATGCTGTGAGCAACAACTCGGATACGTTGCATGCCCGCTTCGTCCATCAAGCGAAGGACTTCCTTTGCAAGGCGTCCGCCACTCACTGCGACAGCGTCACCACTTGCGTAGTAGGCATACCAGGCTTGCTGTTTGGATGTGTCCAGCTTGCCTGCAACGTCCACAAAATCTCGAGGTGAGCCAGAGGACCCGTGCACGAAGAGCACGACTTCCTTGCTGACATCGACCGGCTGGCCCATGTAGACCCCAAAGTGCTTGAATTCCTGGGGCTTGACGGAGCCGACCTCCGCCACGGACACGTCGAAACGTGCATCGAGAGCGATGTCGACTACCTCGGCAGCATGAAGATGCGAAAAAACAAAAGAGAGAACGAGAGCAAGCCATTTCATGGCATTTCCTAAGAGAGTTGACCTGCTCTCTGTAGGAACGTCGCCTATGCGACCGCCCAGCGGGACCTCGAGATGGGCTATGCCCCTCGGGAAATCATGACTCTGCAGAGGGGACAGGGCTTCGCCGACCTGCTCCCTCAGCTCGTTACGGAGCTGCGTGGCCGGGGAGTTGATGACGAAGGAGGATGGGACTGCGCAGCGGCGCGAGACATTCCGGTGCTCACCGCTTCTCCCCAGGACGCTCCCCTTGCCGTCAATGGGTACCTCACAGTTCCGGGCACTCCGGGCAGCCAGGACGTGAACGTAGACGCCCGCCTCGTGGTTCGTCAAGGCCGGAGACGAGGCCATCATGGAACTTGTCGGAAATGGGATGCAGGGCGAGGCCGCTGCCTTCGTGCTGAAGTCTCTCCTCGATGGAGGCCAGGCAGACGCCCCTGCGGCGCACGAGCAGCACTTTCTGGCAAGGAAGCGTAAACCGGGCCTTGCCTGCGGCGTCGATTTTCGGCTAGACGTCCCTCAAGCCCTCAACTGGCTGGAGACCAATCGTCCGGACCTGTACCACGCGCTTGGAATCAAGCGCATCAGCTGATTGCCATTACGGCACCGAAGGCGCTCGTATAGCGCCTTCGTTTTCGCCTGAGCGGGCATGACGAGCTACACGTCAGAGGACAAAGGAGCAATACATGTTTTTTGAAAAAGGCACGAAGGTGCGCTTCACGGCTGAAGCCCTAGTTCGTAAGGGACCGTCGGAGTCCAAGCGCTACTCAGGTCGCACCGGCGAGGTCACTGGCTACCGCATGGGCGCTGTCGCCCCCATCGTCAGCTTCCCGAAGGATGGTCGCCGCAAGGAGATGCGTCTCTTCGAGGTCTCCGTCAAAGACCTCGAAGTCGTGCCCGCGGCCCAGCCCCGGCAAGGGTCGAAACCGCACCGCGTGCTCGCCCCTTGAGGCCTACGCCCGGAGATAGAAAGGGCCGGGGTTGAAGCACCAGCTCATGCCTATTTCCCAATCTGGAAGGCTTCGCAACCTGGGCAAGGGCAAATGACCTGGCTACGTCGTGGGCTTTCGAGCACGACGGTGGTGGGATTGAGAGCTGGTTCGTCCTTTCCGTCCGACCGCTCTAAGCAGCTGATTCGTGAGCCCCGCATTCCTTCGTGGATGCGGGGCTTCTTCCTTCCCAAGAAAAAGCGCGGCCTTGCGAGTCCAGGTCCGCACCTACAATCGGCGGGAGGGCCTCGGCCCTGTCCCCGCGGGCGGCCGGGCCCATACAAAGCGTCCGGCTATACGAATTCCGTCCCGTTCCGAGCCCCTTCGCCTGCTGCTCTGCTTCGAGCAAGTCTCCTGAAAACATGTTCTCTGCCGACTCAAGCCGCCGCGGCTTTCTGCTCCAAACGTCTGCGCATGGCGCGACGGCCGCCCTTGCATCGCTCTCGAGCCTCGCCCATGCGGCGGCGGAGAAGCGCGGCAAATCCGTTGCTCGCATGCCCACAGTTTTCATTGGGCATGGCAGCCCGATGAACGCCATTCGCGACAACGAGTTCACCCTCCGGATGTTTGCGTGGGGCCGAGCTCTGCCGACACCCACTGCCATCCTCAGCGTCTCCGCGCACTGGCTCACCCAAGGCGCCACGGGCGTAGGCGTTCAAGAGCGTCCAAAGACCATCCACGACTTCGGGGGCTTCCCCCAGGCACTCTTCGACATGGAGTATCCCGTGCCAGGCCACCCTGTCTTGGCTCATCTTGCTGCTGGCTTGGTCAAGCAGGGGCGCGTGGTCCCAACGCAGCAGTGGGGCCTGGACCATGGCACGTGGACAGTCCTCAAGCACCTATACCCCAAGGCGGACGTGCCGGTCTTCCAGGTCTCCGTCGACTACGAGAAGCCGGCTTCGTTTCATTACACAGTCGGCCGTGAGCTGGCCGCCCTTCGGGACAAGGGCGTTCTCATCTCGGAAGCGGCAACGTGGTGCACAACCTTCGTGCCACGGACCGAGGGGTCGCGGACGCGCTCACGGCGAGCCGGCCCTGGGCGCAGTCGTTCGATGACGCCGTGAAGGCTGCACTCGCCGGAAGGGACGACAAGGCCCTCATCAATTTCAGCAAGCTCGACGGGGCATCGGTTGCCGTAGCGACGCCCGACCACTACTACCCCTTCATGTACCCGCTCGGAGCCGCAGGCGGCGGTGAGCGCGCGCAAACCATCTACGAAGGCTTTCAATCCGGGACGCTCAGCATGCGTTGCGTTCAGTTCGGTTAAGCCTGGCCCACCAAGGCAAAAAAAGGGCCGACGTCGTGAAACGTCGGCCTTTCGAATGTCAGCGGGAGTAGGCCGTAGACGGGAGCTGAGCGGGTTGAGCTTTCCAAGCACCGCTCACCCCGTCAATCTCGTCCATCCACACTGTCCGCGTCGGTTTGTCACCGATGCCTATGCATCCTCTCCGACCGCGCTCCGACAGCTTCCTAATTGCCATCCGACGCCGCACCGCTGCCGTCAACCCGATTTCCTGCGAGCAGAAGAACCCGGGAGCCCCTCGGAACGAATCGGGATGGAACTCGACGCAATCCCGGGCGACCACGCCGTGAGGCTGCGCTGAGTCGAATGCCAGCACGGTGCCGAGTTCCAGTGGAATTCTTCGTTCCAGGAACGGGAAGTAAACGTCCCACGGGGTCTTGTCAGACAGCCATAGCACGCAGAACACGTCATTTGGGAAGTACGTCGCATCGTGGTGGTACTGCGCGCCGGCACAAGCCAGCAAGGATGCTCTGCAGCTGAAGCTACCGAACCCTTGTGCCTGCAGCCACATGGAAGTGGCTTTGACGGCTTGGGCAAAGACCTGCGAGCGCGTGCCGTTGAGCGAAGCGATTGAGCCGGGTGCGGCTCCGTCCCGCCGAAACTGCGAGGTCCAGCTTTTAGTGTCAGCCGGCGGCACCGGCTCCATAGCCAGCCGGCCGGAAAGTACGGTCTGCGAAATCGTTCGCTTTCCGCCAGTCGGAAGGACGACGAGCGCCTCTTCAGGTGTCAGTGGTTGCCACATAGTTGCTCATAGAGTTGCCCTTCTTGGTGTAGCCAGCCGCCTCAGGTCCGCGCAATCCGGCAAATCTACTACTACCGTTCCGGCCACCGCCACCGCCCAAAAGGAAACGACCGCTCGAGAGCGGTCGTCGGGTGGAAATCAAAGGCAAGAGCCCTGACGCTGGATGGACTCAGGCCAGCTTGGCTTCAGTCGTCTGTTGCAGGGCGGTCAGGGCCATCCTCGCGGAGATTTCAGAACGGAAGTTTTGCTCCTCGCCGGCGAGCCACTTGCCAGGAATCCGGCCGTCGACCTGCAGGTACTCGATGACCGACATCCGCTCCGAGAACGAGGGTCGGCAGACCTCTTCGCGCACCTGATGCAGCGTCTGCGCATCGCCCAGGACCACGGCAAACTTGAGCATGTCCAAGGTGAACTGGCGATTGCGCCCATAGAGCACGCCCCGAGCTTCGCTAGCGCACGCCCCCGCTTCGGGGAAGTGCGTCAGCGGCGCAAGCGACGCCAGAAAGTCCAGAGTGGCGACTCGGCTCGCGTTGATGCGGCGGTTGTGCCGCGCCAATGCGAATGCGTATTTCACAGAGGTGCCAGGGCCTTCCGGGGTCGGCACCGCCTCGTGGAACTGCTCGTCGCCGAACAGGTCCGCAAACTGTTTGCAAGCCGAGCCTTCCAGGCTCAGTGGCAGCGGACGGATGTCGTGCTCGACGCCTTCGTCCCGTCCTGCGGCGTGAATGTGGTGGAAATAGGCCTGCAGAAGCAGCCGCTCTCTTGCCTCGCCAGCCGCACTCTGAGGCGCGACTTTGAAAACGCATTGAGGCTCGTCCCGCAAGCAGACCTCGGCAAGGGCGCCTCGAAGGGGCGCCAGGCACACCTTCGGTCGGCCATCGTAGTCGCGCAGGCCGTTGAGTACCTGCGAAAGGAGCGATTGGATAGTCGTAAAGCAACGGGCAGAAAAGTGAAGGGTCCTCATTTCAATATCTTTCATGGTGTTGGTTTTCCTCCACCGTGTAGCCAACCCATGCGGGCCGCGGGCCGGAACCTTAGCGCTTGAGAATCGCGTAAGGTCGCGCCCTTCACAGGTGAATCTGGCCGTCAGTAGGAGGTCGGCGGCGCGGCGCTGAGGAGTCGGACCTCGAACACGTACCCGCTGCGGTCAATCCGGAAGCTCTGCCCCGGACGCACCTTGTCGGTCCCACTCAATTTGGTCTCCTGGAGCTCCGGAACATGGAGGCGTATGGCCACGCCCTCCCCCTCCACGGCCACCCATCGGGCAATCTGAGCCGCGGAAAGGTCGTACTGGACGTACGCGAGACCATCTGACTCATACAGCGGCTTGAGGGAGAGCTCATAGCCGACCTTTACCGCCTGCGGCGAAAGCGCGGGCGCTGTGGCAACGTGCTCGGCAGACCGAGCCGGCCCTGCGGGGCTCGAGGCGAGGTAGGTCACCTGCCGAAAGTTGGATGTGCTCGCCGTGTCGCCCGTCTGGCTCGCCAAGCGACTGGTTGCGGTCGTCACGCAGGGGTGGAACGCGTCTTCGACCTTCTCGACACGCCGGCAAACGTGTACAGAAAACACATACTCTGCACTCTTCTCGGTGGGCACAGGCGGCAGGTTCTGAGCTGTCGACGCTTGCGCCGCCACAATCGAGACGACGAATAGAAGCTGCTTGAACATAGGGTGGCTGGCTGACAATCCCTCGTGTAGGCCCTCCTCCTTAAATCCAGCCGCCACGCACCACGCCGTCAGAGACCGCAGCAGCGCCTATACAAGGAATGCCGACAGGCAGACCTCAAAGGAAACACAATGAACTTCAAAGAATTGATGGAGCTGGCTCGCTTCCGCCCCGTCGCCGTCGAATGCCTCCCCCTGGCTGAGGACTGGGAAGCCTACCCCGAACGCGGCATGCGAATGCACGTGACAGGTGGAACCGTCCAGCACGACGATGTTGGCAAGCTGCAGGTGGATTTCACGGCGTTCGAAGAATTCAACCGCCCTCTCGAAAGCGCCAACTACAACGGCCCGGGAGGAAAGCCCATCACGGCTCGCGAGTACGGTGACTACAAGGTCATTGACACAGTCTACGTCGACCCTACTCAGGACATCTCGGGGTACGTGCAACTACTGGATGGCGGAGCGCAGGTGCTGCTCGCAGAGTTCAGCGCACTGCCCACCCCTCGACCGTCGTACGTGAGCTGGCTCGAAGCCCGACTGGTGGAGCTGCGTCAGCGGCCTGCCAGTTGATGCCGACGCAGCAGACTGGGCCCCTCAAGGTGGTGCCGAAGGCGCCCCACTACACGGCAAAGCGTCGCTTGACGAGGAGGCCACCCCCAGCTCGTCAAGCCCAAGCCGACCCCCTACGACCTTACGCAGTACGTGCGTCTGTTGCTTGTCCCGCGTAACATCGTCTCCCGCGTCCACCTGTCCATCGTCGCTGAGAACAAGCTGGCCGTTCGCGTCTGGCACTAGACCACTACCAATTCGAACCCTCAAAGCGCAAGCTTCGAGGGTTCTTTCTTTTGCCGCGGAGCAAGCCCACAGGGGCCCGTTCTGGGCCTCTGCGGACGCCCGCAGCCCTAGGGGGCGAACGTGCGCGAGTCGCTTACCAGCGCAAACGAGACAGCTGGCCACTCAGGTGCGCTTTTCAGGTGGCCCAGCGCGTGGCCGACAGGGCTTCGCTCGGAGCGAAAAGCCTGGTGCACGAACGCGGTCCAAGCCAGTGTACGGGCCATCTCGGTCACCCTCTCGATGCCCATCCGAAATGACGGGACGATTACGCTCTCGATGTGCGCCATTGCCGTCTCGCTCAGGTGGAAATGGTCAGCCGAGGAGAGCGTATAGGCGACGTTCTCCAGGGGAAGACATCCGATGTAGCCGTTTGGATGCGTGAACTCTAGTTCGGAGAACAAGAGGTCCCCGAACACCTGCCGGCGCCAGGCCTCTCGGTCGTAGAGGCGACGGCACGTTCGCGCTCCTCCGCGATGCGAGCCCCAAGCGAGGGGAGGCTCCCATCACCCTCCGAGCATGCCCAGATATCGACGCCGCGGCCCCCGTGGCTGCTCGATACCCTCTCGAGCTGGCGAACCAGGTCGTCGAGAACCAACTCGTACTCGGACCTGTCAAAGGTGAACTGAAGCAAAGGGCCAGCGCCTGGAAGTCTTACGAGCTCGACGCCGTGCTTCCCGGTCGGAATCAGCCAGGAGAGGGTGTCCGCCGTGGCTCGCAGTTCGCTCGGCTCATAGATGCCGATGCACCCTGCGACACCGCAGGAGCACGTGAAAAAGTCCACCGGAGCGGCGTTATGCGCCCTCAGCGCAAGAACCAACCCTACGTCGAAGAAGTATCGGCCACTCGGGTCGAGGCGCTGACCGTTAACCAGGGGGTGCACGGCTACGCTAAGTGGTTCCGTTTCTCCTGGTACGGCGGCGGCCGCAGGTTCGACGTGGAAGGATAGTTTGTGCAGCATCGAAGGTCCAAAAGCTTTGGCCCTCGAACCCGAGAGCCACGTCGATATAGGGGACGCGATTTATATCGAGGGCGAGGGTTCCTAGGGGTCATTGGCCAAATCCGGAGCCTAGAAGGCACCGGGAGGTACAGACAACTGAGCAGCGCGCCAAAGCTTCGAGCAGTGTGGCCCTTGCCGGTGGCCGGCTTGCCTCTCGCATGCGCGCGGGCACAAGCACGAGCTCGCGGGCGCGCCATGCGCGAGACTCTCTTCTTGATTGAGGGTTTTAGAAGAACTCTCAATCTAGAGAAAGACTTTAGGTAGCAAACCTTTTTATGCAAAACCAGCCCGAGGGAAGCTGGCGTGGAGGGCCCTCCCTGCACGAGGGGGCAAGAGGCAGAGTCCTCCGCGCAAGCAGGGTTGCCCCTGGATGGTGGCGGACGAACGTGCCCGGACCTGACGGCTAGCCAGCACGTCGTAGGCCACGAGGTTTCCACTGAAAAAGTCTTTTCCGTCAACCACTTAGCGCTTGGATTCGGCGTTTAAACACGCTGTACCTATTCGTTGGGTAGCCGCTTGCCTGTTTCACCCCCTGTTTGCGTCGTCTAAACGGGCCCGAAGCAAGCAAGCGGTGTTTCCCTTTCATCGCTCCATCGAACCCGTATGCCTCAACCCTATACGCCGACCACCAAAGATGGTCGCGCCGTTGCCGACGAGAATGAGCTGCGCATCTTGAAGGCCCTGCGCCACTTTGGGCATCTTCGCCGTCAGGAGGTCGCTTCCGCCGTCTGGCCACGGTCGTCGGGAACCAGCGCCTATGTCATGGCTGGGCGAACCGTCAAACGCATGCTAAGCAAAGGCATGCTCCTCGAGAAGGCCAATACGCTTGGCGGCTATTCGCTCGTCCTCGCCTCGAAGGGTGTCGCCCGCCTCAAGGATTTCGACATTGTCGCGCAGGAAGGCTATGAGCTGGCCTTCAACGGGCCTCAGTTCTTCCACCGAACTCTCGGAACGAACTACCTCATCGAGCGAGCTCGCGCCGGCGACGAAATTTTCGGCGAATACGCTCTCCTGAAGGGGTGGTCGCCCGTGGACAAGGAATACGTGCGTGAGCGCTTTCGCAAGATTCCTGACGGGCTCATCGTTTATTCCGGCGCGACCGCTGGGTTCACCGACGGTACTCGGGTTGCCGACTGGGTTGAGGTCGAGTCGGCCTTCAAGCCGTACGAGGAGGTCAAGAAGGCGCTGGAGCTCCTGACCCGCGACTCGCAACTGACGAAGAGCGGAGGACTGCTGCTAAACAAGCTCGTCTTCGTCTACGACTCCCGGCACAAGCACGACAAGCAGCTGCTTCGCTACATCGCGAAGTTCCTGAAGGAATACCCCGGCCTGACTCCGGAGCTCGTGCTCGCCGAAATCATCCTCGCCCGCTGCTTCGTGGACGTGCCTTTCAGTTGGCATGGCGTGGAGGAGACCACTGCGCTGGACCTCATGCGCGCCGCCGGAGACCTCGAAACCGATTCACTCGACGCACCCGCCGCTGATACCGCCCCTTCCCAACCCGACCTCTGAACCAGACCACAAATGCCTACCGTTATCCTTACCGAAAAGTCCTCTGTCGCCAACGATATCGCTGCAATCATGGGCGTGAAGTCGAAGTCGCGCTTCCACATCGAGGCCAAGGACGGAACCCTCATCACCTGGGCCCGTGGCCACTTGCTCGAGCTCGTCGACCCGGAGGTCTACTCCAAGGACTGGGGCGGCTACTGGAAGTGGGCGCAACTTCCCATGATTCCTGAGAACTGGAAGTACAGCGTGGTGCGCGGCTCCGGCGACCAGGTGAAGGCCATCGCAGCACTGCTCAAAACCGCCACTAAGGTGGTCCTGGCGACCGACGCGGGACGGGAAGGCGAACTCATCGGCCGCCTCATCCTGGACCATTGCAAGTACCGTGGCCCGCTGGAGCGATTCTGGGCCAGCGAAATGACACCTGCGGGCATCAAGAAGGCCTTGGGGACACTGCTGCCTGGCTCGTCCAAGGACCCGCTCTACGAGGCGGCCAAGGCGCGGCAGCACGCCGACTGGATGTACGGCATCACGGGGACGCGTGCGGTGTCCCTGGCGGCGAACGTCCGCGGCGACTACTTTCCGCTCGGACGGGTCCAGACCCCCACCCTGGCCCTCATCGTGCACCGCGACAAGGCTATCGCTGACTTCAAGTCGTCGTCGTATTACGAGCTGGAGGCGAGCTTGACCACTGCGAGCGGGAAAGCCTTCAAGATGTGGCACGCACCGGCGGAAGACAAGCGCATCACCGAAAAGGCGGACGCCGAGAAGATGATGAGGCAGGCCGAAGGCGCCACCGCTCCGCTGCGAGTGACCCGGGAGCCCGGTTCGGAACGTCCCCCGCTTCCCTATTCGCTGCCCACGTTGCAGCGCGATGCCAACCGGGTACTCGGCTTTTCGGCAGCTCGAACACTCGAGCTTGCCCAAAAGCTGTATGAAAAGAAGGTTACGAGCTATCCTCGGACAGACTGTGAATACCTGGCGGAGAACCAGAAAGCCCAGGTAAAGGAGGTGCTCGACTGCGTGCGGCTCACGGCGCCCTCCAAGGTCGATGAGCTCCTCCGCCAGGGAATCGTCATGCGCTCGACCACCTTCGACGACTCCAAGCTCTCGGACCACCACGGCATCATCCCGACCTACATGCTCGTCGACTTGGCCCCCGACGAGCAGCAGCTCTATAACCTCATCAGCCTGCGATATCTCCAGGCGCTCGGCCAAGACATGCGCTACGACCAAACGAAGGTGTCGATGAACGCCAACGGCGTCGAATTCAAGGCTGCAGACCGGGTGATTTCGTCGCCGGGTTGGCAGGCCCTCGCTGACGCCTAAGGCAAGAAAAAGGGCCCCGCAAAGCAGGGCCCTTTAAAATCAAAAGCGCGTCATACCGACGCCAGTAGTCATTCATCAGCACCGCCTTCCAGGGACGACGCTTCGCTCAACCGCTTCGCACGTTCCTGTTCGAGGCCCTTAAACGCTTCTGCAATGCGGTCCAAGCTCAGTTGCTCGGGCAGCAACCGGCGCTGAGTCGCCTTTTCGTACAAACGGGCTACCAAGTACTTCGTCTCAAGCGTCCCGTGCAGGACGTCGGGCGTTATCAGGTGGCCCCACTCGCTGTCCTGGGTGATGAACTCGAGCACACGGGGAACCTCCCTCTCCAGCTGCGATGGGCTCGCATACAGGTCGGACACGGTGATACGGCCTGCCATCAGCAGAACCGTAAGCCGCGGAATACCAAGGTACTCCGCGCACTTGACGGAGAACTCTTCTGAAATCGCCTTTGTCGGGCGTGTTCCGTTCCTCAGCTGGGTGATGTACCCGTAGGTGACGCCCAGGTGGTCCTTGGCCATCTCTACCCCCGTGTGACCTAGGTAGTCCGCACGGCGCTTCAACGCCGCGACCAGGTAGGCACCCGGGCGCAGCAGTGAGTTCTCGTCAAACTCACCATTCCATGGGGGAACCTCCACAGGCGCATTCGACGGAGCGGCGCGGGAAGCGCGCTTCGAATCGAGCGGAACCACAGTCGTCACATCATTCTTGGTCATAGATACCTCTTGGCGCGCGAGGGCGCCACCTTGTTATTGGGATGCCTTTCGGAACTCGCCGCTTGATAAGGCGCTGACGCGCACTGCAACATTTTCCTACTACGTAAAGCTACCGGCTTGAAACTGACCGTTCATTTTATACCAGAGGATGACCTGACACCAATACTGGTAGCCGTTTGCGCCTTGTACCTACACCAAGCAGTTCAACTTTTTCTTCATGAGGTCATCATGGCTGCAAACATCTTCGGTTTTCTGGGCTTCCTGTTCCAGCTGGTCGCACTCGGCGGATTCCTCTGCTTCGTCGGCTGGCAGGTGCGCAAGGTTCTGAATGCTCGCGCTGCGTCCCGGCAGCAACAGCGTGCCAAGGAGGTTGCAGCAATGGTCGCTGCCTCCAGGTCACGTCAAAACGCCCGCGCCTTCTGACGCGTTCGTTCTGCCCTGATTCAAGAGCTCCTTCATGGAGCTCTTTTTCTTTGGCGTCCGCCGGCCCTGTCGTCCTCCAACCCTAAGACGGCGGTACGCCGGGCGGCCGCCATGCGCCGACCCTAAAACCGTAAGCAGGAGCGAGCAGAACCGCTTTAGGGGTGGCCACCGGGTTTCCTGCGCTACCTATATGAAGAGGTGCTCGTGGGGGCGACGCACCACTTACAAGCCATTTATTTTGCCGATTCGTTCTTCCCCGCACATGCGGACGATGAGGCGCCACTGTTCTAGATTAGGAGTTCCCCATGATTGTCTTCGGTAACATCGCTGCGCAGCCCGAAAAGAAAACTGCCCGCGAGTCCGGGAAAGAATACTACACGCTCCGCCTTGCGGAAAATCAAGGCAAGGACGCCAACAGGACGACCACCTGGTACGACGTCGTCGCCTTCATCTCCGAGATGGAAGCCGACATGCTGAACAAGGGCATGCTGGTCAAGGTGATGGGCGTCCTGAATGCCGAGACCTACCAACGCAAGAGCGACTCGACCTGGACGTCGGCCCTGAAAATCCGTGCCTTCAAGGTCGAGCCCTACGAGCCGAAGCCCCGTCCCCAGCAGGATGGCGGCGACGACAGCCAAGGCTAACTCTCCGTCATTCGAAACCCCGGCGCCACATGGGCCGGGGTTTTTCTTTGGGGGCTAACCACGCCAGTGCGTCTCACCTGGCGCACTAGAACCTAAATCGCGTCTAAACTGATACTGGCACTGTTTATTCTTTGACAGTTGGTGTTACTGAAGCTATACTTTCACTGTCGTTTAAGCGCTGGTCGCTAACAACTATCACCAACACAACTTTCGGTACCTGTCACCATGAAGCTCAAGAAAATCACCCTGCGCGAACCCGTCGAACGCCTGGCCGTCAGTGTCAAGAAGTCCACCGCGGACCTGGTCGAGGCCTATCGCCAGGAGTACAAGGCCGCGCACGGCGTCGAGATTGAGACCAGCGCCCTCGTGGAGACCATCCTCAAGGAGTTCATCACCTCCGACAAGGACTTCATGAAGAAGTACGAAGCGAGCAAGGCCGGCGCCTGACCGGCGGCTGGATGGAGAGCCCCGTAGCAGGGCTTGAAATCTGGAAACAGCGAGGAGAGCTTAAGTACGAACTCTCCCTCCCTGTCGAAACACCCTCGAACAACGTCATCAAGGGCCTTCACTTTCACGCATACAAGGATTTGCGGCGCCAATGGCGAATGATGGTAAAGGCGGCCCTCAAGGGCCAAAAGCCAGAAGCCCCCGTCGAACGGAGCTTCCTGGTGGTGACAAGAGAGTGCGCCGGCGGCGGACTGGACTGGGACAACGCGTACGGAGGGATGAAGCCAATGCTTGACTGCCTGGTAGCGCCCTCCGACAAGAACCCCGACGGTCTCGGCCTGATTCTGGATGACAACCCCAAAGCCATGCCTTTCCCCCCGTTCGTGCGGCAGTTGCCGGCGAAAAGAGGTGCCGGACGCACCTTGGTTCAGATTTACGAACTGACCACCTAAAACGTATTTTTGGATTGAGGCGGCCGCCGCCCAGCCCGCCTCTCAATCACTTGGAAACTGGAGCCTCGAATGTCTGAAGTCGCTGTCAAAACTGCTAAGCCTACCCGCCAACGCAAGGACGTGGTCCCCCCGGAGAACCTGACCTCGGACATGTCGCTGTTCGACTACCTGTCGCAGTGCCAGCCGCCGCTGGACCAGAAGATTATCGACATCGCCTGCTCCCAGAACCAAGTGCCGCCCGAGCTCAAGAAGGAGGCGGCGCAGGAAATCCGCATGATGTGGTTCACCCTGAGCCCTGATACGGCGAAGTACAAGCCCGGCCAGATTGCGGCCTACGCTCACCGGATGGCTGGGCACGCAGCACTGCGTCTTCGGCGCGAACTCGGCTCGTCGGTGCGCCTGCCGGGCTCGGCGTTCCGCAAGCGCAAGGACGGCAGCTCCTACGTGACCCCCGGCGTGCTCGCCGCAGCCCTGGAGTGGGACAAGCTCGAGGGCTGGTTTCAGACCGACGGCGGCGAGGGTGCGGACAGCGGAATGGCCCCCGAAGGCCTGCCTGACGGCCTCGGCCTGAACCCACTCATGGCTGCCGACGGCGAGCCCGCCATCGAAGAGGACGAAGACCAGGCGATGCGCGACGAGCGCCAGGAGCTCCTCGAGCGGCACCGTGACGACCTGACGCCGCGGCAGTTCACCATCATGGGCAGCCTGATTGGCGGCAGTTCGTTCGACGACGTCATGAAAGAGCATGGCATCAAGAACGGCGTGCTCATGCGTGAGGTTGCCATCATCAGCTCCATCGTCGGCGTCCTGGACTGAGCCATTTGGCTATAGGTTGCACAACCCTCTACCGAAATTCCACGATGAAACTAGCCCTGTTCGCCACCGCGCTCCTGGCCATGGTCGGCCTGGCCCATGCCAAGGACCACGGCGTCCAAGGGAACGTCTGGCCCATCATCGAAGTAGACATGCGCCAAACGATGCTCGAGTCCGCGTCTCGTACGGACTGGAACAAGGTGAACAAGCAGGTGGTTGAAAGCGGCAAGAAGTTCCTGTCGAACCTGCCGAAACGCCAGCTGCCCCAAGCCAACGAGACCGGTACAGCGTACTTCGACCCGTCCCTGGTCCTCACTTCGGACATCCAAGCTCCTGTGAAGCAAAGCGATGGCAGCTACAAGTGGGAAGTCCTTGCTGCCAAGGGCACCAAGGTGAACCCGCTTGACTCATACCACCCGGTCACCGCCCTCTTCTTCTTCGACGGGTCTCAGGAGGACCAGCGGGAGCTTGTCAAGAAGGTCTTTGCCGCTGAGCAGGACCGAATCGTCCCCATCGAAGCCGGCAGTGGCGACGTGAAGGACCTTGGTGACATCTTCAAGCGCCCCATCTTTCACGCGAGTGACGCGCTCATCAGCCGCTTCCAAGTGAAGTATCTGCCTGCCCTGGTCTACCCGGGCACGGGCGTGAACTCCAAATACATCGCGGTTACTTCCTTCGGCCAGCCATTTCAGACCGACGAGGTCCTGCACGCCTGGGATGAGCTCAAGCCGAAGCAGTCAGAGCTGTCGGCAGGGGCGTTGGCCGTTTCCGTGCCTGCCTCCGCGCCATCTTCCTCTGGAGTGACCCAATGAACGTCTTCAAGAAGCTTTTTGCCGCTGTTCTGATGTGCTGCGCCTTCGGCGCTTCTGCGCAGCAGGATGAATCTGGGGTTACGGGCGAGGCGCAGGCTGCCATCTGCACGGGCGAGATGTTCAATCCGATGAACATCGACTGGAACAACCTGTACCCCATCACGATTGTCGGCATGCAAATCAACGGGTCCGGCTACAACGAGAACCCGGTGTTGATGCAGGCGATGCCCCCCATCTGCTACTGCCCTTCCGTCATGACCTACGGGTACCCGACCATGGGCGAGGGCCTCACTTACTGGGAGCCGATGTACCTGGTGGAGGTGGAACGCCGCCCCGGGTGCATGCCCTCAATGGGCGGCATGCAGGTTCTCAAGACCTATGCGAACCAGGGCTCCGAGAAGTCGACGGGTGAAGGCCTGGAAAAGCGGCAAGCCAACCGCATGAACGTCCACTTCATCACCTACCCCGTGCTGGACATGATTGACCAGGAGCTTCTCGCGTACTGCAAGAACCCCTCGGGCGTGGACGTCACGTACATGACCGAGGTCGACCCAATGTGGCAGGACGATACCTGGAGCGGCATCTTCACCCCAGAAGCTTCCATCTTTACGGGGCTCACCGCTCACGCCGCATGCGCGGTCGACGCCGCGGCCTCGACCCTCGGCCACACCATTGATGCCCTGTTCTGGTGTGCCGGAGCATGGGGAAATCTGTACCCCTTATCCGGCAACACGTCCCATGCCGGCCAGGACTTTGCAGAGAACAACCTCATTGCGGCCAAGTTCATCGCACGCTTCAGCCGTCTGGGATTGCTGTTCACCACCATCGGTCCCTCGGCTATCTGCGCGTCACATCCGAATCCCATGGTCGTTAAGGGTCAGTACCGGTTCAACCAGGTTGGCCCTATCAACCGTACCGGCCGAGCAGTGGTCTTCGGCGATATGGCCGAATTCCAATATCCGCCGACGTCGAACGCCCCTACCCAGGAGCACACCATCAACATGATTTGGCAAGGCAAACAATGCTGCTACCGCGTACCGTGATGAACAAGTGCTTGACCGTATCGATGGCTGCAGCCATCGTGGCCTTCGCCCTGAGCGCCCAGCAGGCCCGCGCCCAAGACACTGCCGACGGAACCGAAGCGCCCGCCGAGAAGCAAGATGCCGGAGCCCTCTACGTGCCATACGGCAACCTCAAGGACGCGGACCCCCAACAGGTTGAGGCGGCCCGAAAGCTCGGCGAGACCCTGGCTGTTGACCTGCTCACCGCATATGAGAAGGCTGTTCCCGACCCGGAGTTCGCCGAGCGAGTGGCCCGCGGTAAGAAGAATGCCGACGACATCGCGGACCAGTCAATCGCTGGCGAGCGTGACAAGGTTCTGGAGTTCCTGGGCATCAGCCCCAAGCGGAGGTCCAACCTTTACTACTTCGTGTCTTGGTCAATGCCGCTGGAAATGCTGCGGTCTTACGCCGTCGAGGCCATGTGGTCTGGCGGCACGCTGATTTTCCGGGGCGCGCCTCCGGGGCGAAGCCTCGGAGACTTTGTGAGCGAAGACCTCACGAAGCTGAACTACGGCAAGGGTGCGTCAGCCAATATTTCGATTGACCCGCGCATGTACGACGCCTACCAGGTCACCACGGTTCCGACCATCGTGCTGACCACCTATCGCGTGGAGATGCAGTGCACCGGAATCGAGCCGCGCAAGTTCAAATACCGCGGGCAGGACCTGCAGTACAACACCTGCCCGCCGCTGGACCCGGCCAAATACTCGAAGGTTTCGGGTGCCGTCACTGCAAACTATGCCCTCCAACAGTTCCTCGACGACGGCATGGAGGATGCAACGCCCTACATCAAAGCTCTGGCGCGCGGATTCGCCCTGGGCGATACTCCTGCAAAAGAGCAAAAGCCGTTCACGGGCAAATGGGAAGACTTTAAGTCGCCATCGGAGCGCTTGAAGGAAGAGGAAGGCATCCGCAAGGCCATGGCTGATGCCCTCGCCGCGAAGGCGCTGCAGAACGCCTCAGCACTTCCACCCCAGAAATGATGCGCAAAGGCTAAGTGGGGTCTCTGTACCTATACGTTGGAGCAACCTATAGGCCGGAGACTACCCAATGCGTGTCGCAAACTACCTTCTGGGCGCCATGTGCGCCCTTTTCACGTTCACCACAGCGGCGCAAGCCCCTACCGCGGAGGAGATTGCGCAGGCGAAGAAAGTAGCCACCCAAGCTGCAACCCAGATGCGCAGCGTCAGCGTGAACCGGGATGCGGGGGGAGACACAATCCTGAACGAGGACGGAACGGCGCAGCTGGCGCCGAGGTCGTCTTTTACCCAGGCCGCAGGCCTCGACTACTTCAAAAGCATCACCGGACTGGAGGGCCTCGAGCAAGTTGCCTCCCCCGGCCAGAAGCAACAGGCAGGCATCGCCGTCGTCACTGCCACGGCGAAGTTCGACCTCAACTGCCGCGCCAAGGTCGAAGGTGAAATCCGCTCGGGTGGCAACCTCACGTTCCGGGCAGTCGCGTGCGAGGGCGCTCCGGTTCAATCGCTGCTCTTCAAGGTTTGTGACAACCAGCAGCGACTGGGGCAGTGCGCGGCTGATAGCGACTTCTCGCAAGAGATTTCCGTGCCCGTCGGCTCCTTCACCACGGTGAGCGGAGTTCAGGTCGGGGCTGGCTGCAACAGCACCGACAGCTGCCGCATCTCGGTCCGCGGGACGTCGGTCATTGGCGGCAGCGACGCCACTCTGAAGGTCACCGGCCAACAGATTGCTTCCAACAGCACACTGATTTCGGACCTCCGCACCAACGTCGAAAACGGCAGCTACGCCGACAAGACCAGGGAGACCGGCGAGCACCTGCGGGCAAATCCGGCCCAAGCCGCCGAAGGAGGAACCGAGACCAAGCTCACCCAGGCGGATGCTCAGTGCTCCGGCCCGCGCAGCTGCACGAAATGGAGCACGACTTCGCAGAAGTTCACCACGAGCTGCACGCGCACGTTCCCCCTCACTGAGCGCATCACGAAGTACAAGCTCGAGACCGCACAATGCGACATCAAGGTCAAAATCGACAAGGACGGCAAGGTGGCGACCACGGACACATGCCTCACCTCGGAAGGCGTAGACCTGCGCAAGGACAAGTCGAAGATTGGCGAGACCGCCAAGGTCTGCTCGCAGCTCGCAGAGGACGGCACGACGTGCCTGGACCAGAGCTGGACCGAGTACTTCGCCACGAGCGACCCCGCCGTCCTGTCGGTGGAGGCATCGCCCTCGCCGGTCGCTGGCGCCTGCGACTTGAGCCCTCTCTCAGAAAGCCGGTACAACACCTACCAAGGCGGCGAGTGGTTCGGCCGCACGCTAGACGACGCCCAATGCCTAGTCGCGGCCGTCGATGAGGCTACTGGCTTCCCGACGGGTGTTGTCCTGCAGCTCACCAACGCTGAGAAAGCGGGTTGTGGCATCTACACGACGCCGACCACCGGTGTCGTCTGCTACGGGCAGCCCAGCGCGACCGACGACCTCGATTCCTGCAAGAGCGTTGACCTGGCGCACTGCAGCATGACCTCTGCCGAGCCAGCCTCCTACACCGGCGGCAACGGCGGCCTCGTCATGTCCCAGAACGAGACCTACCAATGCACGCACGCTCAGGATATCTGCGTCGAGTGGTCCAAGAGTTCCGAAGACAACGCCTGCCTGAACACGGACGACATCACGTTCGGCAATGCCGTGAAGCAAGACCAAACCGTCGACGTCGAGAAGATGAACGCCGCCCTGGTCTCGGCCGCGATTGCGGACGCTGCGGGCGAAGGCATTGACGACATGAGCGACAACCCGACCATCCCGAAGATTTTCACGGGCAAGGATATGCGCTGCAAGCGGGCGACAGGCGGCATCGGCCAGTTGTTCGGGCGGAACTGCTGCCGGATGGACATGGAGCGCCCGAAGTCAGGACAGATGATGCGTGACGGCTGCGAAATGCCCACGGTCGAGCTCGCCGCAGCCCGGCGCTCGAAATACACCGTCTACATTGGCGAGTACTGCTCCAACAGGGCTAAGTGGCCGCTGAAGTCCTGCCTGGAATACACCCAGACCTACTGCTCATTCAACGGCATTCTGCCGCGCGTCATCCACGAGCAGGGCCGCGGCCAGCTGCTGCAGATGGCCATGTCCGGGCAAGGCGCGGACATCGTCAGCCAGAATCTGAACTTCACCTATCTCGACCAGGGCAACGGGCGGTGGACGTCGCCGGTGGACGTCAACGGCGTCAAGGTCGCTGCGTGGCAGTGGCCCAGCTACTGCGCGGACCCCGTCAAGGCCGGCGAAATTTTTGCGACGGACCCGGAATCGTTCGAATGCCCTGGCGTCGTTCGGACCATCATTGCCAGCTGCGATAACTCGAACGGGTGCGCCGAAATGCCAAAGGCACCTGAGTTCGGCCCGAATTCGTGGAACCTGGTGGAACTCGACCCGCTGGTCAACGAGTCCCGGGGTGTCAGCCGTTACACCGCCGTGAAGGGCGCATGCTCGCCCGAATCGGGCAATTGCACCTATGAAGCACGAGGATGGCCGATGGGTCAGGGTGGCAAGGCTATCGTCACCCGTGACCTGTCATGGCACCTTTACTCGAACGAAGAGTCAGAAGGCCGCTCCGCCGGCGCGTTGAACCAGATGTCGAACATCGCCGACCTGGTGTTCCGCACCTGGTCCGTAAAGGGCGCCTCGGACGGAAAGACCGTGCCGGAACGCATCCGCATCGACTACAGCCAGGATGGCGGCCAGACTTGGAAAACCGTGCAAGTCCCAACCGACCTGCGCACCTCGGAGTTCACCTTTCCGAACTCTGACACGCGCCTCACGGGCCGTTGCGATGCCCTGACGAACCTGTGCAGCTTTCGGGTGACTGCGACCTCGGCCGTTGCCCTCAAGCTGTGGGGATTCCCTCAGTTCCCCGACTGCACGGGCTTCACGCCGGGTCAACTGTCTGCCATGGACTTCGGCAAGATGGACCTGTCCGAATGGTTGACGTCGGTCATGGACAAGGTCGCGGCTTCGGCCGGCAGCCCGAGCGAAATCGGCCGGGCGGCTGCTGAGCAGTTCCAGCAGTTCAACAGCCAGTATGCGGATGGTAAGGGCACCATCACGGTTACCGCGCCATCTGCGGCGCACTACGCCCGCATCAGCCCATCGCAAGGCTTCGGACCGTTCCACACGCGACTCATCGCGAGCGGATACTGGCCTGAGACGACAGGCGACAAGGCCAAGGACGTGGACCGCGTGACCGCGGTAGAAGTGGACTGGGGGGACTGCACGATGACCGAAACCCTTCAACCGCTGTCCCTCTCCGAGCCCGGCTCGGGCTACTACGGAATCCACGTCTTCAAGGCTCCTAACGAGCTGGCCTGCGGCAAGCGCGAAGGCAACGTGACCCAAACCGTCACGATGACTGTGCACACCACCAAGAGCGGCGTGCAGAAGCGCACAGTCACGGTCGAGAACGCATACAACAAGTTCCCGGGCGGCAGCGGCGGTCGCAACGATAACGTCCCAGTAACGGTGACCGTCCCGGCGAGCCAAGGCACGATGCCGAAATGAGGCACTGACAGGCCCTGCGCAAGCGGGACGTAAAGCGGCAGGACCTCGGTCTTGCCGCTTTTCTTTGTGAATCCTGACCAACCAGCCCATATAAATGACTGGTTCCTAGACGAACCAGCATAAAGGGAGACGTTTTACATGCTGGTAGGTCGAAAAGACGCTTGGGCGTTGATGGGGATTGGTGCAGGCGTCGCGGCGTCAAGCCCTTGGGTTGCGGGCAACCCCTATGTACTCCCCGCATTGGTGGGGCCCGCTGTGGGCGCCGGGTGGTTCGCGTTTAAGCGAGCACGGGAGTGGCTCGACCGAACGGACACGGTCAGTCGCGAAAACTTCGTTCTTCCGTCGGATGAGACGTTTGGCGACCTCATGTCGACCAAGGAGGGAATTCGGTTCGGCTACACGCGTGACAACGGTATGCCCGTCGATATCAGCGACAACTTCCTGACTCGGCATACCGCCATCATCGGCCAGTCAGGTGTCGGCAAGACCACTCTGGGCGAGTTCCTTCTTTGGCAGCAGGCTATCCGCGGTGGCGGCTTCATCTTCATCGACGCTAAGCTCGATGCGGCGACGCGCGACAAGTTGAACATGATGATGCAGCTCTGCGGCCGCGGGGATGAGTTCTACGTCCTCAACGTCGACCAACCGCACAACAGCAACACCTACAACCCCATCCTCAAGGGCGACGCCGATGAGGTGGCCAGCCGGCTCCTCAACCTGATTCCGGGAACGGAAAACTCGCCAGGCGCCGACTACTTCCGCCAGCAGGCGAACTATGCCTTAACAGTGCTCACAGGCGCGCTGAAGTCAGCCAAGCGCCGCTACAACTTCAGCGACCTCGCCATCCTCTTGCAATCGGACCGGGCGCTGGAATCGCTGCTGCGGTTGCGCTTGGGCGATGAGGAACGCATGACCCTGGAGATGTTCCTCAATCAGTTTCGCAAGAAAGACAAGAACGGCGTTGGAATTGACATCAAGATGGTCAAGGATTTGCTGGGTGGCATCTCCGGGCGAATTGCACTCTTCGCGCAAGGAAAGTTCGGCGAGGTCTTCAACACCTACACGCCGGAAATTGACCTCACGGACATCGTGATGAACAACAAGTGTCTGTACGTCATGCTTCCGACCATGGGGAAGGATACGGCAGCGCTGAACCTCGGGAAAATCATTCTTTCCGACCTCCGCACTGCGGTCTACAACGTGCAGGGCGTGCACAAGGACAAGCGCCCGAAGCCCCCGTTCCTCGTCTTTGCTGACGAAATGGGCAGCTACGTCATGAGCGGTATCGCACGACTTTTCGAGCAAGCTCGAAGCGCAGGCATCTGCATGATTCCAGCCTTCCAGACCTTTGCGAACCTGCGCACGGTCGGTCCAGACTTCGAAGACATCATCATTGGCAACACCTGGAACAAGGTCTGTTTCAAGTTCGCATCCAAGGACTCTCCCGAGACGGCCGCTGACATCATCGGCAAGACCAAGAAGTTCGCGAAGTCCCTCTCGCTGAGCAAGAACGAGGGCGAATCCTCCTCCAACATCCGAACGACTCCCCAGGGCAACGCGTCGGACGGCGCCGGCATGTCCGAGTCCTGGAAGGAATCCGAGGAGTATCGCGTCAGCCCCGAGCATCTGAAGTCCCTGGGCCTCGGAGAGGCGGTCCTGCTGTCGGGCTCCCGCGTGTTCCACATCAACACGCCGATGCTCAACTTCCCGGAGCCTATTCCGGAGTTCAAGGTGACCAGGCACAAGGTCACGATGCCGCCTGATGAGCTGGGCCTTGACCTTACCGACGAGTACGAGCAGTTCCTGATGGTGGGGTCTGACGAGAGCCGAGCCGCCTCGGCTGAAAGCAGCTTCACCACCGCCGGCGCTTAATCCCTTGAGCGGCGAACACGCTCCCACGGGTACGTACGACAAGCTGGTGCAACAGGCCATCGCGTTGCTTCGGGACCATCAGGCAAGTGCGGGGCCCCAAGCTGTCGCGGTCCTGGCATGTGTCGGCTACGGCGAAGGAAGCGTCGTGTCGACCGCGGTCAGGGCAGCGGACGGGCATGAAGCCGTTCCCCTCGCCATGCTGCTGTCGTTCACCCGGTCGTTTGCGGCGGCTGAGAGCTGTCCCAGGGCGATGCGCGAGCTGCAAATGGCGGAAGCCGCGCTCCAACGCGCTATCGAAGCGAAGCTGCTCCCAGAGCGCGTCGCGCTCTCTCTACACTGACCATGAGCACCGTCCTCTTCATCCTCGCCTGTGGCGTTCTCTGCCTGGTGGTCTTGTCCAAGATTCCCGGGCTCGAGCACCTCGTCAAGCCTCTCATCGACCTCGTCTTCACCGGCGTAAAGGTCGGCGCTGCCAGCGGCTCCTACTGGGCCATCTGGCTCACGAAGCTCCTGCTGGCCTCGCACACGGACCTCATTCGACATCTGTTCCTCTCCGCTGAGGCCATCGACCCCTCGATGGCAGTGCGCGACAACGAGGCCTGACCGAATCGCGCCCCGGCCCGCAGGCCACCCCATCCGGGGTGGCTTTTTCGTTTAACGGCTCCTCCTGTTGGCACCCTTAAAGCAGGCCTCCAGACCGGGCTAGCTATAGGTTGCGTACCCCTCCAGCACAGCGTTGCGCCCCCAGGCGCAGGCGCTGTCGTCCTTTAGATGGTCAATTGCCTCTCGCTATACGCGGAGAGGACAACCAACCCGCTTGCGACTGGCTTCAAGCCTGCTACGCGTGCGGACCAACTTCAACATCGAGGCCCCAGGGGCCTCGGAATCTACGAAAGAAACAGATGAAAAACGCTCTGATGTCTCCCCTTGGCCAAAAGATGCTCTCCGAGTCGAAGTTCTTCATGGGCTACTCCCGCTGGGTAGATGCCCGGGGCTCCTACGAGACCTGGGACGAAGCCGTAGCACGCGTCATGGACATGCACCGCGACAAGTACGCGGAACGCATGACGCCGGAGCTCGAGAAGTATTTCGCCAAGGCTGAAGTGGCATACGAAAGCCAACTGGTGCTGGGTGCTCAACGTGCCTTGCAGTTCGGTGGCGAACAGCTGCGCAAACACGAGGCCCGCATGTACAACTGCTCGGTCAGCCACTGCGACCGTGCGGCTTTCTTCCAGGAAGCGATGTACCTGCTTTTGTGCGGCTGCGGCGTCGGCTTCTCGGTGCAGAAGCACCACGTGGCCAAGCTGCCCCCAATCGCTCGTCCGTCGAGCGAGAAAATCAAGGTCTTCCAGATTCCCGACAGCATCGAGGGCTGGGCCGACGCGTTTGGCGTCCTCTTGAGCTCGTACTTCGATGGCGAAGGCACGTTCCCGGAATATCAGGGCCACCAGGTTCATTTCGACTTCAGCCTAATCCGCGCGAAGGGTTCGGAAATCTCGGGCGGCTTCAAGGCCCCGGGCCCGGACCCCCTGCGCCAGGCACTCATCAAGTGCGAGGCGCTGTTGCAGAAGGCTCTCGGAGCTGCTGAATCGGTCGCCGTGCGTCCCATCGTCGCATACGACTTCGTCATGCACATGTCCGACGCAGTTCTGGCCGGCGGCGTTCGTCGCTCCGCGACGATTTGCCTGTTCGACAAGGACGACCAGGAGATGATGAAGGCGAAGACTGGCGACTGGTTTGTCGACAACCCGCAGCGCGGCCGCAGCAACAACTCCGTTGTGCTGCTTCGCGACGAGCTGACCCGCGAAGAGTGGGCGCAAATCATGACCTCCGTGCGCGACTTCGGCGAGCCGGGCTTCATCTTTGTCGACGACAAGGAGTTCGCTTACAACCCGTGCGTGGAAATCGGCATGCGTCCGGTCACCATCGACGGCGTGTCGGGGTTCCAGTTCTGCAACCTGACCGAAATCAACGGCGGCAAGTGCGTGAACAAGGAGCTGTTCTTCGCCGCTTGCGAGGCCGGCGCCATTCTGGGCACGCTCCAAGCAGGCTACACGAACTTCAAGTATGTGTCCGAAGCCACCCGCCGAATCACCGAGCGCGAAAGCCTCATCGGCGTGAGCATCACGGGCTGGATGAACAATCCGCACATCCTGTTCGACGAAGCCATCCTCAAGGAGGGCGCTGAAATCGTCAAGCGGGTCAACCGTGAAGTGGCGATGCTCATCGGGGTCAATCCGGCCGCGCGCACGACCTGTGCGAAGCCCTCGGGCAACGCGTCGGTCCTGCTGGGCACTGCCTCGGGAATCCACGGCGAGCACTCGCCGATGTACTTCCGCAACGTTCAGATGAACGCCGATGACGAAGTGGCCAAGCTCATCCTGCAGCGCAACCCGAAAATGGTGGAGAAGTCCGTATGGTCGGCAAACGGCAGCGACATCGTTGTCAGCTTCCCGGTCGTCTCGAAGGACACGTCCATCTTCAAGCAGGACCTCATGGGCGTTCGCCAGCTGGAGTTCGTGAAGAAGGCACAGCAGCACTGGGTCGAAAACGGCACCAATGTGGAACTGTGCGTGCATCCAAAGCTGCGTCACAACATCTCGAACACCATCGGGGTGGATGACTGGAGCGCGGTCGAGCAGTACATTTTCGACAATCGCCAGTGGTTCGCCGGCATCTCGTTGCTGGCAGGCGAAGGCGACAAGGCATACCCGCAAGCTCCGTTCACGGAAGTGACGTCGGCCGAACAAATCGTCGGACTCTACGGCGAGGCCAGCATGTTCGCCTCAGGTCTCATTGTCGACGGGCTGCACGCCTTCAACGACAACCTGTGGATGGCATGCGACACCGCAATGGGCAAGGGTCTGCAACTGTCGGACGAGGATTCCAAGGACCTGCTCAAGCGTGACTGGGTGCGTCGCTTCAAGAAGTTCGCGAAGCACTTCGACGGCGACATGCAGAAGGCCTCCTTCTGTCTGAAGGACTGCTACAACCTGCACAAGTGGGTGGGCATCCAGACCTCTTTGCAAGACATCGACTTCGCGTCGGTTCTGTCGGAAGTCCGTCAGGTGGACATCAACACCCTCGGCTCGCAGGCCTGCGCCGGCGGCATGTGCGAAGTTAGCTTCAACTAGCCCCGCGTCAGCGTAATTCCCAAACCCCGAGGAGCAATCCCCGGGGTTTTTTATTGGGCGGGCTCCTGCCGTGGCCCACTTAGCGGATGTGGCGGTTCGCCGGGCCGTTTCAAGCGGGCTGCCATCGCGGGAGCTTCAAGGGAGCGAGGGCGCGGGGCTCACAGCCGCCAAGACAGGACCCAACCAAAAAAGCCAGAGGCTGTGCCTCTGGCTTCCAGGTCACTGCTTCGCCGGGCTCAAGACATCGGATTGTGAGGGTCCGAATCCAACCCCATGGGGGCGACGTAGGCGTTGTTTTCTGCGACGAACCCACCCGTCTGCTCGTTGAACAGGCCGCCTGCACCGCCGCCAAACACGCCGTACGGGTTGCCGTTGATGTCCGTCAGGCCACCGGGCATCATCGGCGTGCCGTCGACGTTGACCAGAGGTGCAGTTGCGGAGTTTTGTACCGCGGCAAGGCTCGCTGCGTAGACCGCGCCCTCCATGCCTTGATTTCGCAGCAACTGCTGGCGGTCCGCCCGCACCCTGTCGGATGGCGCGGAAGCAATCCAGTCCTTCACGAAGCCGAAATGGCGCGCCTTCTCGTCTTTGCGGGCAAGCGTGACGAGCCAGACGAGGCTTGCGACATACAGCACAGCGACGGCAACCGCTACGGAGCTCAGGGCGGGGAACTTCAGTCCGAGCAGCAGGAAAAACCCGCACGATACCCCAGCGAACAAGTGCCCGTTGAACTCCCCCATCCGACGGAAGGCCGCCACCACCCAAACCCACTTGAACTTCTTGTTGACAACTTTTTGCTTCATGACATTTCTCCTCAGGCAGCTGCCTTCAATTCTCGCAGCAGCCCGATTGCTTGGTCGACGCGTGACACGTACGTCACGTCGATTCCCTTTACCGATGCCAAATTGTTGTGCTTGCACGCCAGTGGCACCATCGCCTGGGTGAAGCCCAGCTTCGCGGCTTCCTTCAGCCTGGTCAGAGCATCAGTTACGGGCCGAATCTCTCCGGCCAGGCCTACCTCCCCGAAAGCGACCATCCCCTTGGGCAGCGGCCGGTCCACGAGGGACGAATGTGCCGCAAGCATCAACGGCAGGTCCGCCGCTGGCTCCGTGAGCCGCACGCCCCCCACAATCTTGACATAGACGTTCTGGTCGAACGCAACGACGCTCGCGTGCTTGTTGAGCACTGCCAACAGCATCTGCAGCCGGTTCGTATCCACGCCGGCGGCGAAGCGCTTCGGATTCGGCGTCGGAGCGTCCTCCACCAGCGCCTGGACTTCAACCAGGAACGGTCGATTGCCCTCAAGCGCAGCAAGGATGCACGTACCCGGGACCGGATGCTCGTGCGCCGTGAGGAACAGCGATGACGGGTTGCTGACCTCCTCCAAGCCCTTCTCTCCCATCGCGAACACGCCGAGCTCGTTCACGGAGCCGAACCGGTTCTTGAACGCCCGAACCATGCGGAACGCGGAACCCGACTCGCCCTCGAAGTAGAGGACCGCGTCCACGATGTGCTCCAGGACGCGCGGGCCGGCCAGGTTGCCTTCCTTCGTCACGTGCCCGACCAGGAACAGGGCAATGCCCATGCTCTTGGCCTTCTTGTTCAGCTGCGCAGCGCATTCCTTAACCTGCGCGACGTTGCCCGGCGCCGACGTGAGCTGGCTCGAGAACACGGTTTGAATCGAGTCCACAACCATGATGTCTGGGCGCTGCTCATCCATCATGGCCAGAATCTCCTCCAGCTCCGTCTCGGGAAACACCTGGATGGATGCCTCACCGAGCCCGAGGCGCTCAGCGCGCATTCTCAGCTGGTCGGGCGACTCCTCGCCGGAGACATAGAGCGTCTTCGCGCGGGGGCTCAGATGCCCAACCACCTGCATCAACAGGGTCGACTTGCCAATGCCAGGGTCGCCACCGACGAGCACCACGGAGCCCTTGACCAGCCCGCCTCCCAGGACGCGGTTGAACTCGGTCAGGCCGGTGTCCCAACGCACGTGGGTGACCGTCTTGGCATTGCGGAGGTCAACGAGCGTTGCCTTCGTGCCCGACCAGTTCGAGTAGCGGTGGCTGTTGGCCGGCTCCTCGCGCTCGACGACCTCTTCCATCGTGTTCCAGGCGTTGCAGCCGGAGCATTTGCCACCCCAAACCACAGCCTTTTGCCCGCATGCGTTGCATGCGTAGCTCGACTTCTTCTTAACCATTGGAGTGCTCCATCTTAGTTGCATTTTAGCATACATACGATTTAGGTCCAAGCTAAATCGCAGTCCTGTGCCTAAAAGGCTAAAACTCAAATCCTACATGCACGGTTACCCCCTCTGCATCACAGGAGAACTCAATGGCAGACGAAATCGACATGGCCAATGAACAGGCTGAACTGTTCCTGCGCCAATCCCTGGCAAATCGGGCTACCGGCCCCAAGTTGCTCCCCCGTGGCAGTTGCTACAACTGCGACACCCACTTCGTGGCTTTGGGCAAGGATGCCCAAGGCCGAGACGTCGACGAGCGCGGCGTAGCCATCGACGAGAAACTCTTCTGCGACAAGGACTGTGCAGACGACTTCACCGAGCGCGAGCGCCTGAAAGCACGACGCTGAAGCGTTAGGCGCCTGCAGAGGGAAACGGCCGCCGGCAACCCCGGCGGCCTCTTTTTGCGCGCCTCAGCGCTAAATCTCAAGCGCACCGCGCCCGCTCCCTACACCTGTCAGGTCAACTACACAGGAGCATCAAATGGGATGGAGCAGCGTTTCCAACCAACGTGGCAAATCGACGCTTGAGATGCTGCGAGACCACACCTCGTACCGCGAAGGCGCCAAGTGGGACGGCAGCGAGGGCGTCACCTACCACATCGAGAGGATGGTCAGCGGTGCCGGTGGCGCCTATGGCATTCTTGCGAAAATCGACGCCAGGTCGGAGAAGACGACGCGCTGTGCGCTGGTCATCGCTGTTTCGCGAGGCCGCACGGATTTCGCCTGGAAGTCGATGACTGAGCAGGAAGGCCCCGTCATCTGCGGAATGCCCAAGGGCATGCTTTCCAAGCTGACTCCGGTGGCCGAACTCGACTGTAGCGAGTCCAGCATCGAGAATGCACGAGAGTGGCGGGCGCGTGTCCTCGCACGGTCAGCGCCAGCCTCCCTTGTGGTAAATGTCGGCGACGTCCTCGAGTTCACCAGTCCGCTAAGGTTCAACCTCCCCTCTGGAAGCGTAGCGGTTAGCCAACTGCGCGTCGAGAGCTGGGGCCGGCGAAAGCGCTTCCTTGCGCTCAACCCGACGGGTGGCAGCTTTGTCGCCAGGCTTTCGCGGCGAGCGCTGAGTGAACCGTTCAAGATAAATCCACAGAGCACCGCGGCCGCAACGCCGTGATTTTCCGAAAGCCGCTTCATGCGGCTTTCCTTTTTCATAGGGTCTGGGTCACTAGCGGCCCAAGCTTGTGAATTAGGCTAGAGTCCTGTGGTCAGGTCTGGCGGCAATCCAATGGGGTTGTCCATAGAGCTGTCCATCGGAAGCAGCCGGTGACGGACAAGGATGGGAAGGGCTCGAGCTGAGAAGCTTGGCAGGATTCACGACTCAGGGCCGGGCCCGCGAAGCGCGTGCTCACTACATGATTCGCCGACATTCTCCTTCGAGCTTCGGCGCTTAAACAGGGCGCAGGCTCTCCCGCATCGGCAGGCAATGGCCTCTGTGTCGGGCCAATGCAACGGACACGTGCATGCGGGACAGAACAAGTCAGAATCGTCTTTATGTATCAATTTCCTTTTGGGCAGCCTCTGCAGAGAGTCGAGCAGGTGCCTCATACAAGTGCCCGTGTATTCGTTTTGGGCGTCTACTCAAGTGCCGTGCATGCACGCTGGCTAGGCCGCGACGGAAAGCAGCGTGCCGCGGCACTTGCTGTGGCCTCAGAGCCCTATATCTTCTGGCGAGGCGAGGGAGCGGGGGCCATCATCGACGCAATCCACATTCCGCCAGAAGCCGGCAGGTTGGTCGAAGCGGACCAGCGTTTCAACGGCCCGTCGGGTAAGTCTCTGGATGAAGACTATCTTGCTCCGTTGGGCCTTGTGCGCGACGACGCTTGGCTATGCGACTTGCTCCCAGAAAGTCGGATGAACAAAGGGCAGGCCGCCCGGGTCCTCAGTGACTACGCCCCAGTTGCAAAGGCGCTGGGCCTGCCTGCGGCTAATGTCCCCCTGGTTTCCACCGGGTACGCTGACCACCTGCGGGTCGAGGCCGTCCTGGAGGAGCTTCTCACTTCTGGCGCCAATACCCTCATCACCTTGGGCGACGCGCCCCTGCGGGAGTTCGTCGCTGCACTGTCTCTCGGGCACCCCAAGCTCAGAATGTACGGGACGCAGCCGGGCCAATACGGCAAACGTCACCCGTTCAGCATTCGCGGCCGCCATCTGCAGTTGCTACCGTTAACGCATCCGCGACAGGCACGGGCTCTTGGGAATTCGGACAAGGAATGGGGTGACCTGCATCGGCACTGGGTACAACACACGGCTGGCGAAATCACTGGCGTATTGGGGCGCTAGCGCAATGTTGTTCCGAACTTCGCCTCTACGGGGTTGGACCAGCGTGTGCTTCGCCGGCGCTGCTGGTATCGGACAGGCGAGGGTACCGCTGCGCTCTTGAGGCAACACCTGCAGCAACTTGAGCTGGCGCGTAGCAGGCCCGCTGTCAAGCGCCGACCTGCTGTCATGTCGTGCTGACGCCGGGTCGCTAATTCGCGCAGCAGGGAGTCAAAGAACACACGTACGGCGCTCGGGTAGGTGCGCTGCGACGCTGCCCATACGCCCCGTTCCAGCGTGCACCTTTCGGACAGCCGAAGTCCCGACCATTCCCCCAAGTCCTTCGCGCAAGGAAAACCCGTGCACACCGAACGTTCAAGAAGTTTCGGTGAACGTGGCTAAGTCCCCTGCCTATACGGGGCTTCGTCATCAAAATCCCGCGATTTCTCTATGGAGCTCAACTTCGGGGTGGACTACTTCGGCGCCCGTGAAGGGCGGAAGACCCCTGTCCAACTCAACACAAAGCGCCTCATCAACGGCCACATGCTCATCCTCGGCTCGAGCGGCGTTGGGAAGTCGCACACCATCCGGCGCCTCATCGCGCAGGCGATGAAGGCTGGCACCAAGGTTCGCTTCCACGTGTTCGACGTCCATGGCGACCTTGAGATTGAAGGGGCGAGCGTTGTCCAGTTCTCCGAACAGGCCCCCTTCGGCCTCAACCCCTTCCGTGTCAACCCGTCCTTCGAGTTCGGCGGCGTACGCAAGGCGATTCAAGCTTTCATCCGTACGGTCGACCAGGCATCGCGGACGCCGCTCGGCCTGAAGCAGGAAGCCGTCATCCGCGAACTCGCGCTGGACGTCTACCGCGAGTTCGGCTTTCAAAAGGATGACCCCTCGACCTGGTCGCTCAACGCTTACGAGTCGCGCCTGATTTCAGGGGGCTCGGACAACCGCATCTACCTGAACGTGCCCTTTGTCGACAAGGACAGGGCCCGCGGCTTCGGCGCGCGGTTCTGTGGAGAGCGCAAGCTTTGGTACGTCCACACCCAGAACTACAAGGGCGGCATCACCGAGTTCCCGCCGGCGTTCAAGGAGCGTGACTACCCCACCCTTGCCGACATCCTGGCCTACGCCAAGCAGATTCACCTTGAAAAGTTCCTCGGCTCGGACCAAAAGGCCATCCGGGCGCTTGGTTACCTCAACAAGACCGCGCGGACCATGCAACGCAAGATGCTCGACTCCGTCAAACGCAAGCGCCACGACGAAAGCGTATTCGACGAGGACGAAGAGGTTGCCCTGGAGGCAGCAAAGGAAAGCGCTATCGATGCGTTCACCGACTATGCCAATTCGATTCAAACCGGGCTCGAGCTCGAAAACCTCATCAAGTACGACAGCCCCGAGGTGCTCAAGTCGGTGGTAGACCGCCTGAACAACCTGAACTCAACCGGCATCTTCAAGAACACGCCCCCGCCGTTCGACGAGACCCTGCCGGTGTGGCGATACAAGCTGAACGCTCTCAGCCTGGAAGAAAAGAAGATGCTCGTCCTCTTCCTGCTGCTCGACATCTTCTACAAGTCGGTGCAGCGTGGCGAGCAGTCCGACGTGCTTGAAATTTGCGTCCTCGACGAGCTCGGAACTTACGTCAGCGGGGCGGACGAGCGTGGTGACGGCGTCATCGGAACCATTGCTCGTGAGGCGCGCAAATTCGGCCTAGCACTATGGGCCGCCAATCAATCGACCGAGAACGTACCGGACAGTCTCATCAGCTCTGTCGGGACTAAGGTGGTCCTGGGTGTCGACGAGATGTACTGGCCAGACATGGTGAAGAAGCTTCGGATGGACGCGAAGCTCTTGAACTTCATCCAGCCCCACCACACGATGGCTGTACAGCTCAAGGAGAAGGGCTCGACCAAGACCAAGTGGTGGTGGACGGCCATCAGCTAGGCCGCGGCACAGCCATGCAAGAAGCCCCCGCACTCTCACGAGGCGGGGGCTTTCTTCAATAAGGGCGGGTAGGCTACCGCACCTCAGGGTTACACGCTGTCATGCAGGCCGGTAACGTCATCTGGCACATTGCGCTTCTCCTTGGGTCCCGAGTCGCGCACGTTCTTCTGCACGGTCACCGCAGCGGACAGGCTGAGCACGTACCCCATCGCATAGAAGCCCTTCTCCGAGCGCTGGAAGTTCGCGTTGAACAGTCCCACTGCCAGCAGCGTGAGGGAGCAAACGATGGCAAACCAACAAATTCCAAAGTACAGGTCGGTCACCGGAATACCTTCTGCTCGGTCGCGCACGCTCTTCTGGAGCGACACGGCCGAGAACAAGCCGAACATCAGAATCGCGAAGTAGTATCCCTTCTCGTTGACCTGCAGTTCGCTGTTCCAGAGCCCGACCAGGTATGCGAGTATGCCGATGAGGAGGGCAGCCCATGAGGCGCCGATGAAGGCCGAGGTCGGTTTGTGGTGCGTGAGGATTGTCATGAGTTTCCTTGTGGTGCCCTCTATAGGGATAGCTGCCCGAGCCTGCTGGCGGGCGCCCAACGCACCTAAAACACAACATTGCGGATGAATGCGGGTTTCTACCTACGCAAAAATGGTTGCGACGGATAAAACATGCGGCTACACTCGCCATCCACGTCACCGACTGATAATTTTGTAAGAAGTTGTTGACGTATAAACCCAGTGAGCTATAATGCTCATCACCGCCTTAAAACGGAAACCGCAGCGAAAGCTGCACAACCAAACTCTTTCAACGAACGACGACTTTTCAGCCATGAAAACGCAGATGACCAACCTGACAACCGCGATGTGCTCCTTGCACAGCGTGGTTGCGCACGCCCCCAGGGCGCTGCCAGGCGGTTATCAGCAACCGTCGCTTCCCTCAACGCCCAAGTGCTCCGTCCTCGCAGTCGCCTCGATTGGCAACAGCATCCAGGGATGGTTTAACAGCAACAACCGGCTTACCTGACGAATAAGACTCCAGCAGTCCCGTCAGGTTAGCACCGGCGGGACCCGCAAAGAGTTGATTCCAGGTTTCACACCAGCCCCCAGCGGGCGGAATCCCCGAAGAGCGTATCCCGACCGGCAGAACCGAAGAGGTTCAGCCCGAAGCTTCATTGCTTCGTGACCGAAAGGTCAGTCGCATCGTCGACATCCGGCCTAACAGCCGCGCTCTTTAAAAATTCATTGCGGGAATTACCCGCGGAGTCCTGGTACGGTGACCTGCCGTAGCTGCGGAAACACATCATGCTTCGAGGGCGTGGTGCCGTGGCGTGCCCCTCCAGCCGCAACTTTCGACAGAAAGCGGTCGCGACTGGATGCCACACCAGATAGGACGATGCGAACATTCCCCAAGCAACACAAGGGACCGGCCTGGCATCTATAACGGATGTCGAGCCTGCACACCGCAGGAGGTGGTCCCCGGAAGGGTTCGCAAGAGCCCTTTCGTAGCAGCGCATGCAAAAATCCCAAGGCGAAGTGCACCTGGTAACAGGAACGGGCGCTCAAGGGGCCCATCCATCGGGTTTATAGCTCCGCACCAGGCCCGCACCCTGGACGGTTGGTGAGTTTTCACCGTGAAACAGATGGAGCGCTGCTACGAGAGGAACTTCCGATACTGGCGGGCACAGTTTGGCGCCCGGTAGTTCGAAAATCACGCGGATGTAGCTCAGTTGGTAGAGCGCGACCTTGCCATGGTCGAGGCCAGGGGTTCGAACCCCCTCATCCGCTCCACAACCTGGTCGCCGGCAGTAGCTGGCGACTGCTAAACCGGCCATGTAGACAAGGTGGCATCCGGAACCGTAACCGGAGCGAAAAACGCGGGTGTCGAGCAGCATGGGTTGACTGCATCGGACTGTAAATTCGACGCCTTACGGCACACGGGGTTCGAACCCCTGGACACCCACCATCATCAACACGCGGATGTAGCTCAATGGCAGAGCTGAAGCCTTCCAAGCTTAAGACGTAGGGTTCGATTCCCTCTATCCGCTCCAGATTGCTCGAGTAGCTCGAGACCGAAGCCTGTGCAGGTTGGCTCCACGCCACGTCACCAGGCCGCCCGCCAGCGTCAAAGGCACCTGGAAGATTGGTCGAGTGGACTATGGCGCCTGTTTCGAAAACAGGCGGCTCTGCGAGGGGACCGGGGTTCGAATCCCTCATCTTCCGCCACATACAAGTCGTCGCAAGACGCATCGAGAGTACTTTGTGGGCAGTTGGCAGAGTGGCTGATTGCGGCAGGCTGTAACCCTGCTTCCCCAAAGGACGCGGTGGTTCGAATCCATCACTGCCCACAAAGTGCTTTCGAGGTTTTCTAGGGGAGTCGCCAAGCTGGTCCAAGGCACCTGATTTTGATTCAGGCATCCGCAGGTTCGAATCCTGCCTCCTCTGCCAATTCGTCTCGTCGCACTGCGGCGAGCCTGTCAACACGGTCGGCTAGCTCAGTCGGTTAGAGCAATCGCTTGATAAGCGATAGGTCCCCAGTTCGAGTCTGGGGCTGACCACCAACACTTCGGGAGCGATAAACGCTCTTGATACACGTGAAAAGAAGGACTTGGAAGTACGGGGCCGGGGTCATCCCGCTGCACTTCACTCGTCCGCATCGTAATGCGGGTGTAGCTCAGCTGGTAGAGCTCCAGCCTCCCAAGCTGGTTGTCGCGAGTTCGAATCTCGTCGCCCGCTCCAATACGATTCCCATTTGCCCGGGTGGTGGAACTGGTAGACACGCTATCTTGAGGGGGTAGTGGCCGTAAGGCCGTGCGGGTTCGAGTCCCGCCTCGGGCACCAGAATAGTCTCGGAACGCTCGCATGGCTCCAACGGGCCGTGCGATACAGCGCAACACCTCGCCTGGATTTACAGGCTAACCCTGCGGACGCGCAGGGCGACGAGACCTCTCAGTGGCGACAAGCCGCGGGCACCCGGGGAAGACCGGGTGCGTGACGCCCTGAAGGGGCTTCATGCAGGAGTGCTCAGCTCACGAGCGCTGCTGCATGAACAGAAGTGTTCTATGAGCCGCACCACGGTATGAACGTGCGTTCCTTTGGAGGTCGAAGGGGGAGCGTCGGATGCAGGCATGGGGGTTCGACGTCCCATGCTCCGCGGATTCTGATTCCAGGTCCGAAAACCGGTGCACGGGGCCGCAATCCCACAATCCGGTCGGCTCATAAAACACCTTTTCCGGAGGGCTGGCCGAGCGGCTTAAGGCTCCAGTCTTGAACACTGGCGAGGGTGAGAATCCTCCATCGGTTCGAATCCGATGCCCTCCTCCAAACATCATCGATGTCATCCCTGTAGGGGTATGGCGCAACTGGCAGCGCAGCGGCCTCCAAAGCCGAAGGTTGTAGGTTCGATTCCTACTGCCCCTGCCAACAGGTTGACATCGCGCTTCACAACCCCGCGCTCGTGGTGGATTCGGTAGACACACCTGACTCAAAATCAGGCGCCGCAAGGCAGGCGAGTTCGACCCTCGCCGAGCGCACCAACACACGAGAACCCGTTCTCTGAACGCGGCCCTCAACTCTGGCAGCTCGGCTCAAAGGCCTCGAGCGCCGTCAACGTCACGCCCCGGTGGTGGAACACTGGTAGACACACTGGTTTCAGGAACCAGCGCCGCAAGGCATACGGGTTCGAGTCCCGTCTGGGGCACCATCTCAACTCACCCCAAACAACTCTCGCCTCGGTAGCTCAGCTGGTAGTAGCGGCGGATTGAAAATCCGTGCGTCGCAGGTTCGATTCCTGCCCTTGGCACCATCTCTTCGTACGGGCGGTTGGTACAGTGGCCGTGCACTGGACTCCAAACCCAGCTTAGGAAGGTTCGAATCCTTCACCGCCTGCCATTGTCTGGTCGACTGCTGCACCCACTGAGCAAAGCCTCCTCGCTTCGAAGCGGTCTACCATGGCCACAAGCTCATCGTAGGCCATGCTGCTCTTTGTCTTCTTCCGGTTGTTTGCATGCCACGTCATGAGCTCGCAGTTGATTGGGTGGGCGATATAGAACGGGTCAAGGTTTCGTCTGATGGCCTCGTTCACGGATACTCGATGGTCCCTTGTAAGACCCTCAGGATTCGCGGGAGACCAGAACCCTTTTTCGGCCAAGCTGCGCAGCGTTGTCTCGCCGAACACCTCAGGAAGCGAGAAGGGATTGAACGTGAAGGCGTAGCGGTAGCGACCTTCCCTTCCGTACAAACCGACATGTTCCACGCAAAACTTAGACTTACAGCGGCCTACGGTGACCTTGCCGCAATGTGAGCACGAGCAGTGGAACAGCTGGCTGTATGGACCGGCGACCAAGGCTTTGTTGAGGCGGTCGAGCCGAACTAACCGCCTTACTGCCTTAGCCGGCACGGTCTTTGGCGCAGAGCGCTCAATGGTTACGCGGCGGCGCTTCGAAGCGACGGGTAGTCTCGGAGGCGATTTGGCGCGCCGATAAGCTGAAACGGCGGCCGCAATCTTGTGCCGCGTCTCCTGGCTTCGGCTACCACGTGCGCTGTTGGTGCACTTTGCAGCGCAGGACCTGCCGCAGAACCGCGTCGAAGGTTCGTCCCGAATCACCTTGTACGGAAGCACTTCAGAGCACTGGAGGCAGCGCTTCGGGTTCGCCTGATGCGCAATTTCTTCCGCTTCGAACCGCAACGCTGCCCTATGCCTGTTGGCCCTCGCTGAGTTCACGAGGAAGGCTTCATGGCTAGGAAGATGAACCCTCAGGTGTCCATTCAGGGCGCTGAGCGTTCCAAAGTGACGGCGGCACTCAAAGCAATGCACGAAGACTTCTGGCATAGGGAGCATAGAGAGCCAAGTTTAAGCGGCAGGTCGTGCCTGCAAGTCGTGTTGGCCACAAGTCAGGGCGCAGAGTTCTGTCGGGGAGTGTGTGCAAGTGGTCTAAGCCGCCTGGTTCTGAGCCAGGATGTTCGTCAGTTCGAATCTGACCTCCCCTGCCACCGTCATCATCAACCGCTCACAAGGAGACGAAATGTCCAACAAGCGAAAACGTGGCTCGGCACGAAAACCGAAAGCACGAAAACACGAGGAGGCGTAGCTCAGCAGGTTCAGAGCATCCGGCTTTTACCCGGACGACGAGGGTTCGATTCCCTACGCCTCCACCAGTGTCCTGTGCCAAGCAGCCAGAAGACGGCTTCTTCGTACAGCGCAATGGGACACCATTGCCAACAAGCTCGCCTCCGGCGGGCTACCCATTACGGGTGCGTTAGCTCAGCCTGGTAGAGCACCGGTCATTTGGGACCGGTGGCCGGACGTTCGAATCGTTCACGCACCCCCAACAATCATCCATCGGCGCGCCGGCGCCGCGGAGTACCAGCTTCGGGCCGATGCACTGACGGAAGGTGCCCTCGTAGAACGGAACGAGGCCCGGTAACACGGTACGGCGAGCTCGCAAGGCAGATACGTGGCACGGTTGCAGAAGCACCTATAGCGGCCTTGGCAACAAGGTGGCCTTCAACAAGCAAGGGAAGCGCGTCATCCAACACAAGTCTGCGCCCGGAGTAGTTCCCGGGTAGCCCCGTAAGGCGGGTTCGAATCCCGCCGGCTCGACCACTCGCACGGCAGCTCGTCCTGAGGCACGCGCGCCGGATTTAACAACAATACCCATCCAACCATAGCTGAGAGAGGCATAGCAGCGGCTTGAAACCCCGCAGACGGACGTTCGAATCGTTCTGGTTGGGCCACTTCTTAATCATCAACTCTCGGGGTGTAGACCGTAACCTGGTAGCGGGCCGCGTTTGGGACGCGGTGCGAAAGCCTTGCAGGTTCAAATCCTGTCTCCCCGACCAACATCAACCACAACAAGGACATCATGGAACAAGTCATCGACGACATCCTGGCCAAGGCGGCCAAGCATTTCGGCCTCAGCCCTCAGGGCTGACACCAAGAACACGGAGAGTTAGCTGAGTTGGTTTCAAGCGCTGGCCTCATAAGCCAGGGTACGTCGGTTCGAATCCGTCACTCTCTACCATCACCGGCCGCCGCGGCACACCCCGCAGCGCGCGGCCTCATCCCTCCCTTGGGCAACCACTCAATCGGCCTGTAGCGCAGCCTGGTAGCGCACCTGCATGGGGTGCAGGGGGTCAGAGGTTCGAACCCTCTCAGGCCGACCAATTCGCCTCTCACCAAGGCACCACGACCCGGACCCCGGTCCGGCCCAACAACCACGGCGCGTGGGAAAGTCTGGTCAATCCGCCTCGTTCGGGACGAGGAGACCGCCGGTTCGAATCCGGCCGCGCCGACCATCTCAGCAACGGATAAAACCGGCTTCTAAACCATCAACAACGTCTCGAAGAGAGACTCCAAATAGCTGTGCACCAGTGCCCGTCGCTAGCCGGACCCGGCTTCCTGAGGGGTGTCCCCTCATACCGGGGGTGGCGTGGACCGAGGTAGCGGACGCGTTCTGGTGTTCAGCTATTTGGAACGGAAATGCGCGTGTGGCGGAATTGGTAGACGCACCAGGTTTAGGTCCTGATGCCCGCAAGGGCGTGGGGGTTCGATTCCCTTCACGCGCACCACATGTTTCAACGGATTTCGGGGGTGTAGCTCAATTGGTAGAGCGCCTGCTTTGCAAGCAGATTGTCGCAAGTTCGATTCTTGTCACCTCCACCAGATTTCGATAGGTAAGGCAAGCCCGACAGGGGCGCAGCGGTCAGAATCCCCGCACGGGTGTTAATGTGCACGCTGCGCAAACGGAGGATGGGAAGGAGCCTGGTGGAAGCCGGGTGACGGATACCCCACCGGCCTATTGAATCCCTCGATGGCGGCATGCCCGAGCGGTTAGGGAGCGGATTGCAAATCCGTGTAGCCCGGTTCGACTCCGGGTGCCGCCTCCATCTCAGCCCACGTCTCTTGAACGGACCGCACCATGACCACATCGGCGCAGCTTCCCGAAGCTACATCGCATGCCTTCGCGGCCTGGCTCTCCAAAGAGCACGCCCAGGGCCTCCAAAGCATCCATCTCACCGTCGCCGCCAAGGCTGACGTCTCCCCGGTCGTTGTTATCGACGAGCTCCTGCGAGCAGAAGCTGCACTGGCCTTAGGCCATGTCGTCGCCGCTCCCCGCGCTCAGTCCGAACTGCCGGCAAGCGTCAAGGCCTTCTTGGCCACACTGACCCTGCCCCGTCCCCTTCATTGACCCGCGCAGGTGCTGCGCGGGCATAGACCCCGGAGCACAACATGATGGACCTCGGATTCGACATCTACGCGATGGTGAAGCCCAAGACCAAGGCTGACTACATCGCCCTCCTCGACGAGGCGCTCAGCCTCATCCAGCAGGTGAACGAACAACTTGACGCTGTCTTCGAGGCCTGCCAGGCCGAGCAGGACAAGAAGCGCCAATGACAGGAGCACACGATGCAAGACTTTGACCTCAGCACCGCGCCGGCGCACCGGCCCACCACCCGGGCCGAGTGCGTGGCGCTCATCAAGCGGATGAACATGGTTGCCGACAAGCTCGTCGAGCAGTTCACCGGAATCTTCCAGGCCTGCGCGGCCGGCTCCGGCCAGCCTCGCGGAGACGCTGCCCGCGTATAAAACGGCGCCCTATAGGTTGCTCGCTGCTCGCAAGAGCGGCAAACGCTGATGTGGCTCAGTTGGTAGAGCACTCCCTTGGTATGGGAGAGGTCAGGGGTTCGAAGCCCTTCGTCAGCACCAAGTTTTGAGAAGCCGGAATCGCCGATTCGCCGAACGCTCGCAAGAGCCTTCCCCGACAAGCAGGCCCGCGTCTCACACCTGACCCGATGGCAGGTGCACCTTAGGGTGAGTGTCCACGGGAGGCCGCGAGGCCTCTGATGCGCAATAGCTCAATCACGGCCGCGGTGTGCGCGGACAAGTTCGGCAAACCTTGCCGGATGGTCAGAGCGGGGCGATTGGCCCAGGACGCAGGTGCGAGCCCTGCTTGCAGCATCAGTTAACCCAGTCGGCGGGGGAGTTGTCGACAGGTCGTCCGTAAGTCACGACCTCCACGCATTGAGATAGCTCAAGGAAGCTCAGAGCACCGGACAAGTCCGGAGGTCCCAAGTTGAACTCTTGGCTCAGAAGGCGTGGTTGAGGTGATGTAAGCCGCGGGAAAGCCCGCTTCCGCTCAGATGCACACGCTGAGACTGTAGGGAGCAGGGTGAGTACCGCGCCGCGCCGAGACTTCATACGTAGCTCCGGAGAGACGTTGTCGGCAACGCCAGCGACACCCGGAGGGTACTCAGCCAGGGGGGATTCGCGATACCGCCTGGTGCCTGGAAACAGGCAATGAAGGTTACCCATCCCCCGTGCTAACAAGACGGGCCCTATCTCCCCCCTCTCACGGGGCTGTAGCTCAACTGGAAGAGCGCATCGCCGGCAGCGATGAGGTCGTCGGTTCAACTCCGGTCAGCTCCACCATCCACAACGTTTCCATTCCAAGGTAGCTCAGCTGGTAGAGCATGCGACTGTTACTCGCGTGGTCGGGGGTTCGATGCCCTCCCTTGGAGCCATACATCAACCTGCCCAGGCCCGTGGAGGTCCCACACCTGGCAATTGAAGTCAGCCTTGTCGTCCTGACGGGCTTGGGCAGCTTTGATTCCCTGCAACGCCCGGTTAGCTCAGTTGGTTAGCAGCACCCGCCTTACATGCGGGGGGTCGTCTGTTCGAATCAGACACCGGGTACCACCGTTCCGAAGTCCGCGCCATTGTTGAGCCCAGGCGCATCCTTGCCGTTCACCGGCGGCTAAATCGACACGCTTCACGATGGGTGTCTCGCAAGCCACCACTATCCCTGCCCGGTCCGCCTCGCTTCGTCGAGAAGAGCGGAAGGTCCCGACCGGGCGAATGGCACGAGTGTGAACACTGCTCAAAGAGTTTCGTGCGCCGCTTGACGGTGTCGGCAAGTCGGCCGAAGCAAGCGTTTTGTTCGCTGGCGTGTTCGACCGCCGCGGGCCTCGCAAGAAGCCGCTTCAGTGTCCCCTGCCCAGTCTGCGGCACGACCGTGAGCGCCACGAAAAGCCGAATTGATGCGGCGAAGTCTGGCCTGGTGTTCTGCTCGCACCGATGCCTGTCAGCCGCCAAGAAGATTGGTGGAGCGGTGCCTCAGGTAAAGCCTTCTCATTACGGCACCGCGAAGTCGCGATACGGAGACCTGGCGAAAACCCCAGGAGCGAAATGCGCGGACTGCGGGTGCGCGTTCCGGCCGGTACTGCACGTACACCATATTGACGGCAACCGCAGGCACAACGAAAAGGAGAATCTTGAGGTGCTCTGCCTTCTGCACCATCAGCTGAGGCACCTTCACCAAGTTGCCGGCGTGTGGTGCTTCAACAGTTCAGTTCTGACGCCGCGCGACAGGCTCCCTGAACTTCGAGCGATGCTCCTGGCATCGACCTTGTCTCCAGTCGGTGCCGAAAATCCCACGGCCCTTGCCGCCGCCCCAACAAAGGCGCACCGGCCTGGCTGGGTCAGCCCGCACCGACACAACCGTCGGCCAGGCTAGAACATGTTTTTGGAAGTGTGCTCGAGAGGCCTATGAGGGCTGTTTGCTAAACAGCTGGCCGTCGCAAGACGGCCCGGGGGTTCGAATCCCTCCACTTCCGCCAATTCAGGGGTAGCGCCCTTACACCACACGGAGAGCGGGCAGGACGGTCAATGCACCTGCTTGGAAAGCAGGCGTCTGTGATGAATAGGCGACAGGGTTCGACTCCCTGGCTCTCCGCCATCAATCTTGCGCAAGAGAAACGACCGCCGCGAGGCCGCCGGGAGGGTGGTCTGAAAAGCGAACAAGCGGAAGGGTAAGACGCCCGATTCCCTCCCACCAATTTGCTGTCAGCGCACCGTCGCGCTGGCCTCCCCTCCCCGTTCGAGAGTTTTTTGGGTTGGACGTCGCCTAGCGGTCCAAGGCTGAAGGCTGTGACCCTTCCATCGCGAGTTCGAATCTCGTCGTTCAACCCAAAGCACTCTCTTGCTTCCAAATTTCGTGGGTCGCTAGCTCAGCTGGAAGAGCGGCGGACTCTTACTCCGTAGGTCCCCGGTTCGAGCCCGGGGCGGCCCACCACACCAACATTTCTTTCGGACGGCGCCCTTGCGCGTTCGAGTCTCACCACATCGGGTCGCTAGCTCAGCTGGCAGAGCAACGGACTCTTAATCCGAAGGTCCCCGGTTCGAAACCGGGGCGGCCCACCACCCTCGCGCGCCATTAGTTCAGTGGATAGAACAAGGGCCTCCTAGACCCTCGGTCGCAAGTTCAAACCTTGCATGGCGCTCCACACATCGGCAGCTGTAACCAGCAGCTGCTGCTAAACCCCCTCCCTTCACGACCCATACCCGCCCCCGTAGCACAGTGGTAGTGCTCCTGCATCGTAGGCAGGCTTACGTCTGTTCGATTCAGACCGTGGGCACCATTCCTCGCGCGACTAGCTCAGGGGTAGAGCGCTTGGTTGACATCCAAGAGGTCGGTGGTTCGAGACCACCGTCGCGTACCAATTCACCGGAGAACACCATGACGACAGCGACCCTGACCCCAGCCGAGCTCGAACATGCAAAGAACGTGTTCTGCGAACTGACGCCCGACCCGGCCATCCAGGCCCACGTCAAGGAGAGCGACTACGCCACATTTGCTCTCAAGCTTCGCGACCCCAAGGTTGCCGCCGGCGTTGACCGCACCCTCTCCATCATCAGACTGCTGACAAGCTGGACGCCGGCCACGGCGCAGGACTATGACTCTGTGGTCAGGCTTCACCGCGCTATCGACTGCGGCTGGTGCTCCGCGCGCCTTGCTGCTCGCAAGACCGGCATGACCATCCATGCGCTGCAGCAGCTTTTTGTCACCAATGGGCTGCCGGCGCCTTTCGAACTCTAAGGCGCACGCGTGCGACGCCTCTCATCAACCTAACCCGGAGCCCCACTTTTCGCAGCTCCAGTCGCTAGACGAGGCAGGGGGTAGCCGAACTTTTCTCGCAGTCCTCGCCAGCCGGCGTGGGCGCGAATCTCTCCCCACCTGAACCTGGAGCCAAGTATGGAACCCCGTATCCTGGCCGTCGACCGCGCATATACGCCTGACCGGTGGATTGGAGCGGCTGAGGCCCTGAACCTCTTCTCTCGAGGCATCGTGCAGACGTCCTTCGGCGACGTCGCGATGACACTGCGCGGCGGCATGAACGCGAAGACCGGCAAGCAGTCGATTCTTGAAGTCCATTCCATCCTGGTTGTGGACAGCAAGTCGCATGTCGTCACCGACTTCAACTACGCGCCCCTCGACCGCCGGCGCCTCTTCAAGCGTGACCTGCACATCTGCGCGTACTGCGGGGAACGCTTCAGCCACGACAAGCTCGAGGCAGAGCACGTCACCCCTGACGCGCAGGGCGGGGCCTACTCGTGGGAGAACCTCGTGAGTGCGTGCCACCCCTGCAACCAACGCAAGGGGTGCCGCACGCCGGAACAGGCAGGCATGCCGTTGCTCTACCTACCGTACAGGCCGAGCCGCTTTGAGTCGCTCATCCTTGAGAGCCGGAACATCTTGGCTAGCCAAGCAGATTTCCTGCTCGCACGTGTGCCGAAGCACAGCCGGCTGCACTCCTAAGTGCAAAAGCGGGGCCGAAGCCCCGCTTTTTCTTTTGCGCGCCCTTGGCCGAATGGACTGAGGCATCCCTCTTCTACAGGGAAACATGCGGGTTCGACTCCTGCAGGGCGCTCCATTTTTCGCAACACGACCTACAGGCAAGGAGGCCCCCATGGTCACCCTCCCATCAAAACAAGCCCGTAGCGCCCTCTATCGACGCGACGCGGCCTATCGAGCGGGAACGCCCTGCGCCTCCAGTACTGCGTTGCGCTCTCACGTTGAGCGCGACCTCAGGCGCATCACGAGTGAGACTCTCGACGCGCTGAAGCACCCTGCTGCGATTCCCAGCAACGTCATTCTTGAGGCGCTGCTCAGGGCGCGCCAGGTATAAGACGGGGGCCTACACGGGAGAACTCACATATTCTCGCTATGGCCTATTCCCCCAAATCGACCCGCCGCCTCCCCGCGACTCCGCCGAAGGCCAAGAGTCCCTTCGCTGGGGCCAACGACGACAACTGGCGCCTGCCGTACTGGGGGAGCGTAGCGGCCATCCCTGCCGCCTACTTGATGCTTTCATTCCTCGTGGGCATCCTTCCTTTTCCTCTTCTCTGGGTCTGGCTCATCGCCGTCCCGGGTGCAGCCTGCGCCGGGTTGCTCGTCTACCGACGTCTTAGCATGTCTTCAAGCTACAGTTGGATGCAGACCTTCATTGCCTGCAGCCTCGGCTTTGGCTCCCTCCTTGTCTGGTCTTCGCTCAGTCTCCTGTTTCGCGCGGTGGGCCTCATGGATTTCGGCTTCAGCGAAGCAGCCGAACTGGCTACCGACGAAGGCTTGGTTTGGATGGCCGGCGCATTGCTCGGCGTCCTATTTGCCCAGTTTCTGATTGGCTTCGCTGCCATCAGCGCGCTCGAGCGAGCCCTCGACTAGACCACCTTCTCCCGCCGCTTTAGCTCAGAGGCCAGAGCAGCTCCTTTGTAAGGAGTTGGACGTCCGTTCGAATCGGACAAGTGGCACCATCTTCCAGCCCGTTCGCGGCCCGTCCACCATCTCATCCGTAGCTCCAAACCCTCCCGTGCGCTTCGAAGCCCTTCCACCATGCAATCCAACTCCGACCAGTGGCGCGAGACCGCCGAACAAGCTGCCGCGCAAGCAACCGAGGCCGGCCGCCGCGTGTTCGACGTTGCAGCCAGAACCGGGTCCTTCCTCAAGCAAGGCGCCGAGTTCGTTGCTGCTGACAAGGCGAGCTATGCCGGTCGGGCGTTCTGGGCTACCGCGGCGGCTATCGGCCTGAGCGCCTTCCTACTGCGCTTCCCGTTGCTCTCGCTTCCGCTGGGTGACATCCTCGTGGTCGCGCTCGGCGTGCCCCTAGCCGCACTTATTGGCCAGCTCGCATTTCGCCAACTTGCGCCGAGCCAGACGCTGACGGTTCGTCAGGCGTTCGTAGCCAGCGCCACCGGCTTCGCCCCATCCCTGGTTTACGACATCCTATTCTTGGGAGGCCGCGCCAGCCTGTTGTATGTGACGACGCTCCTGGTCGTCTCCTGGGTCATCCAGGTCTTCTTCGGCACGGCTGCCTTGCACTTTTGGCAGAACCGCCTTGCTGAGCTTTTGACGGCACTCAATACTCCTCTGGAGGATGAGGGAGAATCGTTGGCTGAGACGCTCCGGGTCCGCGTTGCTGAAGCGCAGGCCAGGTTCCGTAAGGGCTGAGACCCACCGGGGTTCGTTGCATCGGGCCGCCCTCGGGCGCCCTTCTCGTTCCTAAGCCTTCCCCTGGTCCGCCGACCCGGTCTAGGGCTTTCATCCTCCGCGTGGCGCAATTGGCAGACGCGCTCGCTTTAAAAGCTTGTTGGTTGCCGGTTCGAAGCCGGCCGCGGAGACCAATGCGGCCAATGAGAAGCCGACCCGGAAGGGTCGGCTGAATTCAAGTGAGCGAGAAGCCCAGGGCTACTGCCTTTTCAACGTTGACCTGGCGCGCGTGCATCTTCGAGAAGCGCACTTCGCCTTGGTCTGACACGACATACCGGTGGTAGCCGCCTTCACCGTAGATGACGGGCTCGGCGACGATGTCTCGGATGCCTGCAGCGGGCTCCAGCGGGTCCAGAGCTTGAAGCTCCTGCCAAGCCGTCAGCAAGACATGGAACCCGTAGCGCTGATTGGGATTGGCCAGTTGAGCCTTTCGCCAGGCGTCACCCTCCATCTCGACCATCCGTTCGAAAGTCTGCTTTTCCGCAATGTGCAAGTCGATGCTCCTTTGTTTTCCTGCGTCGTGTAGCCATTGGCCGGCCTCCCGTACCGCACCCACGTGGCGCCACATCGCGCCTGAGCAAGCGCGGCCGGACTGCTTGCAAGGCCTCCCCTATACGCCGTAGGCCAACTCACAACGCTACACCATGACCAAAAAGAAACCTTCCGCTCCCGTGACCGCACCACGCAACGCCGCAGCCAAGCCTCCGAAGGCGCCGGAGCGCGCCAAGCCGACCACCCTCGAGCAGGCCCAGGAAATCCTCGCCCAGCGACGTAGCGCGGTGGACGCAGCCATTGCTGCCACCTCGACGGCGCGAGCCGAAACGCAGGAGGCTACCAGCCTCCTTCGCGTTGCCGTGCGCGATGAGAAGTACGCAGAGGCGGCACGGCTCAAGAACCTGCGCGATAACGGCGAGCAGGTCATCGGCCAGCTTCGCGCAACCGAAACTGCCGCTCGCACCGCGTTCGGTGAGGCGCTCCAGGATGCAGAAAACCTGTTTTTTGCGGACCAAGGCGACTTCTCGGAGCAGGTGCGCCTCTGCCGCGTCGTCGTTGCCGACCCTGTGACCGGCGCGACCGACAGCGAGGTCTACACAGACTCCAGCGAGACCATCCAGCTGCGCCTCGGCGACGAGCGCAACCAGCAGTTCGAATCGGAGGCCTACCATGTCAGTGAATGGGCCGCTCAGCACGGCTACTTCGTGAAGGTCTTCGAGACCAACGTTCGCGTCTGACCATTCCAGAGGACCTTCGGGTCCTCTTTTTCTTTCTCGTGTCACTACACCCTTTGGGTCCCTCGTAAGCCAACCAGCAGCGAGGACCCGTTCACCTCCTTCAAATGGACTCATCATGAAACTGAAATCGTCTACCGAAACCATGTTGACGCTCAACGTTGAGCTCAATGCCGCCGAAGGCGGCGAAGATGCGGCCCTCTTGGTCGAAGACCAAGCTCGCATTCTGTCGAACCACATCGTCCGCGCCGGCGGGAAGGTTCATCACGTCTCCCGCGCCAAGGGCTGACTCAACCTCGAGGTTGTGGTCAGCGAAGCGCTCGCAGCAGACCTGAGCCTCGAAGCCGGCGGCCACCGCTGGCAACGTGTCCCGCCCACGGAAAGGCGCGGAAGGGTGCACAGTTCAACTGTCACCATTGCCGTTCGGCAAACGAGCAAGCTGGCCTTCGTTCTCGACGAGGCTGAGCTCGATGAGCGGTTTAAGCGCTCCACCGGACCAGGTGGCCAGCACCGGAACAAGTCCGACTGCTGCGTGGTCCTCACTCACCGCGCGACCGGCATCACCGTTACCGTCGATTCCCGCTCTCAGGCCGACAACCGGCGCGAGGCGCGGGTGGAAATGGCCCGGCGCTTGAAGCAGTTGTGGGACTCCGGTCTGTCGGCCGCGGCCGCCTCGGACAAGCGGCGCCAGGTCGGCACCGGCCAACGCGGGGACAAAGTTCGCACATACAGCGCGCAGCACGGCATCGTCACTGACCACAGGACTGGGCGCAAGGCGCCACTGGAGGCAGTTCAGGCCGGCAGACTGGACTTGCTGAGGTAAGTCGCCCATCGGGCCCAGCTAAAACCACTTGCTTCACAGGGGACGGGCGCCGCCGCTTGGCGCCTTTTCCCCTCAATCTGCGATGACCCAGCCTACCCTGAACCTGCACGCCATCCTCACGCGTACGTCCCGCCTTGAAACCAAGAAGCTTCCGCAGGAGGCCGTCGGAAAGTTCGAGTTCGACGTCAACATTGCGAACACCTGGCGCGCGCTTGCCGAAAAGAACCGGTACGCCGCCTCGGTGGCGTTGACCCTGAAGGGGCGTGTCGAAGGCGCCGAGGTCCTGACGGGCGAGTACGTCGTCGAAGGCATCGTGGAAATCGTCGACCATGACGAGGCCTCGAAGCAACACATCCTGGCCATCTGGGTGCCCAACCAGCTCGTACCCTACATCCGGGAGCTCCTGTCCAGCTCGACGTCGCGCAGCGGCTTCCCGACCATCCTGCTGCCCCCTGTGGTGTTCCAGCCGCCGACCATCATCCCAGAGCGCGCTATGTTGCCTGGCTCGCCTAAGCAACTGCACTAAGCACTAACCCCTCTGAAGCCCCACGCGCCAAGCGGTGGGGCTTTCCTGCTTGTGGCGCGGGCGCCAGCGTGCCGCTGCGGTGGACGACAGCGGGACGGGCTCAGATACTGCGTCGACCAGCCTGGAAGGAGGTCACGTGGAGGACCTGATTGCGGCACTTCAAGTTCAGCATGCCGTCATCTTCGGCATTCCGTTGGCTTTCTACCTTTGCGGCGGCCTCGGGAAGACGCTGGCCCGAAACTCACGGGGATTGCTGGTCCGCCAGGACTGGTTCTTGGCGACAGACGCGCTACTGGCGACAGTGGCGGCTTGCGTCGGCTTTTTGGGCGACGAAGTTATTAAGGCGCAGCGCGACGGCTGTACACAGGCGATGGCAAAGACCTTGGCCGCGCTGGCGGTCCTCGCCGCAGCTTCAATTCTCTTTTACCTCGGTATCCTGGCTGCGCATCGCCACCTGGAACACGAGGGTAGCGCGCGACAGCAGCGATGGGTCCTAGTGTTCGGCTGCAACGCGGTTGCAATTGCCCTTTCGGTGATTTTTCTAATCATGACGAAGTTTGGGAGCTGATGTGGCCACGACTGAAAGGGGCGCACCACAAGGCAAGCTCACACTCGCCCAGCTGAAAGCGGTTTTGAGCGCGACGGATTCATTGCGAGCCATCTCCGGGCTCACCGCGCTTCCAGACGAAGCGCGCACCACTATCCAGTGGGCTCGCATGCATTTAATGCGGATGGCAGAGGACGCAACAGCCCCGAAGCCGAGCTTTTTGAACGAGGTGTTGATTCCTTGGGGGCCAACCTTCTTCTTCGCTGCAATTGGCCTCGGCCTCCTGGGCTGGATGGTCCGGCTTAGCCTTGGCGCGGGTGAATTGGCTACCGTCCTCGCCTTTGGTCTAGGCGGCTTGCTGGCGGTCAGTGTGGCGGCCATTGCTGCCTTCAAAGCGACGGCACCAGAGCGGGTTGCACTGGAGGCCCCTGCACCACCTACCCCGCCACTGCAGTCCGTAGAGCCGATGGCGCCCCAAGTGGTATTCGGTGCCGAGCCCACGGGGTTTTGGGACGAGAAACCCTCAGCCCCCGTACCGTCCGGACCGTCGTCGCCCTCATCTGCCTCAAGCTGAAAAAGAGCCCCGCAAAGTGCGGGGCTCGTGAATAGCGTCAGAACAGGCCGACCTGAACCGGCGAAGGTCGCTTGAACTCGGTCGGCACCTGGTAGTCGATGCCGGCCGAATGAAGCCAGACGTTCAAACGATGGCGACTGTCGTCGTTGCGCAGGTTGAAAACGGGAATGCCGCGGTCCGATGCGATGACGATGGCCGTGGCGGTTCCGCCGGTACCACGGTTTCGCGTCTTGCGCGACTCACAACCATCACGCGTCCAGCAAATCACAAGGTCCGTAGGCTCGTCGAGCTCTCGGCCGAGCACCTGGTACGCATTCCGGCTGTGCATCTTCTTGGGCCCTTGGCCCAGCGTGTCCCATGCGGGATGAACAGTCGACGCGAGGTGCATCGCATCGCTGTCGTCACCGCCATAGTGCGGCGAAGTACGGCCGTTGAAACCCTTCCAGGGCAGGAAGATGGTCATCGCGCCATCGACAGCGAAACATCCCTGCTCAAAGGCGTCGTCTGCGCCGTCGGCCCCGCCTGAACGGAGCGTCCAGCCCGCTTTTGCGAAAGCGACCCCGAGCTCTTCCATGAGCTGCAGGACCTCCGAGGGCGTCTCCCGTGAGCCGATGCCCGTATAGATTTTCCTCAAATGATTGTCCTCCGTGTGTGACACCATTTATAGCGAGAAGCGGACTAACGAAGCGCTAACAGCGCCGGCACTGCCCTCCACTCGCTACACCACATAGGAGGACACCCCATGATTGAAGAACTGGTTTTTCTGTCGCTTGATGGCATGAAGCGTGTGCGCCCTGCGCTTGACACCCTGGTCATCTCCATCCTTGACAGGTCGGAGGAATACGCCAGGCCCCCACTCGGTGGGTTTCGAAGCGTCCTTGTTCTCAATTTCGAGGACACGTACGAAGAGTTGAAGCTGGCTGCGCCCGGAGCTTGGCCAGACGAGCCAACACCAGAAGAGCACGCGCGCTTTTGCCAGGGGGCCGGCGAGCTGGTGCCAACGCTCACGGATGCGAAGCGAATCTTCGACTTCCTGACGCTGCACAGGTTCAGCGACGAGAAGTTGAAGCTGGTTGTGCACTGCCATGGCGGCATCAGCAGGTCCGCCGCGGTGGCCGAATGGATTTCGGTGAATCTTTGGCTACCGATTGCCAACGGTCGGAGTACCGAATACGCCAACCTGCGCCTCATGCGCTTGCTGGACAAGGCCGCGGGTAAGCGGTAGCAGCTGCGATTCTCAAGAGCGCCTTCGGGCGCTCTTTTCCACGTGTGCCGTCGCAGCGCGGCAGCACACAATCCAGGAGCTCGGACCCGTAGGCGGCCGCGATTTTCGGCGAGCTGCCCGGGAAGGTGGCTGGCCCCTGAAACCTCGCAAAAGCGCGTCGAGGTTGTGGAATATGCGGATAAAACCCGTGCGTACACGAAGTGTCGGAGACGCTTGAAGCCTCCAAGAATTCGCGGGATGGCGCAGTCGGTCAGCGCGCTGGGTTCATATCCCAGAGGTCAGAGGTTCGAGTCCTTTTCCCGCAACCAGCTCGGCCCCGCAGGCATTGCGCCTCACGGGGCCTTTCTGTTGCCTCTGCGACCCCCGGGGTCCCTACACGCCTCATCAGGAACTCCAGGGCACCTCGCCCGAAACAGACCATGACCAACCTGGCCCCTCCTCTCAACATCTTTTCCGGTGCGGAAATCCCCTTGGGCGCTGCCCTGACGAACCCAACGGAGCTGGCCCGTCAAAAGGGTGTACTCAAGCAGTCCTACCCCCTCCACTACAACGGCCGGCGTTTCCCTGATGCGGAGACGGCCTATCAGGTGTCAAAGCAGGTTGCCCCCGACCGGGACGAAATGATGGTTGAAATCATTGCAGCCAAATTTCGCCAGCACCCCGCCCTCGCTGCCGAGGTCGAAGCCCGCGGCGGCTCTGAGTGGCTCGCGACCTGTTCGCACTTCACCCAGGCCCGCAGCGAGGCTGCGCGAGCATGGGAAGGCGCAGGCCTCGAGTCGCGCTACATTCGCAACCTGGTCGCAGGCTTCCGCCGCTTCGAGGCGGGCTTGGACACGGCGCTAGGACAATCCACGCTGTTTTGACAGCTACTCACGCATCTTCATGACAACATTGCAATTCGAAACCCAGGTCTCCGGCAGCCGGGACACGGTCTGGGTGAATGCCTCCGACGGCTCATGCGTTGCACGTTTCAGCAAGAAGTTCGGCATCGACGTTCACAACTCAGCCACCGCCCAGATGCAGGGAGCCAAGGAGTGCCTCATGTGCACCCATGCGCCCGCCGGGGAGGATGAGTGGGAGCGCTTCCGGGCCGCAGTCTTGGAACACTACGGCGTGAAGGTCAGAAAGAACCTCCTTCGCTTCTGAGCAACGAGCCTCCAGCTCCCCTGCCTCATTCAAGCCCTGGCTGCAATCGCCGGGGCTTTTCCATTTCGGAGGTTGAGGCGAGAAAAGAGCAGGGCGCCCCTTAGGGCGCCCCTTTTGAGCGTTCTCAGTCGCCCAGCGGCGCTGCCTCAGTTCACGGTCACTGCGATGGGAATCGTCACCTTGCCGACATTGGTCACGATGGACATGCTCGGGTTCACGGGGGCGACACCGGTCGTGTTCGTGTACGTGACCTTGAACCTGCAGCTGCCGCCAAAGCCAGTAAGCGCGGACGTGCAGGTGTAGTAGTCGAGAGCCCAGCCTGGCCCTGCCGGCAACGCCCAGGATTTGAAGGTGGCACCCATGCTGCCATCCGCGCGGAGGTCGACCGACGCGGTACCCGACGCCCCCAAAGCGAGGGGGCCGATAGCCACGGCTCCGCTCGTTACTCGAACCTGGCTGGCCAAAGGCGTCCCCTTGACAGGAATCGAGAAAAGCGAGCTCACCTGCAGGACGTCATTCCCCGGAAGGTCGCCTGCCGTGTACTTGACTCCGATGGTGCAGGAATGAGGCGCTGGGAGCACAGACCCGTTCGGTGGGCAAGTCCCTAGGGACGGGTCGAGCTCCCAGCCCTGATTGCCGTCCAGCATGGCAAGCGTCAAGGGCTGAGGCTTGCCGTTCGGCGGGTTGTGAATCTCCACGGTCGTAGAGAACGGGACACCGTAGAAGGTAGACGCCGTGTATGGCGAGCGAGTGGCCCAGATGTTCTGCCGGGTATCGGCCGTCACGGGAATATCGAGCGAGACCGCCGGGTCCTCCGCAGCGACCGACAACGTACCGGAGCGCGGACCGGTAAGGGTCGCGACGGGGGTATAGCTCACCGACACGTCACAGGAACTCTTCGCTGCGAGGGCTCCCCCAGCGCAGCCGGACAGCCCGAACTCACCTCCACCATTGACGGAGAGGCCCGTTACGGGGCTATCGCCTGTGTTTGACAGCGTCACGGTCCGCGTGTATGGGCCGGTGCCGCCGACCTCGATGCCGAAATCAATAGCGGCCAGGCTCGCTCTGAGGCTGGCGGGCGTGGTCGGCGACGCGACCGCCATGCCGCGGGTAGGGACGCGAAGCGTATACCTTGTCTGGGCAAAGGCCGGGGCAAGGACAGAAGCTCCAAGCAAAAGGGCAAATAGGGAACGGTTGAGGGATTTCATTGTGGCATCCGGGAGGAACATGTTTGCACGTGTAGTAACGTGCGTTAAACGCCGCGCCGAACCATCTGAAAGGCGGGTTAGCCTGGACCGCTTCGAGTGCTGCACCTACGAGCTGTGGAACTCCGTCCCTCCGTTTGCACGCGGCGGCCTGAACAGCATCCAAGTCCGGCCGGCACCGGGGGCAAGGAATCTCCAACGCGAAAAATGCGCCGCCCAGACAGACTGGGCGGCGCGGAAGAATGCTACAGAACGAGTTCGCGAATTAACGCGAGCTTCTCTTGCTCGTCGCGCTGAAGGATGGCCTCCAGCGAAAACTTTGTCGTCAAAGTATCGACGAGAGAGTAAAACTCCTCATCGATTCGCAGCTTGAAGGAAGCGGGATTTGCGAACAGGTGCTTCCATTTGCCGTCAGACATGCGAGCGAGAAATTTTGAAGTCAGGTACACGGGGCCCTTAAGCTTCAAAACCATCGTCTCTTGGTCGTCGAGCAACCGCACCATGTGGCCTTCGTGGTGACAAGCGGCGTTGAGCTTCAGCAGCTCACCGAACGTCGTCTCAAAGTGCTCCGGCCGGCGGAAGCCCAGCTCTGCGGCCAGGTCGTCCAGCTCACCTTCTGTCAGCAGCGACGACCCTTGTCGGATTTCGCGCGCGCCGATGAGGTGCAAGCCGTGGTCTTCCTTCTCGTAGGGAACGATATGTGGGTCCTTTTCGTGCAGAACTTCGAACATCAGCGTCAAGGGACGCTTGCTGAACAGCTTTAGCATCTTCCCGCGAACCGGGCCGGTAATGAAGTCCTTGATGTAGCCGACGAAATCGCTTTCGAAGCTACCGGTCGTGTGCACCAGCAGGTCGGACCGCATCACAGGGTGGGGGCTCACGACTCCGAGGAATCCGTTGAGTTTCACCACCGCGCGCACCCGAGTCTCGGGCGCCAGGTCGAGACCCGCCCCCTCCTCCTTGTAGTTGAAAACCTTGTCGAACGGCTGCGAGACGACGTTGCCCGCCACGTCGTAGACATGGCCGCGCGCCCGCAGAAGTGCACTGTTCGTACCCCACAGGTGCTCGTAAAACACCGACTTTGCGTACTTGAAGAGGCGCAAGCCGTAGCGGGTGTCAGTCGACACTGTTGCCAGCTTGTTTGTCACCAGTTCCTGCAGGCCAACGTAGGGTGCAACCCGGGCAGCTTGCACTGCATTAAAGTCGTACGTCGTGGGCAGAGGCACGACCGAGCTCTTGCCCTTCAGGTAGTCATCCAGCCGCATTGCGAGCAACGAGCCGTTCTGAAACGCGTGTGCGTCCAGGCTCACCACCTTCACCTGCCAGCTCGTACCCGGGATGTGCCCGCGGATGTAGTACTGGCGTTTGGTTGGCGGCACCAGCTCGGCAGAGCAGAAGTCGTACGTGTCGAGGTAGCGCTGCATGGCCGCGTCTGAGTCGAATCGGCCCCAGTTCGATGCGCCGTGAAGCACTTCGTCGCGCGGGGTTCGCATCAGATTGAACGCCTTGGCGTCGGCATGGGCGAACACCACCCGCTGGGTGTCGTTCTCGTACATTGCGAAGTGCGGCAACGAGCGCAGGAACGCGATGATGCGCTCCCCCTCGTCCTCAGGCAGGCGCAGCAGCTCCATGCCGGTCTGGGCATTGCTGAAGGAGCGCCAGAAGTCCAGCTTCTCCTGCTTGGCCGTGTCCCAGAACGCGACGAGCTTTGCGTCATGGTTACCCATGACCACCTTTGCCAGCCCAGCCGCGCACATACGCATCACGAAACGCAGCGTCTCGATGCTCTCCGGACCCCGGTCGACCAGGTCGCCCAGGAAAAGGAGCCGGCGCCCGTCGCGATGGCGATGGAGTCCGTCTGGGCACTCCTCGTACCCCAGCTTCTCGAGCAGGGCACGCAGTTCGCGCAGCAGGCCATGAATGTCGCCGACAATGTCCCAGTTTTCGCCCTCCAGCTGAAGAGGCGCCACCACGCGGACTACCGCGTCGGACGTCACGACTTCGTGAGGAAAGCGAGAGGTGCGCTGATAGCCGCCAAGCACGTACGCGGGGGCCTTGCCCTGCGCTGGCACCGTGACACCTTCGAGGAACTCTTGGATGGCGCGCTCAGGCACACGAGCGCTTCGGCTCGCGTTCTGGGCGAGCACCCGCTCCATCGGAGTATCGACGATGATGACCTTGAACGGCACGCCGGCTTGCTGGGCCATCTTGGCGAAGCGAGCGCGGTCGAAGCTTCCGGGGATTTCGTCCGCCACGAGCGTGGCGTCGACGATGGTCGTGAGCCCCTGCTTCAGGCGCTCCTCAACCACCTTTTCGATGGTCTCCCACACAAGGAGGCTTACCGATTGAAGCGGCTCGGAAACCACGTGGCCATCGGCCGCGATGAAGACCGATTCACCACCGAACGCGCGACGCAGAGCGTCACTCGACTGCACGATGCCGTGCGGCAAACGACTGTTTTGCAACAGGTGCGATTTTCCTGCCCCGGGCAGCCCGGACAGAACGGCCAGGCTACCTGCGGGAATGTTGATGACTTGCATTTGTTGCTCCTTGAGAAATATGTCCTGCAAGGTGTAGGGACGCGGCACCGGCGCCCTCAAGGCGACTCATCTAAAACGCAACTTTGCTGGACTTTAAAACGCTTGGGAGCTATAATGCTTCTCTGCCCGAAGGCCCTGCCTACTGGGTCCCTCCTCCATTTTTCCTACCGTACGCACCCCCCATGAACGAAGCCAAGCAAAAAGCCCTCGCCGCCGCCCTCCAACACATCGAAAAGCAGTTCGGCAAGGGGAGCATCATGAAGTTCTCCGACGACGCACCGCCGGTGGCTATTGAGGTGGTGTCGACGGGCTCGTTGGGTGTGGACATCGCGCTTGGCATCGGCGGCCTGCCCCGCGGCCGCGTGGTTGAGATTTATGGTCCGGAAAGCTCGGGCAAGACCACCCTCACCCTGCAGACCATCGCCGAAGGCCAGCTACAGGGCCTGCAGTGCGCTTTCGTGGACGCAGAACACGCGCTGGACGTGCAGTACGCCCAAAAGCTCGGCGTCAACCTCTCTGACCTGCTCATCAGCCAGCCGGACACCGGCGAACAAGCCCTGGAAATCGTTGACTCCCTGGTCCGCTCCGGCGCAGTCGACATCATCGTCGTCGACTCGGTAGCCGCGCTGACGCCCAAGGCTGAAATCGAGGGCGAGATGGGTGACTCCCTGCCCGGTCTGCAAGCCCGCCTGATGAGCCAGGCGCTGCGGAAGCTGACCGCTGTGGTCAAACAAAACAACTGCCTCGTCATCTTCATCAACCAACTCCGTATGAAGATAGGCGTCATGTTCGGCTCGCCCGAGACGACCACCGGTGGCAATGCACTGAAGTTCTACGCCTCGGTGCGCCTGGACATCCGCCGCATCGGCACCATCAAGAAGGGTGACGAGGCCATCGGCAACGAGACGAAGGTCAAGGTCGTGAAGAACAAGGTCTCGCCCCCGTTCAAGACTGCAGAGTTCGACATCCTCTTCGGGCAGGGCGTGCGACGGGCCGGTGAGGTGCTCGACCTGGCCGTGACCCACAAGCTGGCGGAGAAGTCGGGCGCATGGTACAGCTACAAGGGCGAGAAGATTGGCCAAGGCCGTGACAACACTTGCGACTTCCTGCGCGACAACCCCACCCTGCTGGCAGAAATCGAAGGCAAGGTGCGCGCCCTGGTGATGCCGAAGCCGGGCGCCGTGTCTGCGAACGACGAGGCCACCAGCGCGCTCGATGCCTGACCGACTCGCCGGGCATCAGCAAGGGGGCTTCGGCCCCTTTTTATTGACCGCCGCGCCGCAACCCCGTGTTGCACAAAGGCGGAAAGCAACACAGCATCCAACCGCGGAGGACCCCTTCGCTTGCCTAGCGCTGGCTGGACTATTCGCCGATGAGATTGGCTTTTGCTCTATCTTTTTCTCTGGCCACGCTGTAGAGGTCCCGCACCCTTTTCCATTCCTCTTCAGCCGCGTCGCCGTAGTCGAGCGACTCATAAAGTCTCGCCACCTTGCTGCGCAACGTGGCTGCCTCCACCAAAGACGCGGTGCTGTCGTCTCGCCACTCAACGCCTCGGGCGGCTACCCGGTACGCACGCGCCGCTCGATAGGCTTCACCCGCACTCTCGAAGTAGTCGCCGGCCTTCAGCGCGTATTCAATAGACCGCTCGTCGTCTCTGACCGGTGAACCCGGCACGCACAGCACTTCCGCCGCCGCAACCCAAGCGTTTGCCAGACCTACCGTATCGTTGAGTCGCCGGAGCAGCTCCATAGCCTCTTCAAGCTTGCCAAGACGCAACTCCTCTGATGACTCTGCGTCGAACGCCAACAGCTCGGCTGCCCGGGCCTTGAGCTGCTCTCGGCTTGACCGCTTGAGTTCTTCAGCATGCTCGGCTCGGCGCTTCCACCAGGGCACAAACCACCTGCGGGCCGCGATGGCGACTACAACTACGGCGACAACTGCCTCCACTCCCTGCGCAGGCCCGCTCCAGTCTTCTAAGAAATGTCGGACGTCGTCAATGCCCATACAGACCCCCTCGGGTGGGATTGTGCGCCGTCAGCGGCAGGCAGAAAAGCGGTTACACAGCAGGCGCTCCAACAACCGCTTCGACGCGCGTGCTTGGTCCGCAGTCAGCGGCAGGACGCCGGGAACCCGCGGAGCAGTTGCTTCAGCTGGTGGGTGTCGAACACCACGGTCTGCTTCCCAAGGTCCCGGAAGGAAAGCGTCAATGAAACGCTCGGCTTGCTGGCAAGGTAGCGCGTGAACTCGACCGGATTCGGCGGGAAGATGTTCAGGCCGCTCCCCTTCTGCCATTCGGCGGCCTTGCCGTCGACTTCCACCGGAGTCGTCTTGACACCAGTCGTAGCCATACGCGAGTCGATGCGGGCATCGGGTGCGCCGGCGTTGCAGAGCAAGCCGAACGAGGGAACGTCGTACGAGGTTCCGTTGACGACCATGTCGCCCGTTGCTCGGCGTGTAGCCTCCAACACGGGGCCTTGCTGGCGAATTGTCCAGCCATCGAGCTGCTCTTCCTTGAGCTGCTCCGGGAGCGGACCCTCTACGATGTCGCCCCCGCTCTTGAGGAACGCCAGCTCCTCCGGAACTTTATCCTGAATGCTGACGAAGGCCATCAAGCCGAAGGCCAGCGCGACGAAAATCCAGAGTATTGCGTTCATTCGCCGGTTTTCTTGCGGGCAAGCGCCAGCAGTTGGTCGCCCGACAGGGGCGGCAGGGTGATGGGGCCGTAACCTGTCTGCATGGTGGCAGTGGAGATGGCGGCGCGGATGTTTCCGATGAGCAGGCCTGGAATCTGCCGCTCGAGCATGGCAGCGAGCTCTTCGTCGGTGAGGTTTGCGTGCGCAACGATGGCTTCCAGGGCGGCGCCGGCCTCGAAGCAAAGAACGCCTTCTTCATTGGTGGCCTCGACCGTCACCGACAACTCCACGCGATGGTGACCCGGGTGCTCCAGCGCCTCCGAGGTGAGCTCGACACTGACGGCGTTGCTCACCTGGCTCTTGTTCTCATAGGGGCGAACGTGCGCGGTCGCATACAGCGCCTGTACGTACTGAGCAACGATGTTGCAGGTCTTGTCTTGCACGGTGAGTCCTTCTGGTTCGATTGAGGTCGTTCGAACCTTTAGCCTACGGGTTTAGCCGGCGTGCACTTCGGCGGCATCCTGCGCTTTGAGCTCACGAATGGACGCGTGGCTGGCGTTGCGAGCAATGCGTAGGAGCATCCCGGCGACCTCCTCCCCCTTGTTCGACAGGGCGAAGAAGCTCTCCTTGCCATGACGGTCGGTACCCCAGTCGGCCAGGCCGTGGGCAGACAGGCGCATCGCGAGGTCCGGCTGAGTTTTCAGCTCCTTCAGCACCTGTCGCTTCAGCAGGCCGAACTCCCCTGCGTCCAACAGGACGAGCATGAAGCGCTTCTCGTCGTCAGTCATCCAGTCCAGCTCATGCGGAACCTTGGTCTGGCGAAGGATGCCAAGGTTGTCGAGCTCTACGTTTTCCATGGGGCTGCGCCTCAAATTCAGTGTGGTGTGTGTTCTTTTTAGCCTTTGGGTTTTAAACGCGGTCCCGTTTAAAGATTTAAACGCTGGACTTATACGCTCCACATGGATACGAGCGCATCATCAATGAACGACACGCCCCCTGCCCCAGCACCCGCGAAACGAACCGGCTTCGGTGAATACCTGATTCAGAAGGGGTACATCACCCAGCAGGTTCTGCATGCCGCCAAAGCAGAGCAAGCAATCACGCAGGAGCGCCTGGGGCTCATCCTGTGCCGGGGTGGCTTCATTTCGCGAGCCACGCTCCTCGAGACGATTCTTGCCACCAATCCCGACATGATTCACGGGGAGTCGCTCTTTACCGCGCGAATCCCGGCCGACGTGCTGATGGGCACGCGCACAATGGTGGTCGCTGAAGCGGCGGGCAAGGTCTACCTGGCTACTCTCGAGTCCGAGCGCCAGGCGGCGGCAGAAATAAAGCCCTACTACCCCGAAGCTGAGCTCGTCTTCGTTGCGGCGGACTTCGAGAAGGTCGACTCCTACCTCGAGCAGGTGCGCGCCATGGAGCAGGACGACGACTCTCTTGTTGACAAGATTCTGCGGCGCGCCTTCGCTGACGGCGTCTCCGACTTGCACATCGTGCCGCGGTATGACTCCTACACCATCTTCAGCCGGTACCTCGGTCGCCGGGCGCACACCCACGAGGGCACGCTCGACGAGTACAACACCCTCTCTGCGCGAATCAAGGACCTTTCCCGCATGGACTTGGCCGAGCGGCGCGTCCCGCAGGATGGGGGCTTTCAGATGGAATACAACGGGAAGCTGGTCGACCTCCGGGTCTCGGCAATCCCGACCGGCAACAGCGAGTACATCGTCATCCGGTTGCTGGACCCTGACCGCGTGCAGCCTTCGCTGGACGGCCTGGGTGTCACCCGCATTTCGGAATGGCGCAAGGGCGTGTCCCGCCCGGACGGCCTGTGCCTCATCGCCGGCCCCACGGGCTCGGGCAAGACCTCGACACTGAACGCCTCCATCCGCGAGATGGACCGTTTTGGCAGCTCCATCTTCACCATGGAAGACCCTGTCGAGTACCGTATCCCGTACGTTGGCCAGGTCAACAAGAACGAAACCCTCGGCCTGGACTTCTCGCGCGGTATCCGCGCCTTCATGCGGTCTGACCCGGACGTCATCGTGGTAGGTGAAATCCGGGACGCGGAAACCGCCCGGAATGCCATCAAGGCCGGCGAAACGGGCCACCTGGTGCTGGGCACCCTGCACACGGGCTCCATCTTCGGCGTGGTCGCGCGTCTACGGGACCTGGAGGTGCCTCAGCACGAACTGCTGTACCTGCTGCGCTCCATCCTTGTGCAGCGCCTCATTCGGACTACCTGCGTGCACTGCAAGGGCGACGGGTGCCCTGCCTGCTACCACAGTGGGTATGGCGGCCGGACCGTGATTTCTGAGAGTGCCTACTTCTCGACTGAAGAAGACGTGAAGAAGCTGCTCGCCGGCGAGCGCTCATGGCCGACGATGCTCGAAGATGCCATCCTGAAGTGCCAGCAAGGCATCACGACCCGCAAGGAAGTAATCCGCGTTTTCGGTGAAGAAGCGCTGATGCTCTTCGAGAAGCTGGACAAGGGAGAAGCATAAATGCCAGTCTTCGAAGGGCGCGTAAAGCTCAAGAACAACTCAGTCAAGCGGGTTGAGCTCCAGGCCCGTACGGCCGAGGAGGCGCGGCACCATCTGGGCAAGATGGGTCGCATTGTCACGGTCAAGAAGAAGGTCGGCATGGACCTCGGCCGCGGCCTCACGGTCGCTGACCGCCAAATCTTCTTTAGCCGCCTGGCAGCCATGCTGAGTTCGCGCGTGGGTACCTCCGCAGCGCTGGCCCTGCTTCGCGATACGTTCAAGGGCCGCATTCAGGAGGTCTCTGCCCGCCTGCTTGCCCAGGTGGAAGCCGGCAAGGACCTCTCGGACGCCATGGAAGCTGTCGGCGCACCAGATTTCCCAGAAGCTACTGTGGCGCTCATCAAGGCTGGCGCTCGCTCAGGCGAGACCTGGCGCGCGCTGCGCGACGCTGCCGAGTTTGAGCGCGAGCTCGTGAAGGTCAAGAAGGGTGCGGCCAAGGGCCTGGCGACCGGCATCTTCTCATTCGTCTTCGCGGGCGTCATCACGGTCGTGAGTACGCTCTACGTCGGGCCAAAAATCATGGGGTCCGACCTAATCAAGGCCGCGGGTGATTCCGTGAACATCGACTTCATCAACACCACGGCCTTTGTGGTCGGCTGCATCATGGCCGTGCTGATGGTCATAGGATTGTTCTTCTTTCTGCTTGCAGCCGTGGGCCGGCAAATCAGTCCCGTCCACGCAGACCGCTTCATCCTTAAGATTCCGTACTACAAGGACCTTATCCTTGCCAAGAACAACTTCATAGTTCTGTACGGGCTGAGCTTGCTCGTGAAGTCCGGGGTACGCACCGAAGAAGCGCTGCGCCTCTCTGCTGTAGGTGCTCCTAAGGGCGCTTTGCGCACCGACCTGATGAACGCGACTACCGCGGTAAAAACGGGGCGCAGTTGGCCCCAGGTGATGACCACATTTCATCCGACCGACAAGGCATCCCTAATGAGCGCATCGGACCGAGAACAAGTGGCCGGAACACTGGGCACGCTAGCAAATCAGTATCGTGAGCTATACGCACAGCGGCTAGCGTCGTTCGTGCCAATGCTGAACCTCATCGCTGCCCTCTTCATGTGTATTGCCGGAGGCATTCTGTTCGGCCAAGCAATCCTTCCAATGCTTATGGCCTCCGGCGGAGTATTCGGCTAAACGCGTTCCTATACGTGCAAGCAGCATCAACCCTCAAGCAACACAAGCAACCGAACCAGGTTTGGAGTCTTCAATATGTTCTCGCTCATCGTCACAATCCTAGCCATTGCTCTAGTGGCAGTGCTTGCCGTTGCCACCCTCCTCTATCTGAAGGATGCGGGCAAAGGTAGCTCGGCAGCCGCCCAAAGTGCGCGGTACCTTCAAGAGGGCAGCCAATTGGTCGGCGCACTCGAACTCTACAAGCTTCACAACGATGGCCAGATGCCCACCGGCGATGAGCAGCAAATCAAGGACACACTGCTTCAAGACGGCAAGTACCTGAAGGCATGGCCGCAGGAGTCGTGGAGGTTCTCGACCGACTACGCCTTCCGTGCCGAGGTGTCCAGCGAAGCTTGCGCAGCCGTCAACAAAAAGCTCGGGATTGAAGGCGTCCCGCAGTGCAGCGATACGGCCTATGAGGCCAAGTCTGTCTGCTGTGCTATCGACTGAAGCGCAGTCCCATCAAAGCTTACCGCGGAATGGAGAAGGCTGGCCATCTCGCCTGGCTCATTACCAGGAGACCGTAGGTTCGAATCCTACTTCCGCTACCAACTGCAAAGCGGCACGCATCGCGTGCCGCTTTCTCTTTGCGCTCGTGCCGCTGTCGCAAGGCTTGAAACACCCCTTTGCATGGCAACGTCGGGGGGGCATAAGCCAGAGGCCTTCTGAGTTGTATTGTTCTTCCTCAACGCTGGGCTTGGCCGCGAACTGCGGCGACCGGCGCGCTACCGGGCCGGTAAACGACCCGCGCGACCAGCACTATGGACATGCATAGGAGAATGCGGCCTAGCTGGCCTGCTAGTGACCGACGAGAGTCTGCAGGGTTCCCGGGACGTCAGGTGGTGTGTCAGGAGGACGCAAACGAGAAAGCGGCCCAAGGGGCCGCTTCTGTGCGCTGTACGTGTGCGGGGCATGCCCCGCATGCGATTACAGCTTGTAGGTGATGGTGTACACCGGAGTTGCAGCGCCGTCGCCCTTGCAGAAGAAGGCCTTGGCTGCTTCTTCGGCTGCGTCGGCCGGGCCGGCTTCCGGCAGGCCTGCCTTCACGTTGATGGCGTCGCACACCTTCTTGCTGGGCACGACCGAGGTTGCGAGAGTCATGTCGGCCGACGCCCAGGTGCCGGGGACTTGCGCCAGGTATGCCGGTGCTAGGTCGTCGATGGTGGCCGGGGCAGCCACGAGCGTGCCGGCTTCGACGTCGGTCTTGGCCAGTTGCGAAGCGCCATTCAGCTGCTGGCCTTCGTTGATGAACTGCGAGGCCTTGGCTTCAGCGGCACCCTTGTTAAAGGCGGTACCGCCGTAGTAGATGGTGGCGAGAGCCAGAGCAGCGACCAGAGCGATGGAGATGATGGTGATGATGAGGGAGAACATGGTGTCGAATCCTTGATGGAGTGGAAAATTCACCAGCCGGTCGGTTGACGCACATGCGTCACTCGCAGCCTGCTGATACTCCGTATAGAAAGTCGACTAAGAAACGAATATCAGTTTTTATATGGTTGAGGCCTATTTGCGTACAGCCCCAATCGGATTGAAAAGGCCCGCTAGTGCGGGCCGTTGTCTTAAGATTTGGGCAACGCCTTTGGAGGCATCAACTTCGACCCGGAGGCCGCGGGTCCCGGGTTCGCGGCCGCTGCAGCCGCGTCAGGCTTCGCCTTTGCCGCTTCTCTCATGGCCTGCGGACGGGCCACGGTCAAGCTCATCCCAGGGCGCGCACAGGCCTCTCCCATGCAGAACGACTTCATCTCGAGCTTGCACACGGTGGCTGCCAGCGTGGCGCGCTCCAACTGCTCCTTCGGGGCGTCGGAGAGTTCTTCGAAGATGATGATGTCATCGCCTTTCATGGCGACATCCCTGTAGCCCAGGCTGCGTAGAGTGCCCGCGCACGACTGTAGGTCGACGACTGCTCCGCTATAGGTCGGCGCGGGGCGTGCCTGGCTCGGGGTCACCGCAAAATAGGAGGTCAGCGCCCATGCGAACACGCCGATGGCGATGAACGTCGAGCCAGCCGCGGTGTTGAACTTGCGTTTTTGTTCTGGAGACATGTATCGGTCCTTATTGCCCGGCGGGAGTCGTAGGGGGAGCGGGAGGCGGCGTAAGGTCTGGAGCTGGCGGCGCCACCTGCGGCGGGGGCGGCGCACCGACGGGCGCAGCCTGCGTCATCCGGGCGTCCCGAATATCAAGCGCCTTCCATCGCTTGTCGGCGTACTCCACCTTTGCAACGTACGAGTTCGGCTGCAAGGACTGCAGGCGCGGCCAGCGCGAGATTGGCAGGTCGTCATAGTTCACGCGGCTCACGGCGGAGGCTACCGGTGCGTCGTACGGCTGGTATCGCGTCACCATGGAGCCCACCAGGGCAAAGAAGCCGGTCACGAAGAACACGGCGCCCAGCACCAGAAAACGAGTTCGCTGGTTCAGGGCAGGCGACATGCGCTCGCGCGGCGCCAGCCAGGCGGTCGGTTCCTTCGTGGACGATTCCGGCAGAAGAATGGCCGACAGTCCCGTGGCCTGGCGCTCCACTTCGACGAGGCGCGTGCCCGTGCGGATGGTCACCTTCGCCGGCTCGTCCGCGCGATAGGGGCCGAGGCTGTCGAAGTACTTGATGATTTGCGGCAGGTAGGCGACGCCGTCGCCGCCTTCGTGCACTTCGTAGGCGTAGCCGTCCCCGAGCTTGAAGGCGTCGTAGAAAGCCATGGCCGGCTGGTCGAAGTGCTTTTCCGCCACGCCGAGCGCGTACTCGCGGGCGTCACGCTCGCGGACCTCCGGCAGGTAGCCGATGAGGATTCGAATGGGAGCCGAGCGCAGCACGGTCGTTGGCTCGCCCGGGGACGCGGCGGTCGGGTCTTCGCTCACGGCGGACTTCATGCGGCTGCCGAAGAAGCGCTTCCTCGGCTTCATGACCGGCAGCGCGTCTGCGGCCTGGGCGGTCGCCTCCTCTGCGATGGGCTCCAGGGCCTGGCTCACCGGCTGCTCTCCCGTGGGGAGGAAGTCGCTCTCGCGCCACTCCTCATCGAACGAAGGCTCCGAAGGTTGCTTCGGGGCGGGGGATTCTTGGAGGTTGTTCATCTGCGTCCTTACTCCGCCTTGCCCGCGTTCAGGCGGCCGCCGGCCTTGCGCTTCTCGGCGGCGGTCGGGTTGGCCTTGCCGGGCGCGAGCTCGAGGTAGTCCTCCATGCCAGGCTCCGACTCCTCGACGAGCTGGCCGATGCGAACCACGCTCGAGCGCACGACGATGAACATGCTCTGGCGGTCCAGCTTCAGGGTCTGCGATTCAGCCTTGGTGCCCTGCAGGAACAGGGGTGAGCCGAAGCTGTTCGAAATAGAGTCGTAGGCCAGGCCGCCGACGACCACGGTCTGGCCGGGGCGCATGCGCAGGATATCGTTGAAGCTGCGTTCCGCCGTCGTCGGCTGGGTCAGCTTGCCGAGCTGGTTGCCCGCGGACAGCTCGTTGAAGGCAATCACGGCCTTGATGGCAAGCTTCATGTCCACCGTCACCGTGTTGGCAGCCGAGTCATAGGTCGGCGTCATTTCGACGGTGATGCCGTCGTCAGCCTTCTCCGTCTGCGTCGAGCCCAGCGCGGTGTTGTTGTTCGCGCCGGTCGATTGCGTCACGCCGATTTCCTTCACGTAGGGAATCTGGGTGAGCGACTTGAACTCGACCTTGTTGCCGGCCACCGTCTTCAGCAGGACGTTCTGCTTGGTCTCGGCGTTGCCGTACGTTTGCAGGAAGTTGAACATCCCGGAGAAGTTGAAGCGCTGCGTGAAGATGAGGCCTTGCAGAGCGCCGCCAGCGAAGCCTGCCTGGGACACTGCGCCTGCGATGCTGCCCACAGCGTTGGCTGCATCGGCGACGGCGTTGCCGGTCGTGCCCGTCGTGCCCGTCGTGCCGGTCGCTCCGGTCGTGCCGTTGGTCCCGGTTGTGCCGGTTTGTCCGTTGATGCCGGTGCCGGTCGTGGGCTGGTTCAGGTTGAGCGCTTTCTGCCAGGCCTGGATATCCTGGACGTTGCCGCCAGTCAGTGCCGCCAGCTGGAGCTTCTCCCAGTCCACGCCCTGCTTGGCGTTCTGGTTCAGGGTCACGTTCACCACCGCCACCTGCAGCGTCACGAAGGCCGAGTTGTCCGTCATGCGGCCGAGGTAGTGGCGAACCTTGCGGTACTGCGAAGGGGTGACGTCCAGCGAGGCCATGCCGGCTTGCCACGTAACCGCACGCTCCTTGATGCCAATGGCGTCCAGGCCTTTGACCAGCACCTCACCGAAGGTGTTGTCCTGGGGGACGCTCACGGCGATGCGCTCGGTGCTCGAGACAAGGACGGCGCCTTCGTTCCAGGTGAACCAGACATCCGTTGCGCGACCGATGGCGCTCAGCAGCTGGCCGAGGGTGCCGTTGAAGCGCGGCATGTAGAAGCTCTTGCCGGCGGCCTGTTCATCCGAAATCAGAATGGGAACGCCCATCTCGCCCAGCACGGCGACCACGTCCTTGACGGTTGCACCCGGCTCGAGGCTCAGCTGCACCTTGCGGTTCTTGACTTCAGGCGGGAGGGAGAACGGCGTCATGATGACGATGGACGCCTTCCCCTCCTTCACCACCGGTGCCGCGTCCCAGCCCTCCGAGATGGACATGGCCTGCTCCGCCTTCAGCGAGGTATTCGGAAGGTCCTCAGGAAAATCCTTGGGGGTGATGGTGGAGCAGCCCGCCAGCATGACGGCTGCGGCCACGGCGACGAGTCGCAGGGTCTTGTTCATTTTCAAGGGTTCCTTATTTCTTCGGGGCAGGCTTGCCGACGCTGGACGGCAGGTCGCGCGGAGTGGGCGCCGCGGGCATCGGAACCGGAGCCCCGACGGTCGCGGCGGGAGCGCCAACCTGCGCGGCCGGGTTGGAGACTCTGCGGATGAGTTCCTTGTCAGCGGCCTTCTCGAACACGTACGTGTTGGTGCCGCGGTAGATGCGCAGGCCGTTTACCGTGCCGACTCGACTTGCGTCCACTTCTTCTTCAATGGTGGGTTTGGAAAGCACGATGGGCATTGCCGGCGCAGCCGGTACGGGTGCCTGAACGACGCCCGGCGTGGCCAGCGGCATTCCCGGTTGCGACTGCTCCACCACGGGGGCCGGCTGCGCGGGCTCCACGGGGCGCGCGAAGGGATTTGGTGCGGACTGTGCGAGCGCAACGCCGGAGGCGGTGGCCAGCAGCGCCGCGACGGCAAGGTGAAGTTTTTTCATCGGTAGAGAGGGGCGAGGTTCATAGTTCTAGGCACAGGCGTTTAAACCTCGGCCGGCGGCGCAGGCGGCTTTTCTCTCGGCGTAGCTGGCTTGAGCACGCTGCCCAGCAGGTCCCCCTTCGAGATGGCGGTCCCTGCGACGGTCGCGGCGTTTGTAGAAGCCGATGGCGTGAAGAGCGTCCCGGAGATGGCAACGTCGTACATGCTGTCCTCCTTCGGGAGCTGCGTCATGTACTCCTCAGGCACGTCGATGATGATGACGCCCTTGAACTCCAGCTTGCCTGCCTTGACGTTCCACAGCGCCTCCTTGACCTCAAGCTTCGTACTCTCGTGCTTGCGCACGAGCCAACCCTTTTCGTCCAGGGCCTTCAAGAGTGCCAGGGTGAATGGCTGGAGGCGGCTGCGCTCCTTCGGATTGGGGGCAAGTGCGCCGCGCACTTCCTGTGGCAGCTTCGCGAGCACGGTGTCGCGCAGCTTGATTTCAAGCATGTAGACGCGGTTCTTCACTTTCCAGGCGACGGCCTGCACGCCCTTGGGCAAGCCGCGGCTCTGGAACGAGAGTTGCGGAAGCGCCTGGAGGAAGCCCTCCAGGATGAGGTCCGGCAACTCGAGCTTCTCCAGGGTCTGGGTCTTCTGCTCGGTCAGGGCTTCAGCCTGGGCGCCATCGGCTGCATCCAGGATTTCGCGCGCTTGCCGGTAGATGGCAGGGTCGCCGTTGACATCAGGAATCTGGCGCGGGCGGCTGTGGAACTTGACGGCCATCATCACCGCATTGCGGTCAGCTTCCGGCAGGGCCCACCACGAGGTCAGCGTACCGAGGATGCGGGAGGCCTCGCGGTCATGGTCCTTGATGGCCGTCCAGGTATCGCCACGCTTCACGTACGCCTCAATTTTCCCGAGCTCGTGGGCTGCTGCGACCACTGCCGACAGGCCAGGGTACCGGCGATGGGTCAATGCCTTGGAGGCAAGGTTGAGGGCGTGCTCGAGAAGGCTGACCCTCACGCCTTCTCCGGGGTATGCGTCAGGGTGCGCCGAAAGCGTCCCGAGGACGTCGCCGAGCAGCACACGCTCTTTTTCCGTCATGCGCGACAGCGCCGAGTCGTCGTCGGCGCCCAAGTCCAATTCATCGCGCGGCCAGGTCTTGGGCAGCGGGAGCTCGCCGCGGGTGATAGTGACCTCGCGGAAGGAGCCCGAACCCGCTTCCCGCTCTGCCCGTTCCTTGCTCTGGCGCGCCGCCTGCGTCCATACCAGGCCCAGGCCAACAGCTCCGAACATGGCAGACCCCAACAGGATGGGAGCGGTCCAGTATGCGAGCACCGAGATTTGCACCCGCCAGGCCCCCATGATGGAGATTTCCGCCGGGACCTTCAGGTTGATGAAGGGCAGGAGCTTCTGCAGGGCGACCAAGGCCTTGTAGTTCGTCTCTGGCGAGGCCAGGGTCCACCAGACGGTGGAGAAGAGGAACCAGAACAGCAGGACGACGATGAAACTTTTAAGGAGCTTGGGGCGCATAGGTGGTGTCGGGGCTTAAAGGCGGCATCACCGTATAGCTGAATCGTTTATGTGCAGCGGTGCCTACACGTCCGAGCGATACCACTAGCCGCTTGACTGATACTGACAGTGCTCGTATAATTCGTAACACTGACAGAATTCGACTGTCACTCGTTTTAGGCCCAACCCCAACCGCCGAAGGAATCACATGACTGCAGCAGCCACCACCAAGCAACAGCCGAAAACCACGTACTTCTACAAACTGTTCCGCGTCAAGCGCAGCGACGGCCGCGTGACCACGGTTTCCCTGAACCCCCTCCTGGTCACCCAGGCCTGCCGTGCGGTTCCTGGTGGTTTGCCTTCCGTGAACAAGCTGGTGCGCGAGGCTGCCGCCCGCTTCGAAACCGGCATGTACAAGAACTGCTCCGGGTACGTGAGCAAGCAGTTGACCGCTGCTGTCGAAGTGGCGCTGGTCGAACGCCGCTCCAATCGAGTCGCCAACGATGCCATGAACGCCGTGGCCGCCTGAGCTCTAGCTCCCGCCTCGAACGCCGCCCTCGGGCGGCGTTTTGCATTTCCAGGACGCAAAAAAGCACCCGGACGTCAATCCGGGCGCTTAAGCAGGGTCAGCGGGGGTTGCGCTGCCGTCGATAGGTCTCGAAGACCAGGTTCAAGCTGCCGTCCTTGACCGCGACTTGAGCATCGAGCTGAAACACACTCGCGTCTATAGGAGGGCCGAATGCATCGGCATCTATAACGTTTGTGTCGACTTGTGTGACGTAAAGCGTATCCGCAACCCGAATCGCTCGCTCGTACAACGCCTGGCCACCGATGACGAAGACCTTGGCGGGGCGGGAGGTACCCGCCAGCGCAAGCGCGTCTTCGAGGCTGCTGCAGGCGAAGCCGCCTTCGTGCTGGAGCGGTTTGCTGGTGACCACGATGTTCAGCCGGCCTGGCAAGGGGTGCATCGGCAGCGACTCCCACGTCTTGCGCCCCATGATGACCGGGTATCCGCCGGTCAGGTCCTTGAAGTGCTTGAGGTCGGCCGGCGCGCGCCACGGCAGCGTGCCGGCTTTACCGATGGCTCGACTTCGGGCTTGCGCCCAGATGAGGCAGAGTTCCATGATTCCTTCGAGTGTCTGACGGGCTTTGGGTGCCCCGTGTAGGAATCAGCGACGCCGCACTCATAAGACAACGCCCGTTAGGGTTTTCGCAACGGGCGAGAGCAGTGTCGGCGAGCGATGTACGAGCGCTTACTGGAGGGCGACCGACGGCATGGTCTTGTTGGCGTTCGTCGTGTTCATCAAGCCGGCCGGCAGCGGGGGCGGCGGCAGCGTCGCGGCCTTGTTGGCCGGAATGGACGGCGGCAGCGCGGTCACGTTGGACCCGGGATTGAAGGAAGCACCGCCCACCGGCATGCCCGCACCCAGTAGCACGGGGTCCTTCTTGGCGTCGGACACCACGAAGCGGCCGATGGTCTGGTCGTGAACCTTGAGCGTGCGGCCGCCGACGTTGGCGCTCTGCGTGTTGATGACCTTCACCGGGCCTGCGGGGCTCATCTCGCCGTCAGCGATGGTAGCCACGTTCCCGCGGATGTCGAGCACGACCGAGTTCTTGCCACCGACCGAGATGACCGACAGCAAGGTTGCCGGAGGAATCGCCGCGGCCTGGGCGGCTTGAATCTCCGCTGCGCGACGCGCAGCAGCTTCGGCCTCTGCCTTTTCCTTGGCGAGCGCCTTTGCCGACTTCTTGACCGGCTTTGGCTCGCCAGATTGCTCCTGTGCCGAAGGCTTGGGCTGCGGCTTCATGGACTGCTCGACATCCCGCAGCTGGAGTTCTTCCTTTTTGGTCTGCGTCAATGCCTGAGCGGCTTCCACACCCTTGCGAATCGGGACGTTTTTGATTTCTGCTTCCGTGCTCGTCTGCTTCAACCGCTCTTCCAGCAGCTGGGAGCGGTAGCGCGCTACCTCGAGCTCACGCTGCAGCTGCTCGGTCGACAGCGGCTTGCCGTTGAACGGATTGACGAAGCTGCCAGCTTGGTCCGAGGAGGTGCCCGGCAATGCCACGGGGGCTTGCGAAGGCACTGCACCCAACGTGGCCACCGCGCCCGCGGTCAACGAGGACAGGGTCGGGGCTGCTGGCGCCACCGCAACTGCCGAAGCAGGGGTTGCAGCGGGCGCCGCGATGGCGGCGGGCGCATCGGGGGCCTTCGCAGGCGCCTGAGCGAACGCTACCGAGGACAAGCCAGCCAGGGCCAGGGCGAGGATGAGAGGTTTGGTCATGAGATTTTCCGTTTGCTCGCAGCTATAGCGAATGGGTTTAGTAATTGCCGACTGCCACGCGGGTCACGTAGAGGTCTACGCCAGCCGGCGCAGGGACCCGGGCCGCCAGGATTGCCGTGTAAGGCAAGATGCCCGTACCTGTCGTGGCGGGTGAGCGAACGCGCTGGCTGCCGAGCTGCTCGTCGTAGTTCGCGACGATGATGTTGTTGTTGCGCTCCCACGCGGTGAAGGCGTCACTGGCGCTCACGCCGATGTTTGCCAGTAGCGCGTCCGCGTTCGCCCAGCCGCCTTCCGTGCTGGCGACAGCGCTCGAGGCGTCATACCGCTGGCTGAAGTAGTCGCGCGTGATGTCGCGGTCCGCATAGGACAGGAAGCGCATGCTGAAGTACGCTTCATAAGATGTGGCGACGCGAGACATCCGGCGCAGCGTTTCTTTCAGCTTCGGGTACTGCACGTCGTAGCCAGAGACGGTGATGCCGACATCGTCGCCGCTGTAGTTCATCAAACCATCCGCAGCCATCCGCGTGCCCGGCGCCAAAAGGCTGTCCGAGCCCGCGGAGACGATGGAGATGTTGCGGTAGTAGAGCGTTGTGCCATCCACGGGCTTCTGGAGTTGTCCGGAGACGAATACGCACCATGCGTTTCCGTAGCCGTCTTTCGCGGCCTGGGCCCCTGCGTCGCTGATGAGCGTATTGAGCTGGCGGAATGCGCTTGATTGCAGATTACAGTTGCCGGCGCCGTCGATGGTGCTGGTCACCAGGCCGAAGAACTGGCCGGCCGGGAGCGTCTCGGCTTCGTACGCACGCGTCTCGTACACGGCCTGAAGGCCCTGTCGAATGTCCTGCATACGGCGGTCGTTGTCGATGTTCTGCTTCAAGCCGAGCCAGGGGCCCACGGCTCCGATGACCATGAACGAGACGATGGTGATGACCGAAAGCGCGATGAGCACCTCGGGGAGCGAGAAGCCTCGCTGGCGACGGGCGCCGAGGGTTGACTTAAGCAAGGCCAAGCTCCTTTCGAAGGTTTGCGGGGTCGTAGGAGGCGTATAGCGCCTCATCTGCCGTGATGACCCCCGACCGAACGAAGTTGCGCAGCGTCGTGTTCAGGAGCACCTGGCCGAACGAGGAGCCGGTGTCCATGTGGTTGAAGATGGCGGACGTCTTGCCATCTCGGATGGCAGTCTTGATGTCGGGCGTGCAAATCATCAGCTCGGCGGCAAGCACACGGCCCTTCCCGTCCGCACGGGGAACGAGGGTCTGGGTCACGCAGCCAAGCAACGCCTGGGAGAGCACCATGTGGGCCCAGTCGCGGCGCTCGGCGCCGAACTCACTGGTGAGCCGCTCCACACTTTGGCGTGCCGAGTTGGTGTGAAGCGAGCCGAGCACCAGGTGGCCCGTGGTCGCTGCCGCCAGCGCGGTCTTGATGGTCTCAAAGTCACGCAGCTCACCGATGAGCAGAATGTCGGGGTCTTCGCGCAGGGCAGCGCGCAAGCCGTTGGAGAACGAATTGGTGTCGCGGCCAATCTGGCGCTGGTCGACGAGGCAGGACTCCGAGGTGAGAAGGTACTCCACCGGGTCTTCCAGCGTGATGATGTGGGCGGACTTTGACTCGTTCAGGAAGTCGACGGTCGATGCGAGCGTGGTGGTCTTGCCCGAGCCGGTGGCGCCCGTCACGAGCAGCAGCCCCTTCGATTGCGTAAGCAGGCGCTTCATGTAGCCGTCGGGCAGGCCAAGCTGCGCCAACGGCGGTGCCTTGTCCGGCAGGCGTCGCATTGCGACCGCCAGGCGGCGACCGTTGGTCAGATACAGGTTGCATCGGAAGCGGAACTGGCCAACCTTGATGGCGAAGTCGAGGTCCCCTGCTTTCTCCTCCAAAACACTCTGGATGTTTTCGGCGGGAACGCCGATATGCTGCTGGTGCTTCTTCAGCAGCGTCTGCATCTGGTCCCGCGTCACCTTGGACGATTCGGAGCGCACCACCTCGCCCTGGAGACGAACCCACATGGGGTCTCCTTCCTTCAGGATGATGTCGGTAACCTGCGGCTCGGCGGCGGCTTGCTGAATGAGTTCGGAGAGCATCAGAGGGGTGGTTTAGATTTGCTGGATGGCACGCATGGTCACGTAGCCCCCAAAGGGGTTGGGCGCGCGGAACACCATCGTGAAAGGCGGTTCGCTGGTCTCGCTGTCCTGCCAACTCGAGGCTTCGATGGGTGCTCCCCATCCGGACACGAGCTCATCTGAGGCCAAGCCGAGGACCAGAGGGAGATTGGTCTGGGGCACCCACGTGCTGCCGACCAGGGACACCAGCGGGCGGTACGTGTCGAGGCACTGAAGCTCGTTGATTGCTCGCAAGCTCGGGTTCGCAAGGTCAATGCTCTCGTCGGTCAGGCAGGGATTTCCGGCCACGCCCGGGCCCGACGGACCGAAAGGCGTGCGGAAGTAGTTGACCGAGATGTTCTTCTCGGCGTCCTGCAGCATGCGTGCCTTGAAGAAGGCCTGCGCCTTCAGGGCCACACGCTCCAGGCGGCGCTGCGTCTCCAGTAGGGCCGCCCGATGGATGTCGCGGGAGTCCATCGTGATGAACTGCCGGGGGCTGCACGGCAGCGACTCGTCTGTGCATGACTTGAATTCGCCAGTCGCGGCGAAGCTCGCCAGGTCGGGAGGATTCGTCTCGTCCGTCTCGCTTGGATAGAAGAGCACAATACGCCGGTAGAGCAACCCCGACTCGCCAGGCAGTAGGTTCGACATGGCGCCACTCAGCCCGTGCCGTACGGGGATGTTGGCGCCTGCGAAGATGTCTCCGAACGTGACGCCGTTTCCGGCCGACGGATTGTCCAGCTCGGTCGCGTGCTGCTGGTACAGGCCCATGACCTGGGTCTTGTACTGCTCGAGCAGGGCCTGCATCTTGGCGGGGCGTCGATTGGCTTCCTCGCGAGTAAGCAGGCCGGAGTAGCCCAGAACGATGGACAGGGCCACCACGCTCGCCATCAAGACGAACACGAGCAGGCCGAAGCCCTCTTGGCGCACGGGCCGCAGCCTGCTCATGATGGCGTCCTTCCCGGCTTGGATTAGCGGGTTTCGTCGAACAGGATGTCGAACGTGCCCGGGGTGTCCGAGGACAGGTTCACGTCGGTGCGGCACTTGTCCGTGGAAAAGTCGCCCTTCGATTCCGGGTTGCCGTTGCACTCGTTCAGGCCTTGGCGCACGACGTCGACCGGAACGTTCGAGAAGCGCACGTAGTAGCGCTTCCACGTGGTCCCGCTGATGACGACCGATTCGGGCGCATCAGGGAACGATGCAGTGACTTCAGAGCCAAGCTTGTCGAACTTGATGGCGCCCGTGGTGGTATCCGTCGGGTACTTGGCCATGTAGGCACTCGTCCAGTTGGTACCGAAGGTGCGCGCGCAGTAGTTGTTCGCGGGAACCGCGGCGGCGACGGGGTCGAACAGAGCCTTTGCGTTCTTGACGTAGCAGCCGGTGTCGAGCTTCAGCTTGATGTTGGCTTCGCCAATCTGCTTGCCCAGGTTCAGCATGGCCTGTGCCTTCGTGCGCGCGCCGTCGAATGCGCTGGCCGCAAGCAAGGCCATGATGGTGAGAATCGTAAGCACGACCAGCGCTTCGATGAGGGAGAAGCCGCGCTGGCGCAGCGAACGATTGCGGGGGGTTTTCATGGAGGGTAATCCTTAGACCGATGTAGGCCTGTGGTGTAGGGAAGAACTTTTATGCATCCGCAATCACGGGCTATCAGGCCCGCACGCTGGAGCACCTTTGCACTCGCCTCGCGCTCTCACGCAGGACTCGCACCTGACGTCTAGCAACCACGCCTCAGAAATCAGGGCAAGCTGGCCGCTTTTTTGCAATAGCTGCTCGAAACACGCCCTCATGCGCAGCGCACGGACAAAGGCCCCAACGAGGGGCCTTGACAAAGCTCACGATAAGGCGCGGGATGTCTACTTGACAGTGCTATTAGGCTGAAACCTATGGCGTTATAGGTTCGACATTACCGAGGCCATCATGGGATAGTAGGTCATCACAAAGACCAGCAGCAGGCCCAAGCCGACGAACAACACCGACAGCAACTTGACGTTTTCTTGCAGCAGGTCGGTCATCACTCGAACGTCTTCCTCGAGGTTCTTGGCCATCTCTGTCATGCCCTGCACGATGGAGCCCGAGGACACTGCGGCCTTGATACCGTTCATGACGACCGGCGGGAACCCCGCATTGGTCACGGCGTCGTCCAGCGGCCGGCCCGCGTCGATGAGCTTGCCCATCTTGTGAAAGGCGCGCTTGGAGTCCAGACGCTTTGCCGAGTCGCCAACGATGACCGCCGCCTCTTTCGCAGGAATCGCCGCGTCATAGAGCAGCACGAAGCTGTTCCAAAGTGCGGCGTGGTCCGACTTCACGGATAGCGTACGCAGCGACTCGATGCGGTCGAGCATGTCCTTGAAGGTCTGCGACCTCAGGAAGTATGCGATGCCTGCGAAGGCGCCGAAGTACAAGCACGACGAGATAACCGTCGTGGTCGTGTGTCGGGGCAGCCCACCATTGAACAACTTCACGAATTCAAAGTAGTTGGCGATGAAGGGCGAGAAGCTCAACCGCAGTCCGGTCTGCTTCAGGAAGGTCAACGTCATCGGGGCCATGAATACGATGGCAGCCCAGATGAAGAGAACCATGAAGACCGCCATCACCTTCGGGATGCGGAACGTCGAGCTCACCGAGCGACGGATGGCATCCGTGCGCTGGATTTCCTCGCCTAGCGAGATGAAGGACGTGGCCGCCTTGCCCGCCTCGGCGGTCGACTTGATGGAAAGGCAATCCCGGCGGGGAAACCCGGCGGCCAGCATTGCCTGGTGCTCGGACTGACCGTCAATCATCGCCTGCCGCATAATCATCACGGCCTGACGCAGGCGCGGGTCGCTCACATAGTCGATGGCCGACTCAAGGCCATCGCCCAACGATTTGCCGTTCTGGATGCGGCGGCCCAGCGTGATGTAGAAGCGGGCAAGCTCCTGGGTGTCGAACTCTTTGCTGAAGACGCCCTTGATGGTGCCTCCAGCGTTGAGCGTCACGCGCAGTGGCTTGAAGCCAGCCCGCTTGAGACGAGCGTAAGCGAGCGGCTTGCTGGCTGCGTGCACCATCCCGTTGAGGACCATCCCCCGCCCGTTCTTAGCCGTGTAGTTGTATGCGCGTTCCATTGAGTCGAAAGCCGATGTGTTGGTTGACGTCTAGCGCTGTGGCTTAAACGCTCTTGTTGGCAACGCGTTCGAGTTCCTCGCGACTGGTGATGCCCTGGGCAACGAGCCCCAGGCCGCAGGCCCACATCGACTTGCTCTCAGGAAGGCCCGCCCGCGCCACAGCGGTGGGCGTTGCGCCCTGCTCTACCAGCTCACGCACCGCTGGGGACATTTCGAGAAGCTCATAGACCATCCGGCGCCCACGGAATCCGGTGAAGTTGCAGTGAGGGCAGCCCCGGCCGGCGCGGCGAGGATTCTTCGCCATGTTCCCGAGGTAGCTCGCGTCTGCCAGCAGTTCGTGCGTTTCGACCGTGTCGTCGGGCACGGCGCAGGCGTCGCACAGCGTCTGGACCAGCCGCTGCGCCAGGATGCCCAGCAAGGAGGCGCCCAGCAGATTCGAGTCGACCTGCAGTGCCTTCAGGCGCGCCAGAGCCGACACCGCGCTGTTCGTGTGCAGCGTGGCGAACACCAAGTGGCCAGTATTGGCCGCATCCATACAGATGGATGCGACTTCCTTGTCCCGGACTTCGCCCACCAGAATCACGTCGGGCGCGTTCCGAAGGAGCGCCTTGAGCCAGACGTTGTACTCGTCCCCTTCGTTCGATGCGTCCTTGCGCACTTCGAATTGCAGCCAGAGCCCGTGCTTGTACTCAATTGGGTTTTCGATGGACTGGATGCTGCGCTCGACGGCATCGATGTCCTTTAGCAGCGCGTAGAGGGAGGTGGTCTTCCCTGAGCCGGTCGGGCCCGTCACCAGGAAGAATCCTGTGGCTGTGCGGGACACGCGAGACAGCGCCTTGCGGGTTTGGTCGTCGAAGGGCAGCCGAGACAGGTCCGTGGCGGCGGAGTTCTTGTCAAGAATCCGGATGACGGCACTGTTGATGCCGCGGGACTGGGCAAGCTCCAGGCGGAAGCCGAAGCGCGATGCGATGTCGTGGTGTTCCTTCTTGTCCTCGTCGGTGAACTCGACGACGGTTTCCTTCGGACGCAGCCGCAGCTCTTCCGCCTTGGTGTTGTCCTGGACCATCTTGGTCAGCAACCGCTTGTACATCGAGATGTCGATGGTGCGAAATATTTGGCCGACACCGTTCACCTTCAGGCGCACGATGCCCACGTGTTCCGACTGGTACAGGTAGAGGTCGGAGGCACCGGAATAGCACGCATGGCGCAGCAACGAGAAGTAGATGGTGCGAATCAACCCAAGGGTCGAGTCGTCTTCGTCCTGACGCCGCGAGAGGGCGCTCTTCTCTGTGTACTCCTTGACCGCCAGGTCGAAGGCCTCAGCCGTGTTTGCGAAGAACTTCAGATAGACGTTCTGGATGGTGTGCTCGCTGGCCACCACCACCTCTGCGCGAGACTCCTGGTAGAAGGAGTTCAGTGCAGCGTTGACAGTGTCGGCGTCGGGGACAGCGACCATCAGCGTACCGTCCGGCCGGCGACCGACCGGGACGAACTTCTTGAAGTCCGTCAATTCGAGGCCAGCGAGGTCCTCTGCCTTGATGTCGTCGACCTTCTCGGCACCGAAGTACTCGAAGCCTGTCTGCAGGCTCACGGCCTCGGCCACGCGCTCCCCGGTGAGAAAGCCGAAGTCGCGCATGATTTGCGCTAGGGACTCCTTGGTTTCGCTCGCGCGGTTGAGCGCGATGTCGACGTGCGACTGCTTGACACCCATGCCCAGCAGAATCTTCTCCAGCGACTTCTTGGAGAAGATTTCGTCCGTGCGTGGCGCATGTTGGGGGCGCAATGCCACCGCACGGCCAGTCTCGAGCGCCGGTAGGGGCAGCACTTGTGCGGTGTTCACGACCACGGGTTCAGCGGAGAGAACCGTGCGCGCGGGAGCCTCCTCGCGCGACGAGGCCGGAGGCACGACGTGCTCGGGCTCCCGGGGGCGCGAGGCGGCGTGCGCCGGCCTGGCGGGGGAGAGTACGGACGTCTTGCTGCGCGAGCCGGAGAGGAAGTCGAAGGGAGAGGGTTTTGCCATGGTTTCTGGTTTCGGCTCAGGGAGCGGGGGTCAGGTCGCCGTAGACGCGAAGCCCGAGTTCGTAGGCCTGGTCCTGGACCTTCAGGTGCACGACGCTCAGCGGATGTGCCTGCATGTCCTTGATGTAGCGCAGCAGGCCCAGGTAGTCCGAGTAGGTGCCGCGAATATTGACCCGCATGCTCTGCACCTTGGTGCCAGGAATGACTTCGGTGAGCGTGTCCAGCGGCGACATGCTGCCGCTCGCGGCAAACTTGCCCGGCGCGACGGACGCCACAGTGACTGCGTGAGGCAGCCGACGGTTGTAGACGTCAAGCATCACCGCGGTGACCGCGTCCTGGAGCGACTTAGAAGACGTGTCGGGCGTGAGTTGACTGCTGAGCTCCTGATGGGCGCGCTCGGCTTCCTTCGCGGCGCGTTGCACGGATGCGAGGCGCGTTTTTGCGGACTCGGCCTCCTGCGACCACTGCTTGACGTAGTAGCCGCTAGTCGCTGCGATAGCGACCAGCGCTACCAACAGGAGTTTCGCAGTTGACTGTGACTTGGATGACATTGACACCTCCGCTCACCCCGGGCATTGTTTTCGTGCACTCTTCTGGAGGGGTGAGCTTCAGAAGCTGTTGAATCTCTTCGTTTCGCAGTTCGCTGAGCGCGCTGGGCTTGTTGTTCACGAAGCCGCCAGTGGTCAGGGGCATCGACACCACATAGGTTTCGCGCGCAGCGGTCGCATCGACCACCAAGGTGGAGCGAGGAGCCCAAATCGCAGCTGCACGTTCTGAGAGACGAGCAATATCTAGCGACTGGCTTTTGCCAAAACTGACCAGTGAGCTTGCAATCAGCGTCTGGTTCTTTCGGTCGAAGGCATCTGCCTTCTTCTGAGAAAACGAAATGGACGACTTCGTACTGGCCAAGCCGGTCTTGAGCACCGCGGCATAACCGGCGGTACCGATGGCCGCAGCGGCAGCGACCATGACGGCGCCATTCAAGAGCGAACTGACAGAGATGCCGTTCCACTCGGCCTCAGCCGGGTAGAGCTGGAGCTCGCCAGACTGCGCGACCAGGTCCGCATTGGAGAGCTGGACCGTCTGCGAATCCGGGCTCAGGCCGCGTGCCGACTGGAACTGCGCCAGGGTGAAGGCCAGGTTCGTAGGATTGAACGTGACCTGAGGCGCGCTGAACTCGCCGTCCACGCTGCGGTAGTAGAGGATTGCAACCTTGCGGCCGCTCTCCGCATCTTCCAGCAGGATGAAGACGATGTGGGCGCCCTTCGGCACCTCGCGGCGAACCATCGCACGCTCCACCAGCAGCAGGCCTGGGCCGACGCGCATGGACAGCTCTTCCAGCCGCTCCACCGATGTCGCGTAGATGGCCCCCAGTTGCTTGGCAGCGTTAATGATGCGCACCGACTCGCCAACGCCTTCGGAGAGCGCCAGGTCGCTGCCCTGCCGGTAGGTCGTCTTCGGGCCCACCGCGAAGCGGACGTCCTGTGCGGTGAGGCTTGCCGCTTCCTTCACGTCGCCTTCAGGCACATCGAGCAGGCCTTGCGCCGAGACATGGAAGCACGCGCGGGTGCCGTCCTCACGTGCGAGTACCAGGTGGAAGGCGCCCCTTGATTGGCGGACCTTTCGGGGCGCTTGGGGCTGTTTGGCGGGCTTTGCCGGCTTGCCGGCGCTGTCGCCCTTCTCTGCCGACCTTTCGGCTTTCGCAGGGGCGCCACCCTCAGAGCTCGAGGAGGCCTTTGGAGGCTTGGCCCCGCCGGCCTTCTTGCCGCCGAAACCAAAAAACGACTTTTTAGTTGCGCCTGGTAGAGCCGCGGCCACCGTCGCCGGTTCCTTCTTGTTGGCGAAGCGCGCCTGAAGGCTCGTACGCGCAGCGGATTGCGCCACCTCAGAATCAGTTCGGTCTGCGCCCCTTTCCGAGGGAGCCGCGGGTGCCTGAGGCGCAGCGTCCGGTTGACGCGCCTCCTCGGCCACCACCGGCGGTTCTGCTTCGAACGTTTCGTCGACGGGCTTCCGAGCCGCTGCGGCCTTCAACTTCAGGCCTAGGCCCGCAGGCTTCGTGGGCTCCTCAAAGGCCGGGCCAGGCGAGCTCGTCGGCTTGGTGTCCGTGAACGGCACATCCAGCGCAGGCTCGACGCGCACGGAGGCGTCCACCACCTCCTTCGGGTTGCGAATGAAGAGCCCCCGGCTGCCGTCGTCCGAGCCGCGCAGCGGCACGAGCACCTCAGAAACGCTCTCCGCACCGTCGGCGGTCTTCGACTTGGCGACGAAGAGCGAGAAGTCCTTGTCCGGCGGACGGACCGCCTTCAGCCCCTCCGGCGTTTTCTTCCTGATGTTAAGAAGCATGCGGCGCCCCTGTTAGAGCGATTCGCTCATGATGATGTCGTTGTCGGTCGGAGGAATCACGTTGGCGCGCAGCAGGATGACGACCTCCTTCGAGGTGCTCTTCTGGCCGGTCGTAGACGCGATGCTCGTGTCCTTCACGTCCTTGTTGTAGCGAATACCGCCCAGAATCAGCGTCTTGCCGCTTTCGGCCACAACGCGCATGTAGGTCTGCTTGTTTGACTGCGTCGGGGCCGTCAGCGTGCCGTTCAGGAAGTTCGAAAACGAACCGACCGACGACAGCACCGGCAGCAAGGTGATTTGCACCGAGCTCTTGTTCACGACCGAAGGCACCGCCGAGAAGCTCACGCCGTCGATGGCGAACGAGACGGAGCCAGACACCGTCGGCGCGCCGGCGGAGCCGCCCGTCGTGGTGTTGTTCGTCTGCTGGACGCTGCCCAAGTAAGGAATCTGCGTACCGTCGAAGTACGTCGCCGGGTTGTTGTTCAGCGACACGAGCTTCGGCTGCGACACGATGTTGACATCGGTGAACTGCATCAGCGAATTGATGATGGCAGCCGAGCTGGCGGTCGTGCGGTAGCCGCCGAGGCTTCCCTGGGCTGCGGCCGACGCGGCGGAGCCAATGAGCGAGCTCATGTCGCCGCCGGCGGCCTTGACCGCAGCGGAGGCGAGGTCGGAGCTGCCCCCGGCAAACATGCCGCGGCTGGCGCCGTTCAGCACGCGGCCCCACTGGATGCCGAGGCTGAAGTCCTTGGTGAGTGAGACCTCGATGACCGAGGCTTCGATTTCCACCTGGGTCATGGCGTCGCGCGCGAAGTTCTTGATGAAGTCGCTCATGCGGCGTAGCGCCTGGGCGTTGCCCTTCACGGACACCACGCCCTGGTCCGTCACCAGCACCTCGGCATTCTTGCCGGCCATGTCGGACATGAACTTAATCAGCGCCTTGCCGTCGGTTCCTTCCTTGCCGGCGATGGTGAATTCGGCCTTCAGCGAAGTTCCGCCGGCGCTGCCGCCACCGCCGCTGCCGCCCGAGCCACCGCTCGTCGAGGCGGAGGAATTCGCGGGGTCACCGCCCACGTTGTACTGGGCCTGCAGGCTCTTGAAGACGGCCGAAGGAAGGCGGAAGTTGTAGGTGGCGTTCTCCGCGATGTACAGCGTACGGTTGTCGCGGTCGAAGACTGCGGCGTAACCCGCAAGGAACGCGGTGGTGCGGATGGCGTCTTCGCTGAAGGAGCCGTTGAAGTCCACGGTCACCTTGCGCATGGGGTCGACGCCCTCGCCGTAGGCGACGGAGTAGCCGAGCTTCTTCGACAGCTCGCTCACCAGAGGCGCGAACGGCGTGCTGGCCGCCTTCACGTAGACGTCGCCACGCTTGGCAGGGGCTTCCGTGCGACGGAAATCGTTCAGCGGCTCGGTGATTTCGCGCACGCTTCCGCTGGCCCCCTGCTTCACGAAGTCCTTCACGGCGGCGGCAGCGCGTGCGTCCGTGATGTCCTTGGCCTGCTGCTGCGTAGCGAAGGGCGTTGCGCAGCCCGAGATGAGGGTGGCAACTGCAGCAGCGATGAGAAGTCGTTTCGACATGAATGGTGCTCCTTAGAAGTCGAGTGCCGCGTCAGCAGGCCGAACGACGATGTGTGACTCTTGTTTGTAGATGTCTGCCGACACGCCAAGCGGCGGCAGGATGTTGGCGAGGACCTCGCGAACCGAGGCACCCTTGTAGGTAAGCGACCGCTTGGCCTCAAAGCCGCCGTCGACCTTCCATTCCATGGTGTAGCCGTTGGTACGGGCGAACCGGACGATGGCGACCTCCAGCGGTTCACCTTCGTTGACCACGAGTTCAAGTGCGGCGACTGCGGCAACCGGTGCATCCGTGGCGCTCGGCGCGCCAGCTGCAACCGGCTGCGCGCCTGTACCTCCGAGGACCTGACCGACCACGCTGCCGCCAGCAACGACGTGAGTCCCGGCGGGGTCTGTATTCCCGGGCGCCGCAGGCAAGATAGCCTTGGCTGCGAGGTTCGGATAATCGCTACCCGATTGGGCGACTGCCATCAGGACGCCTTGTCCTGTCGGGATGTCAAGCGACACAGGCGAATAGACGCCCATGGCCTTCTTGAGGAGCGTCATGTCTTCTTCGGCCGAGTTGCCGAGCAACGTGACAGGACCGCGTAGGGTCATCTCCGGCGCTGCCCAGACCAGGCGAAGGTGGAAGCGGTTCGCGATGCTTTGCGCGACGGAGCGCGCCGAAGGCTTGTTCAGCGCGACGGCCTGCGTGTAGACGAAATCTTCCGTGTCACCGATGCGGGCTCCGGGAGACGGCAGAAGTGTGGTCGGAGCGGCATTCAATGCTTCGGTCATCTGGGCGGCAAGCGCGATGTTCACGGGGGGCTCTGCTTGGGCGACGGCGACCGGCGCCTCGGGGGAGCGGGCAGCCGCAACAACGGCAGGCGCGGCCAAATGCCCGACAACGGAGGTTGGAGCCGCGAGTACCGGGGCTGGCACGGTAGCGTTGAACGGACCAGGCTCCGCAGTCACAGGCGCAAGAGCGGCACGAACCGCCGCCGAAGTGGCCATTCGCTTCTCAGCGGAGGGCCGCTCAATAGGCGCAGTCAGCAGGTCATGCTGCTGTGACGGCCCAGCGGAGGGCGCCGCAACCAGGTCAAGGCCGAGAGCGGGCTTGAGGACGAGCTTGTCTTCCAGCACGGACAAAGGGCCGGACGTCACGGCCCCGACCGGGGCGGTCCCGGTGCCTGTCGTTGGGGACGCGCCGACGACCTGAGCGGGCTCGGCCTTGGCAAGGACTTTTTCCGCGGGCTCGGGCGCATCGCTCACGGCGCTCGAGGTGGAAGGGCCCTGAGCGACCGGTGCGGCTCCCAGGGAAGCCGTGCCACGCGTTTCGACAGCCCTGCCGGTCACGTCAGACGGCCCCAACGTCACCGTTGCAAGCGGCGCGTCGAACGTGGTATTGGAAGTTTTCTTGCGCACTGCGAATTTGCCACCGGCTGGCTCTCCCGCAAGAGGAGTCGCCAAGGCAGCGGAGGACGCAAAGCTGGCCTTCGAAGCAGCATCTGCGGCCGTAGCGGCGGGTGCCCCTGCCGCGAGAGGTTCCGTCTTCAGGTGGTTTTGGGACGAAGCGGCGGTGCTTGCCACCTTTTCAATGACGCCGACGGCGAGCGGCTTGGGTTCAAAGCGCGGCAGTGGCGTGGTGGCTGCTTGCAGGACTTCCGCACGCTTTGCGCCGTCATCCAGTGCCGCTTCGGTGGTACGGAGGTAGACAGACTTCGACGACCAGTCGACGAGCACGTTGATGTTGGAATCTTTGGCCAGGTCGGCCAGGACGGAGGTCCATTCCTGGCCCACCTTCCACGACATCGACTCAGGCAAGGCGGCGGGTGGCTGGACATAGGTCCGCCAGCCGGCGGGAACGACCGTACGGAGCCCCTTGGACGTGGCAACGCCAACGCCATAGGTCTTCATCACGGATACGCTTTGCTCGGGCTGCCCCGATTGCTCCAAGCTTGAAGCAACCCCTGTTTGGCCAAACAGGGTAAGGGCGGCCCCTAGCACGAAGGCGTGCACAGGACGGGTCATGCAGGGTCTCAAGAGTTTGCAGTAGACCCCGTATAGGGAGCGCCGGTTTATATTCGCCGCGCGTCGGCCTAAAGCAAAAAATGGGGCACCCTGCAGGTACCCCTTTTCTTCGTGCCCGCCAAACCTGGGGCCGTTGTTCGGTCAGTCCAAGAATCCCTTGTCGATTTTTTCCATTCTCATGTTCCTGCCGGCGTTCTGTGCAAGTGCGCCTACCGCAGTGTTGGAAACCTTCGTTTCGTCCCGACCCGTCTGATTGGCCTCGGCCGTTCGCTGGGCTGTGCGGTTCGTCTCCTGGGTCCGGTTATCGAGTTCCGCACCGGTGTCGTTTACGAACTGGTTATAGGTCGGTGCGACGTTCGGCATGTCGCCAGCAGCGCTGCTCGAGCCGGGGCCAAATGCACCGCCGCCACCGCCGCCACCGCCGCCACCGCCGCCACCGCCGCCACCGCCACCACCGCCGCCGCCGCCGCCGCCGCCGCCGCCACCAGCGCCACCGCCACCAGCGGGAGCACCTCCGCCTCCGACACCGAAATCGAGGCCGGTCCCTCCGCCGGTACCAAAGGCGCTGCCGCCACTGCCACCGAATGCGCCGCCACTGCCGCCTACGGCCGCAGAGGTCGTATTGAAGTGCTCAGCGCTTCGTGAACTGAGCTCGTTGAACCTCTCCCTAATCTCTGCTGCAGAGCCCATGCCCCGCGCGGCTTCGACTTGCGACATCAACTGATTTACGCCGTCGAGGGTCATGCCGCTGCTGAACGAAGCGGTACTGGTCAGGGACTGCATGTGCTCAAGCCCGGCGGTGACGCTCTCGCTGCGCTGTAGCGCTTCGCTGGCGGCCTGACGGAAGGCAACCTGGTTGTCATGGCTGCGCATCATCCCGATGACTTCTGCGTCGCTGCGAGTCACCGTATGGGTATTCCCCGAAGACGCCGTCCCGGATTCCTGCTTCGAAACACTGCTCGCCGTGCTCGTGCCGTGGGCTGCTTGGTCCGCCTTGTTATAGGCCTCTTGCTGCTCCGTTTTCGTATTCCCGTTCATGCCGGCCGAGGCGCCGGCCTTGATAGGCGAGATGCCTCCAGGCATGCCAACTCCGAATTCAGTGCTCGCCGTCGTGCCCATGCCCTGTCCCCGCTGCCCGCTTGAACTGTTCGTGCTGCTGCTGCTGGCCGAAGTGTTTTCTCCGGCTGAGTTGCTCTTGGTAACCTGTCGAGCCATTTGCATCGCCTGGTTGTATGCGTCCGCCGTCATCACGCTATGGTCGCCCTTTTGGTAGCGGCTCATCGCGTCGACAGTCGAAGCCGTGTTCTCCTTCATCGATGAGAGGTTGTGCGAGACGGACCGCTGCTCCGCCAGCTTCTGGCCAATTGACTCGCTCAGCTGCTGCTTCGCGTCCACCGTCGCTCCGTGCATCGAGGCACTAGAGCCGCCCGCTGCCTGCACGACGTCCAACGCACCCGCGTTGGCAAATGCGTTCGTGGCCTGGAACCCGACCGCCGAGGACATCGCGGTGTTGAATTTGTTGGCACTATAGTTGTCCATCGACATGTTGTTCATCGAGAGATTGCCTGACGCTGCAGCCGCACCCGCCTGGCTAGCGAACTGGGACCCCACGCCGCTCGAGATGAATTCGGTAAACGCCATGGCGCCCTTCACGATGCCCCAGGTAATCATGGGCACCATCGTTCCGAGGAACTGAGCGGCAATCACCATGTTCTTGGTCTTCTCATTGAACGCGCCCTTGCTGTTCATGGACAGGCCGCCGTCGACATTCAACACGCCGGTGAAGGACTCGGCCGCGAAAGATGTGATGACGAAGTTGATGATGGCGAAGCACGGCATCCACAGCGTGAGCCAAATGAGAATCTGGGCGTAGTTCTTGAAGATGCCCGCTCCAAGACCGGGCACTAGAAGTGCGACGATGATGAGGGGAGTGATGGCAAAGATGAATGCCTGCAACACGGTGAAGACGTAGCCCATCATGTTGTTGAAGGTCGAAAATGATGCGACCCACGCGGACTTCTGCGACGCTTCAGCCTGCGAGGCGCTCGCTGCCTGCATCAACTCGCTGTTGCCGGTTTGGGCGGCTGCAGTACGGAACGAGCCAGTCATGGAGTTCAGAAAGCCCTGCTGCAGGATGTAGCCGCTCGGGCTGCTGAAGCCGGAGGCCACCGAGCCGGGTGCGGCCGCTTGGGCCAGCATGGAACGGAACGCCGTCTCAAACGGAACCATGATGCCTGCCTTTTTCCAGGCTTCTGCACCGCGTCCAAGCATTGCGGCAGCGTGGGCGTTCATGTCCTTTTCGATATTGTCGTACGCCTTCTCGCAAGTCTCTACGGTGCCCATGCCGCCCAGCGTTCCGCCGGGCGTAGCCGCTCCGCCCTGGTCGGGGATAGGGAAGTACGTTGTCATGATGGACTTGTGCTGGGCGGACTTGTAGGTCTTCATGAGGTCGTTGGTGCGCAGCAGCGCGTCGACGCCAGTCAGCTCGCCATCCTTTCCGGGGCCCTTCAGCTTCAACAGGGCCATTGCAGGCACGACGCAATCGGCCGTATACGCGGACAAGGATTGCTTGAGGGCCGGGTAGCTGAAGCCGTACTCGTTCGACTCCTCAACCATCTTCGCAAAAAGGTTGAACTGACCCGCAGCTCCGCCCGTGAGCTTGAACTCAGCCGGAACCGAAAAGTAAGTCTCGAGAGACTTGGTGAAGTACTGCCCGACCTGTGAGGTCAGCGCGGAGGGAAGCGCCACCAGTGCGGGGACGCCGGTGACCACCCAGGAATCCTGCTGGCCGGCTTGATTTACGACCATGTCGTGCACCTGCACGTTCACGACAATCTTCGTCGTGAACAGTGTCACCATCCAAACCAGGAAGATGTAGCCAAACATCTTCATCAGGTTCTTGCCTGGGTCGAATCCGGCCTTCACCGCCAGCACCAGGAAGCCAAGGGTGGCCATCAGGAGCAGCAGGAGTGTGAAGCCAGAGTCGCCGGCATCCGGCACCATGAGCATTTTCACGCCCATCATGATGTCGTAGATGACCCGGCCATTTCCGAAGACGATGAGGTCCCACGAGTTGCCGTCGATGGGGTTCAGCGTCGACGGGGCGGCCAACGCGAGTCCCGGAGCAAGAAGCGCGGCCACAGCGAGAATGAGGTAGAGGAAGGGCATTGGTGCCTCGTCTTTTAGTTGCCGGTCGGCTGATTGCCGGCGCCGGTCGGGCTGAGGGAGCTGGCGAGGCCGGCAGCCATCTTGTTTTGTTGCAGCAGTTCGCCACTCATGACTTGCTGCTGGATTGCCAGGTTGATTTGGCGAATTTGCTCGCGCATGCCTTGCTGCGCGGCCATGTTCGATGCGATGAGGTTCTTGCGGGCCTTCGCTTCGGTCTTGGCAAAAGCCAGTGTTTCAATGACACGGCGAACCTGTTGCTCGTTCGTACAGCTTCCGCCACCCATGGTGCCGTCGACACGCAGGAACTCTTCCAGCATCGTGCCTGCTGCGCTTTCTGCCACCAGGATGCTCAGCGAGTCGAGCAAGTCGGCTGCGGCGACGGGGTACACAGCGGCCGCGTTGACGGCCTGGTACAACGGGTAGGGGGCTGCTTCCATGAGGTCGATGATTTCCTGGTCCATCGGCTTGTTATTCCGTACGTTGTCCACGGCGGTGGCCAACTGCTTCGCGACCTGGGGCAGGAAGCCCACGCCACTAACAACGTTGGCTTCAGCGAAGTCCTTCAGCACCAGCTTCTTGCAGGATTCCGATTCCTCGCACACCATCAGCCGCTTCAGCTTCAGGTTATCCAGCGACGCTCCGGAGTCCTGCTTGGCTCCCGCAAGTCCATCGAAGAAGGCCTTGCAGTAGGAGATGACGGCCGAGCCGTTGACCACCTTTGAGAAGGCGCTCTTGTCGGTACCACACATGAAGGCGCCGGTGATGTCCTTAGCCTCAACTTGAGGCGGGCAGAAAACCATCATCTGGCCATCGGCCTCGCTTGGCTTCAACGTGCCGTTCGGAGTTTCGCAGGATGCCTCCTTGTCCCCTACGCGCAGGACGACTCCCATCATGTTCATGATGACGGTCTTGCGTGCGTAGATTTCGTCGTCAGTACCCTTGAACTTGTACTTGGCGCCGCCGAGCATTGCCCAGGTAACGTTGCCCACCCCGAGCTTGCACTCAAGCTCGGACTCTTGGCTTTTAGACTCCTTGGACCCCCCCGCCGTGCCCGGGTTGGCCTGCTTCACCGCCTGGGTCGAGCCCACGATGGTGTTGCATTGCTTGCTGATGGAGGACAGGAAGTCAGCGCTGGTACCGCTGCCAGAGGTCGTTGTTGCTCCACAGAGCTCCGAGGCAAAATCGTTCGGCTCCCCCTGGAACTTCTTGGCGGCTTCCATGCCGAGCTTGCACGCGTCGATGGAGAGTCGTGCCGCGACCTGGGCGGCATTCTTCAGCTGCTGCACGACATCGGCGCACTGCGGGCACAGGGATTTCAGGGTCAACATCGTCACGAACCCTAGCGCAGCGCCCGACGCGATGCTCTTGACCAACTGTTCGAACTCTTGGCTCGAGATGAAGGAAAAGCCGCCGAAGAAGGCCGATACGCCGTTGCACCCGACGGTGACCTTGGGTGGCGTGAACGAAAACAGCTGCGCCGACACGTCCTGCTTGGGCATCCGCATTTCTAGACCGCCCGCGATGAATGTGTTTCGAGCGGAGGATTCGTAACGGCCGCCTTTGTTGACGGCGGCAACTCCGCCCTTGGACAGCAGATTGCCAAAAGCGGCTGTGAGGTCGCGAGCGGATGCGAACGGCGCCTGCAGCAGCATCGAGGCTGCCAGGAAGAGGATGACGAGTTTGCGCAGCATTGGAGATTCCCCGTGATTTGGTCTTATAGGTACGCGTTCAGTTTTTACGCCCGAGCAGGTCATGGATAAGTTCCTCGGACACCTCCTGGCGTTTGCCTGCGCCTACGCCCGTCGAGAGGTTCCCCGTCGGCCCTTCGTCTTTCCCGAAATCCACGGAGGGCCGGCCGTCCTGCCCGTTTTCCACGCCCTTGAGCAAAGCCGTGCGGTATGCGGTGAAAAACTGCATTGCGCGGGTTGCCATGGAGTCAGCGTCGGTGATGCCGGTGGCAATACGAATCCAGGTATTGGGCTTGATGTAGAGGAAAACGGTGGGAACGGTAGCGACCTGAAGGGCCTGCGCGGCCTGGATGGCGACTTCGCCGGTCAGGCAACCCTCGACAAATGGCGCGATGCATTGGCCGTCGAGGCTGGCGTTACGGATGGGCAGCTTCGTACGCTCTTGCATAATCCGCAGCGGCTCGGCCATCTGATGGCAGAAGATGCAGTCGCTGCGCGAGAAGAAGACGAACATTCCGCCTTCGTCGCGTGCCACGTCGAAGATTTCGGCCTCTGAGCCTTTGCGCACCTCGGTCATGAGTCGCAAGCCCATCGCCGAGATGGGCTGCGCTGCCGTCGGGTCCAGTTCGGGGTTTTGGACCATGTTGTACCACCAGAGGTTCGTCACCTCACTGGTGCGCTCGAGCACCCAGCGCATGTAGTACTGGAAGGCTTCGACAGCCTGCGGGTCATTGTTGGAGACCACCATACGCTCCATCAGGGCGTCGCGCTGCTTCGCCTGGAACTCGAAATCTTGGCCTGGGTGGACGAACCCACAGTCGGCCGACCAGGTCGCTTTCTCCTTGCACTTCTCTTCCTTGCTCTTCTCAGCCTTTGAAGGTTGCGCCACGGGCTCAGGCTGGGGTTGAGGAGCCGGTTCCTCGAGCTTCGGTGGCTCCTTCTTCTTCTCGAAGTACCACCAGCCCTTCTCGGCCTTGGCGCGAGCGTCCGCGGCCGCGTTTTCCTTGAAGGTCGAGCTGGACTGGGCATGCGTCAACCCGGGCAGCGCAAGGGCGACGGACAGCAATAGGACGTGGAGAGGCTTCATTAGGCTGAGGTGGGTGAGCTTGAGCCGTGTAGCTCTGCCGTTTAAACAAAAGAAAAGGCCTGCCACCAGAGTGGCAGGCCCAAAATCAGGCGTTGAGGCGTCAGGCCGCCTTCTTCTCCAGGAACCCAGCCTGCTGCAGCACGTCCAGGCGCAACTGCGCGAGCTGGCCCTCCTCATTCAGGAATTCGAAGTCCACCGGGTGGTCCAGGAGTTCCGTCTCGCTCGGGTGAGCGGCCAGGCCGGTGACCTTCCGCTCAGCCGCATCTCGGGCTTCCAGGGCGGGCCGGCGCACGCGGTGCAGCACGCCACCGATTGACACCACGAAGAACGCCTCGTTCTTGAAGCGGACGTCCGTGATGACGAAGCACTTTCCGGGCTGCGCGTTGACGGCCGCACGCACCTGGTCGAGCCAGTACGAGTCGTACCCATACTTGCTCTTCCGGCGGAACTCGGTTCCCCAGAGTTGCAGCGTCCATCGTGGGCTTCTAGCCGCTTTCAGGACACCCCTCGTGCGGCGTGCCGAAACGTGGGGTGTCAGCTCACCGGTCTTGAAGTAGTGCAATGCAGCGTCGCGCAGGCTTCGGTCGCGGGTCGCAGACTTGAGCGCAATTTCCACAAAGTGGACGCTCACGCAGCGGCTGAGCGCGAGCGGCGTTTGCGGCAGCTCCTTGGACTTGCGATTGCCCAGGTACTCGACGGTCGTGCGGAACGCATCAGCCGCCTCCTGGTAGAGGGTGTCGGCGAAGCCAATGCGAATGAAGCCAAGCTCATTCACCAGCACCGCCGCGCATGTATCTTTGCCGGAGCCCCGTGCTCCCAGCATTCCGATGATTTGGCGCATATATGACCTCCAAAAGGTTGCGGGTCGTATAGCGACGGCTTTATCCGGTGCGGTTTAAGGCGCGCCCGGCCCAACGAGTGAACTGCTGCCAGCAAGAGAAAGCCCCGCGATGCGGGGCTTTCGAGGAATGACGGGGTTAGGCCACGGCCTCCATCGCCAGGGGGCGCAAGCTCGTTATTCGATAGCGCCGCCTGTCGTCCAGCACTACGAAAGCGCCGATGCCGGTCTTGTCCATGTGAAAACAGGCGTCGTTCACCAGCCCGGGCAGGTCAGAGATTTGCCGGTCGGAAAGCACTCCGGAGGTCGGAAATTGCTCGAGGTCGACCGCTCTGCCTGACACCTTGCTGTATGAGAGCGGAACGAACCTGACGCTGCCATCGCGCTGCGCCAACGCCAAGGTGACCTCGGCTTCGAAGCAGTAGTGGGTGTTCGGTATCACCCGGAGTTCGATGCGGGGGAGCGGAAGCCCCGACTCGTCACGCGGAAGCGGTTCGTGCCGCATCCAGTCGACGCCAAAGTCGATTTCTCTCTCGAGTGTGCGGATGCGCTCTTCGGCTTCCTCTAGTTCGACGTCTTTCAGGTCGAGCAACTCTTCCAGTCGAGATTCGGTCGCGGTTGTCATGTTTGTCCTTGTGATGATTGCCCCCTTGCACAGGGCGTTGATGTCCTCCCGGTGTAGCGACCCAAAAGCGAAAGCCGGCACGGGGCCGGCTTTGCATGCGGAGGCAGGCGAGTTACTTGCTGATGTTCTCGTCAATCCAGCGCGACAGTTCGCGGCCGTCCTTCAGCGCGTCATCAGGCACAGTCAGGCCCTTCTCCTTGGCGATGCGGCCGGCGAACGCAATCTGCTTTTCGCTCGGACGCATGGCCGCGTCCTTGTTCTCGTCGATGAACGCCTTGCAGGCGTCCCAGTCGGCCATGACGTCGTCAGGGACCTTCTTGCCGACCTTGTCGGCGATGCGCTTCGCGAACTCCAGCATCTTGTCGCTGGGTTTGTTCGCACGTTTGGGGGTGTCAGTCATGCTTGATGAGCCTTCAGTTGAGGAGGTGGATGCGAGGCGCATTGAAGGCGCCACTTGAAATATAGAAACCAGCTGTCGCACGTTGTCTGCGACGCCGGCTTCAAAGGCTTTGCCGCCACCTGAAACGGCAACGCCATCAAGTTCTGCTTGCCAGCGTGCCGTGAGCGCAACGTCCGTGAGCTCGGGCATGATGGATTCAAGCCAGGTGATGAAGTCGAGACCCTTCGGGGTCGCGGTGATGGTCTTTCCCGAGGCCTTGATGTACTTGACGGCCTTGAGCTTCTCGATGGTTTCCGCACGGGTCGCGGCAGTGCCGATGCCAGAGGCTTCCTTGGTCCTGATGGCCTTGCGAAGAGTCGCGTCTTCCACGAACTTCGCGGCGCCCTTCATGTCGTCGAGCAGCGTTCCCTCCGTATAGGGCTTGGGGGCTCGCGTTTTGCGGGTCTTCAGTTCAACGCGAACGACGGTCGCCAGCTCGCCGTCCTCGAGGAAGGGCAGGCGCTGCGCCTTTTCATCTTTTTCGACGTCTGCTGCGTCAGCTTTCGCGGTGGCCATGTGGTTACCAGGTCAAGAGGGGAACAAGGGTGCGGGTGAGGCGCTCGTGGGCAATACGTCCCAGGTAGCGCGAGTCGAGGCTGTTCGTGTGGGCGGGTGCCAGCAGCAGGTACTCCCCGCGGGGAATCGCTCCGGCCAGGCCCTCTGCACGCGGCATCGGGCGTCCGCGGCTGTCGGCCGATGCAAAGGCGACGTCGGCGTGCTTCCCCGCAGCGGAGGACACGCGAAGGGACGCATCGACCTCGACCACGTCACCAGGCAAGCCCAGCGCGTACTTGCACAGCTGAAACCCATCGGGGAAGTAGTGGCGCGCCTCCGCCCAAGTCGGTGCCGAATAGGCGAAGCAGCCAATCTGACCGCGCACCAGGGGCGTCGTTGTCGCCTCGGTGGACAAATAGAGTCCCCGTGGAATCGATGCGGTGACGTTCCAGGACAGCGAGTACGGGACGACCTTCACGTACACATGAATCGCCAGCACAGAGCATGCGAGGATGATGAAGAAGCGCTCGAAGGCGTCGCGCGAAATCACGGGATAACGCTTTCACCGCTGGGGGCCACCGTCGTCTGCGGGCGACGGCTGGTCAGCGGCCCCATCAGCATGGTCGGTGCAACGTCCAGCGTGTATGCCACGGCGTCTCGCGTCGGGGCATTGGTCGGCATGCCGAGTTTCTTCAGCACGTCGTCGGTGATGTCGCGCGACACGCCGTGGGCCACCGATTGCTTCACGAGCACCAGCGTGCCCTCCCCTGCCACCTCCTCAATGGTCTTGCGGGTGCGTTCGGTAAGTCCCAGGAGGATTTCGTTCGCCTCGGCGACGTCCGCGCTGCCGGGCTTGAGGAACGCGGAGGCGACTGCGCGCTGCGCATTGGCAAACTTCACCACATCGAAGGTCACCGCGTTCACCGTGGATGTCCCGCCGCCGCCTTGTCCCAACGGAGAGAAGCGCAGCAGGAGCACTACGACCATCACGGCAAGCAAAAGCGTACCCCCGAGATAGGGAGCGAGCAGCTTGAAAATTTCGCCTTGTGAAGTGGTGTCGTCGTTCATGTTCACGTCTTGAAAGCAAACGCCCGGCATCGCCGGGCGTTCTGATGGACTCTCGCGCGTCAGGCGGCGTCTTGGCCACCCCACATTCGCGCGTAATCCTCCATTGCCAGCTTGTCGATGGCGTCCTCCAGCGTCATGCCTGACTCGGTGAGCTTGTTCAGCCTGATGATGTCGGTCGCCCTCGACGAGAACGTGTAGTAGGAGTGTTTATCCGTCACGAAGCGGTACACGCCCGCGCCGGCGTCATTGCGCACGAAGACCTCGGAAAACCCCTCGCCGGATTTCACGGACTTGATGAGCTCGATGGTGGCCTCGTCCGCCGAAATTCGCTTGTGGTCGACCGCGTAGTCGATGGACTCCTTCTTCTGGTGAAGAATGAACTGCCACGCGGCGTTTTCCACCGCAGCCATTGCTGCCTCGGACTTCGTAAAATCCTGGAAGGACTGCGTGATGACCCCGGCGACGCCGTTGTACTTACGCATCCGGCGGAAGGCGGTTTCGATGAACTTGCCGGTGCTGAGGCCGCCCATCAAGTCCCAGGCTTCGTCGATTGCCAGCAGCTTCGGGAGGGCCCGGTCGGAGAGGTACATCTCCTTCGTGCACTGGAACATCACCAGCTGCAGCACGACCGACTGGAGCTGTGGGTCCTGTTTGAGCTCTTCGAGTTCAATCACGACCAGAGGCTTGTTGAAGGAAACCTCACGCGGGCCGGTGAACCACGCGCTGTAGCGGCCATGGGAATACGCCATGAGCTGCATCGCGAGCTGGTGGGCCAGCTCCGGCGACGCGCCGTCCCAGACTTCCAGCTCTTCGACGACGTGCTTGAGTTCGGTAGCTGCAGCAAACTTTCGCCATGCCTTTTCGACCACGATTTCGAGCAGCTGATACTGGAACTGAGGCACATCCTCCGACTTGGTCAGGGGGAATGCCATCAGGCGCAGCAGCTCCTTGAGCATCGGCATGAGCTCGTTCAGGTCATCGACGGTGTTGATGCCGGTGAAGGGGTTCATCGACCGCGGCTTCTCCGCGTCGAAGACCAGGTTCTCACCGCCCATGACGGTACAGAAGCGGTGGTACGACCGCCCCACGTCGATAATGCGCGCGATACCGCCGCGGGAAAGGAAGTCGCAGACCAGCTCGTTGGTCAGGAATGACTTGCCCGAGCCAGAGGCGGCTACCACGACGAAGTTGTAGTTCGTGGAGTCCTTCCACAGCAGGTCGAAAGTTGCAAGTTGGCCCGAACGGGAAGTCAGCAGTAGGCCCGCGTGCTCCGGACCCGTACCGCGCCAGTCACCCTGGACTTGCATCATGGAGGCCGCGTTGATGGAACTCATCAGCCAAGCCCGCTGCATCCCGCGGTTCGGAGGGTCCATCGCCGGGACATACTGCAACGGCAGCGACGCGATGAACACCGGCAGGGAGATGTAGGGCTCGTCAGAAATTCGGAATCCGGCGCCTCGGAAAAAGCCCTTCACGCGCTCGGTCTGCTGTCGGGCCTCATCGGGCGGCGTGTACAGGTTGATGCCCGTGTAGGCGCGCACCAAGCGGTGCCCCTTGCTCGTTTCCTTGAGCAACGCTTCTGCGCGGTCCCGACGCTCGTAGAGGTGGCCCATCATCGAACGGAACCACTGGCTCTCAGACATCGTCTGCTTGTTCAGCATGCCGAACTTGCCCAGCAGGTCATCCTTCGAGTCATCGGGATGGAGAATGTGGACCGTCGTGTATGCCCAGTATGGACACGTGATACGGTCGTCCCAGGACATCGGGTCCCCGAGGGTGCGCGCCATGCTCGGCAGGTAGTGCGTATGGGGCGCCGCATCGACCGTGAGGCAACTCACGACAACGTCAGGCACGTGCTCGCCGTCCGCGTTCGTATCCCCTGCGTGCTTGCTGAAGCCGATGCGGCCGTCGCGCAAAACGCTGACACGGGTATTGCGGGACATGAGGTCCGCCGAGACCGGTTGGCCAGGCGTCGCCTCGAAAATACGTTCGGAGGGCTCGAGGTGCGGATTCAGAAGCTCCCAGAGCAGGAACTTGATGTCGACCTCAGCCATTTCCATCGATTGCATGCCCACGGCCGACAACGCGCTGGCGACCGTGTTGCGGCAATCACGCATCGTCTGGCGAAAGGCACGCATTTCGACTTCGCTTTTCACGTCACCCGTGAATGGAACGCGCGCGGCGACGTACCACTGCATCATGCGCGGATGCATGCGCGTGCGGGGCAGCATCGATGGGCCCAGGGCGGTGGTGAGCAGGAAGTCGCGGCGGCGCTCAACGATTTGTCGCAGTAGCGGGTTGTTCGTTTTGGCGAGGCGCGCGTTCGCCCAGGTGTTCACGAAGCCCTCGACCTGCGGGGTCACGAGTTTGCCGAATTGCAAGACCGACTCGGGCGGGAGACCCACCATGGCGGCCTCGATAGCACCTTCGGCGTTCACGCCGGCGACATTGAGCGGTGAGATGGCGAGCAGGAAGCCGATGGCCGGCCCGTGCCCGTCATCGAGGTACATGAAATTCGTCTCGTCATCGAAGAACCGATACGTGAATAGCGACGAGAACGATTCCCGGTCGGTCATGGCTGCCGCCGCCGACATCGTGGCGGGGACCGCCATGGGGGCGTCCGGCTTTACGAACGCAGTGAGGCGCTTGAGCAACTTGCCTGCTTGTTTCAAAGATATCTCCTACGTGGGCTGTGGTGGCGCTGCCGACGTTCAGTTGAGTCGCTGGTACGGTTGCGTAATGCCGTTCGATGTCGAAGGTGCAGGTGCTGACGAAGTTGTCGTTCCGGTAGCCGCCTTTGACTCGGGCGGTTTTGACGGACCGCTCGGCGTCGTGGCACGGTTGGTGGAGTTCACTTCCTTGGGGGTGAATCCCAGCTGATTGGGCTTGGTGGGCTCAAACATCCCGCCTGCGGCCGCTGCGCCAGGCTTGGTCAGGCTGCCGTAGTTCCAGGCGCCAGGTGTGGCGAAGTACGTGTACTCGCCAGACCGCAGGTTTCCGTCGGCATCGACGTACGGCGCAACCCAGACGCGCATTACTTTCGGTTGTTTGAACACCGGCAGCCCCTGCTGCGCCGCGTCGGGCATGTTCGACGCTTCCCCGCGGAAGAATGGCTGCGCAGCCTCAGGCGACTGCTCGCCCGTCTTGGCGGTGCGAGGCTGGCTTTCAAAGACGGATTGTTTGTGATTGCCTGCGCCCTTCCCTTTAGTCGAAAGCTTGTACGCATCCTCCATCGAGGCGCATTTCGCGGCGGGCACATCGGCGAGCGCGCATTCGTATTCGACGTGGCCCAAGCCAGCACAGGCCGACAGCAAGGCGGTCACGGAGGCAGCAATAAGGAGGCGTTTCATAGGAACTCCGGGTCTTTCATTCATTCGTGTCGGTGGGGTCCATCTGGCGGTCCAAGCCCTTGCCAGTAGCGGTGTCGAACACCACCCCCATCAAGAAGTAGCGAGCGGACTTATCCGCATAGGCAACCTCTCCGTTTTCTAGTTGCAGCGTGACGAGCCCTGGCACTGCGGCGGGCCACGCCTTCAGGAAGCGGGTGCCGCGCAGGGTGCCGCGCAAGCGCGAGAGAACCTCGTCCGCTTCAAGCTGAGTCAGACGCCCGCCAACTTCGGCGGCGGGCATCACGGCTGCAGCGGGTGGTGGCGCCGCCGTGGCCATCAGTTGTTCGGCTTGACTTCTTGAACGAACTGCGACTCACCCGTTCCCCAGTTCAGCGAGACGCTGTTGGTGAAGACGATGGTCCCGGTTCGTCCGGTGTCGATGGACACCACCGGGAAGATGGCTTGCGCCTCTTTCAGGTAGAACTCCGCGATTTGCTGCGCTGCCGTTTGAGCGCCAGAGAGGCCGGACGCCCGCAACGCCGCCGCACCGCCCAACGAGCTCATAGTGGAGCCTGTCGACAGGTTGGACGTCACGGTGCCCTGGGCCTGACCCAGTGCACCGGAGAGACCCTGTGCAAAACCAGCGAGGAGCGCCTTGCCAAGGCGTGCGCCTTGACGGTCCATCACTTTGCCGCGAAGCCCTAGCTTCCCGTCACTGTCCACCACGTAGCCTGCGACTTCCTGCGACAGAATCAGGCGGTCGCCCTTATCCACGCACGAGAGGCGATTGAACCGCACGTACACCCGCTCGGCAGACAGGTCGCCGTAGCCGTTGCCCAGCACGAAGCAGTTCTTGAGGCGGTACTTGGCGGCACCAGGCAGCGTGGCCTGCTCCGTCACGTTCATCAGAACAGGCATCGGATTCGATTGCGTCGTCACCGACGTACCCGCGTCCAGGCCGTTGAGCAGCACGACGGGTGCGAAGCCGCCTGCCGGCAGGAGCCCGGCAGACTCGTTCTTCTTGTACGAAATCTTCGAGTTGACGGAGGGGCCTCCTGCGGGTGCGACTGCAGCGCTGGTGTCCTTCACCTCGAAGACCATCGGTGCGACCGGGGCGGATTGCATCGTTGGCGTAATGGGAGGCAGCGAAGCGCCAGACGCACCGGGGCCTGCGGGAATGGGAATCCCCCCTGCCGGCCGCGCGGGCGCAGCCGGAGGCGGCGGGGGAGCCTCTGGTGCTGCGAGCGAGCCGATGCCGCCACTGTTGCCTTGGCTGGGTGGGGGCACGACGCCGGCAGGCAGGGGCGTATTCGACCTTGCACCGGTGCCGCCGTTGGCAGCCGCATTCCGGGCAGCAAGGTCTTGCTGCGCGACGCGCTCCTTCAGCGAGAGGTTGTCGGACTTGAGCTGCTCCAGCATTTGCTTGAAGCCCTCCAAGTCCTTGCCGAACTTGGCCTCGAACGCCACCTTGTCCGCGTTGGGCGGGGTCACGTTAATCATGGCCGCCTCTTTCTTCGGGCCATCGGGCAAGTTCGACTTCTTGTCGGAGAAGGCGGCCGTGCTGATGACGGCGACGCCCGCCAGGCCGACGGCGACATAGAGCCAGCGACGTTGGACGTTCTTTTGCTTGCCGCCGACCTTGATGGCCGATGCGGACGCGGGTGCCGCCTTCGACTTGTTGTTGATGAACAGTCCTGGCTTTTTGTCGTCACTCATCGCCGAGCTCCTCCACTACGAACAGTTGCGGGCTGCTGTTTGCGTCCACGGTGTCGCCGTCCAGCAGCACAGCGTTGATGCCTTCACGGTAGAACTGATTCGGGCTGACCACGGCGGTCTGGTCCTGTGCAGCAACCAGCGAGAAAACCAAGATTCGCTTGGCGCCGTCGCTCCAGCCCGCCATTGGTACGACCGTGAACTTGTCGAAACGGGTCGGCCGGGGGAGGCTCACGGGCTCGAAGCCGCTCGGCGGTTCGCCGCCAGTCGTCAGCGTCTTCAGCAGCTCGATATCCGCGCCGCGCGGCGAGGACCCCTTTTGTCCGTCGCTCACGAGAGGGCCTTGGGTGCGCGCGGCAGACGGGGGCTTGAGTCGAGCACCATTCACTGGGTAAGTGATGCCTGGCACAGCCTTGGGCACCACGCGCAACTTCTCTACCTTGCCGCTTTGCAGCTCCACCACCATCTGTACCGGGCGGTCGGCACCACGCGTGAACTGCAGCAGTACCTGGGTACCGCCCGAGAGCGTGATTGGGTCGCCGGAGACAGGCGAGCCCGCCGGGAAGATGAAGCGCTTTGCAGGTTCGCTGAAGACGAAGGTATTGAATTCGTAGTCGGACACCGTCACGACGCCCGGCTCGGGCAGTTCGATGGTGGCACCCTTGACGGGCTCGACTTGCTTCTTCGCGGGGGCAGCGAATGCCGTAGCCGAGAGCGCAAGCCCAGCGACGAGTGCCAGAGCCACGGCGAGTGGCTGCTTATTTGTCTTGTTGTTGACGCAGGTCGGCGACATGCAAGTACCCCTTGTAAACCTTGTAGGTGATGACGTAAGTCAGCTTGGCGCGCAGCGTTTCCTTGCCGCCGACCCAGCGCAACTGGGTGCCATCGATTTGGACGCGCTTGCCGTCCGGAGAGACCTTGACTTCGGACGGATAGAACGACTGGGTCACCCCCCGACGCTTGAAGTCCTCGGCCTGCGCGAGCAGTGGCTCGCGTTGTTCGCCATACAGGTCCTCCGTGAGCCGGTTCAGGAACCGGGTCGTTTGCGTAACGACGTTGTCCGGAATGAAATTCAGGATGAGTGAGGCATCGGACATGGCCGCGTTCGCCATGTACTCGGAGCTCGTGCCGCGAATCTCGCCGTTGGTGGTCACGGTGACACGGGTGCCGGAGGCGGCCAAGTCGTGCGGCACGAGAACCACAGGCGTGTTGCGCTGCTGATAGATGAGCGCGCTGACCAGGAAGATGACAGCCACACCAAGGGTGTAGGTGGCGCTCTTCCAGGCCTGCGCGGTTTTGAACGCGTTTGCGACGCTGTCCAGGTAGTTGTTTTGTTTCGGGTCTGACATGTGTTAGGCCTGGTGGCTTACTCGGTAAAGTCGTTAAGCCACGCGGGTTTAAACCTGGTCTTCAGCGGCGCGTCCAGCTGTAGCCCGTGCGCCCACAAAAAGTGCTGCATCGCTCCGCGCTTGGAGCCACGCTTGAGATACCGGGCGCCAATGAGTACGCCGCCGCCCATCAAGACACCGAGAATCCACATGTGCGCGATGATTCCGAAACCCATCAGAATCAGTGAAAGCGTGAACTCCAAGGGGTCCCAAAACATGATTGGGATGGGCGACTCGAGGTCGAAGGGAAAGACGTGCGACTCTTGGTCCATGCGCTACTTCCGGGGGAAGGAAAGAGAGAAGAGAGATAGGGGCGGTCTCCCGCCCCTACTCGTCAGGCCGCGCTTAGATGAGGCCGCCACCCACCATGATTTGCTGGATGATGCTGGGGCCCCAGTGCAGGAAAGCACCGCCAGCGATACCCGTCAGCGCGGGCATGGGGCTGTTCTTGGCAACGCCGATGGCGCCGCCCATGAGCAGCATGGTGGTGGCCAGGCCAACGCCCAGGGCGCCTGTGGTCCAACCGTCCACGGTCTTCCAGAAGCTGTAGAACGCGTCGTTCTGGTCCAACTGGCCAGCGAACACCGCCGGGGAGGCACCGGCCACAGCCAGCGCAGCGAGGGCCTTGCCCTTCAGGGTACGGAGAAAAGTCATTTAAAGCTCCTTGCTTCGTTGAGGTGATGTGTTTGCAAACACGCGCTCGAGAGCCGGAGCCGTTGGTTCAGGCAGCGAGTGCCTACCGTATAGCGATGGGTTTATACAACCCGGAAGTTTTTTCTGAGCTAGCGCTATTCGCTTCCCGTCTCGTCCGACGATAGGGAAAAGACGAGTTGTTTCGGCTTGGCCGGAGAGGCCTGCGCTTGACGAATAGGCGAAGTGGCGGCGGCGGTGGGGGTTCCATCCGCGGTGCGGCGAATACCGCGCTGCGCATCGACATAGTTCTGGAAGCCCCACCAGAAGCCGATGACGTCGCTGGCGTACTTGTGGCCGATGCGATAGCGGTTCGGCGTCCAGTTGTTGGGCCCGATGTTGTAGGCCACGATGGCGTTGAACCAGTCGCGCTTCTTGTTGAAGTTGTCGCGAATGATGTAGGCGCTCGCGTTGATGTTCGTGCAGAAGTCGTCGCGCAGATGCTCCTTCCTCAGGCCGAACTTGGCGAAGTACTCGACCCACTTCGTGTTGACCTGTGCGGGGCCGAGGTCGAAGCTTCCGTCGCGATTCTTGCTGCTCGCGCCGACCCGCCCGTTCTCCTTTCGAAGAATCGCGTGCAGGAGTAGCTCCGGTACGTCGTAACGCAAAGAGGCCTGTGCAGCGCACTGCACGGCCTCTCGCGTGACATGGGCGTACGGAGGCAGCGACGGAATCGCGTCCATGGCCCAGGTCGGGGTTTACTCGGCGGCGGCTGCGGCGGCCTCCGCCGGCGTGCTCGGTTCGTCCAGGATGAACACGCGGTCGGCGACCAGCTCGTTCGAGAGGAACTGGTCGGCGTCCAGGGTCTTCACGACACCTTGGATGTGGCCGTTGATTTTGACGGTCTGGCCGACCTTGAGGCGGTCCTGCAGCTTCGGGAAGCGGTAGTTGGGGATGCGAACTTGGCCGGCGTTGATGAAGTCGACGACACCGCCGCTTTGTTCGCGCACCGGGCCCCACTGCACCATAAGCACAGCGCTGGCGCCCTTCTTGGGGTCCTTGGGGGTGGACACCGTAATCTTGCGGATTTCACCAACGATGAAAAGGTCGTGAATCAATTGAGTCTCCTGGGGGTACTGAGTCCGCTGCTTTCAGCGGGGGTTACTGGGGCTTTTTAAGGCACCCCTTCTATAGAAGATGCGTTTATATGAGCGCGTCTTCCTTGCACTCAGCGCTCAAATACTTCCACCCGCTGGTTCAGCGAGGCGCCCTCGGACGTGTGGCTGCGGGGCACCTCACTCGAGAACGACCGCACCGCCTCGACCCTGTGGCCGCGACGCTTTAAGTTCGCGGCGACAGCCTGGGCACGCCGCTGCGCCAGCTTGGCGGGATTCTTTTCGCCCGCGCCCGCGTGGCCGGCGACCAGGACGGTTGATTTCTTGTGAAGGCCGCGCAGCTCCGCAGCAGTCTGTTTGCTGATGAGCACAGAGTTCTTGGCGAAGTCGACGATGACTGTGGCGCCCTCCACCGGCATGGCGTGTGCGGCCTGGTACCCATTGGTAGGCTCAAGGGGTGGGAGCGGCACCGGGTCCGGCAGCGGCGTGATGGGCGTTTCGACCGCAGAACGGGACAAGTCCCAGTTGGTACCGCCGACGACGTCGATGTGGTTTTGCCGAACGTTCTCGTGCTGGACGTGGGCGGGGACTTCAATCATGGGCATGCTGTTACTTCGCGAGAGTTTTCACTTTGGAGATGACTTCATCCCGAAGGCGCGTCAGCGAGCCTCCAGGCACGGAGGTGGGGTCGACGCTGGAGACGGGCCTTCCGTCAACGACGATGACGTAGGCAGGAAGGCTCTCAACACCGACTGACACGGCAAGGGTTGCCGCACGAGAAAGTGCGCCCTTTCCGCGCGGGCCCCGTGAGGCCTCGAAGAGAGCGGTGAGGTCCTTCTCCGGCATGTCCCCCAGCTGCTGCTGGAGCCAAACCAGCACCTGGTTTTCCTCGCCCAACGGGATGCTGAGGTCCTGCGCGCCACGGTAAATCGCGTTTTTGATGGTGTCAGCCACCGCCGGCGAAACGCCTCGAGCGGCGTAGTAGACGCGCTCTTTGGCGCCGCTCTCGGCCGGGTCAACCGGAACCGGGCCGCGCACGAAGCTCCCGCCGACGGCCTTCACCGCACTTTCGATAGCAACGTCCTGGGCCTCTGCGGCGCGGCAGACCGGGCACGAGAACGACATGATTTTCACGACGTCGACCGTAGGCGCGGCGCTGGCGAGTGAGGGCAGCATGAGTGCGCAAGCCCAGGCCAGCCCGACGGCTTGAAGGAAATGGCGGCGTTTCTTGGTCATTTTTTCTCCGGGGCGGCGGGCGCGGCCGGCGCTGCGGGGGTGGATGAAGCGGGCGCGGAGGCGGCCTTTTGCGCCGGGTTAGCAGCAGCGTCGTCGGCCGGCTTCTTCGCGTCAGGGCTGAGGCCCTGGGTAGCGAGCCACTCGTTGTAGGCGTCCTGGTAGATGAGGCGCCAGGTCACGTAGCGGCAGCCGTAGCCGAGGTTGTTGAACCACCCTTGAACCTTCGTCTGCTGTGAGGGGACCACCAGCGAAGACAACGACGTGGTTGCGTTCCCGACCCAGGCAATCGGAGCGCAGCCCCGTTCGATGCGCTTCTCCGGCGATGCGGCCAAGAAAATCCAGGCGACGAACGCCAGGAAGATGAGGCCAAAGAATTCTTTGTGAAGCATGAGGGGCAGCCCTTGCGGGCAAGTCAAGACAGTGCCCCGTATAGAGCGCCCCTTTTATGCGGCGGCTCGCCGCGGCTCCTTTGCTACTTGACGGCGACAGGCCGCGGCAGCCGCAAAGCAGGCATCGACCGTTTGCGAAAGCCTGGCAGGGCCTCCAGCATCTTTCGGCCCCACTGGGTGTAGATGAGCCGCTTGTCGAAGACCACGATTCGGCCCCTGTCCGATTCACGGCGCATCAGGCGGCCCACCATCTGGATGAGCTTGGTCAGTGCGTCGGGCATCGCACGTTGGGCGAAGTACTCCTTGCCCAAGACCTCGGCGAGCTCCTGCTCGACAGGCGAGGTCGGGACTGCGAAAGGAATCGCGCAGATGATGACGTTCACACAGTAGGCGCCGGGAAGGTCGAGGCCCTCCGCCATTGTTGCCAGGCCGCACAGGATGCTGCCCCGTCCCCGGTCGATGCGGTCCTTGTGCTCATGAATCAGTTCCTTGATGCCAAGGTCGCCCTGAGCAAGAACCGCGTTTCCGAAGTGCTTGTTCAATGTCGGCAGCAGCGCGTTCATCAACGAGCGCGATGGAAACAGGATGAGAGTTCCCTCGGACGCATCGATATTTGCCGGCATGTTCAGCTGCAGCTCCTCGATGTACTTCTCCCGTTCATCTTGGCGCGGGCTGTACTTCATGTCGATGAGCTCGATGGTGTTGTTGCGGTAAGGGAAGATGGGGTCGAGCTTCATCGTGCGCAGCACGTCACCGACACCGACGCGTGCCCGGAAGCGGTCAAACCCGTCGAAATCCTGAAGCGTTGCCGACACCATCGCGACGATGGCCCGCTCGCTGTCCCACAGCAGGCGACGCAGGACGTCTGCGCCTTCGAGCGGCGACACGTGAATGCTCGCCACCTCCGGCGTGCCGCCTTTGAACACCCAGCGAACTGCCCGGTCCGGCGCAGAGAACAGCTCGAGCCCCTTGACGATGGATGACAGCTGCGAGCCGAAGAAGGCGCACTGGTACAGGAGCTCGCCTATCGGCCCCTTCAATTCCGGGCTCTTCTCCGGAAGATTCGTTTTCTTGAGGGCCGCGCTGGCCTCCTTGATGCTCTCTTGCAAGAGCCGCGCATGGTCCAGCGCATGGGTCGCGGCCTTCAGCACGGAGGTGTCGAGCTTTCCGGCCGGGAAGCGATACTGATTGGTCTCCGGCTCCACCGTGATGGTCGACAGGGAGTCCTTCAAGCCAGCGAGCCCGTTCACCAGGCCACCGGTGTCGAAATCGTGCGCGCTGAGCTTGGCCTTCTCGAACAGGCGCACCAGCTCCCCCTTGCGCTGCCACCCCTTCGAGAAGCCGGCCATCCGACCGAGGTTGGCAACGCAGTCGTCGAGCACGAGGTTTGCCGAGCCTACGTCGATTGCCTTGTCAGGCAGATGATGGGCCTCGTCAAAAACGAGGAGATAGCGGCCGCCGGGGAACAGAGCATCGGTGGGGCTTTCCTTGGCCATGGCCAGGTCAGCCAAGACAAGGTCGTGGTTGGCCACGATGATTTTGGCTTCCGACAGGACCCGGCGCGACGCCAGGAAGGGGCACTCGCTGTGGAACTCGCACTTATGACCGAGACAGGTCTCGGACTTGGCTGCCACTTCCTTCCAACTGCCCGGTGTCTTGTCCGGGTAGCTGTCGACGTCCCCGTTCCAGGCGCCGCCGCGCCAGTGGTCGAGCATTGACTTCACGTCGACGGACACATCGACGTTCTCGTTGGAGCCCTGGTCGAAGAAGTCGAATTGGTTTTCCGCGTCGCCCTGGTTGGAAATGCGCTCGGCCGAGTTGACGCAGAAATAGCGACCGCGGCCTTTGGCCACGACCGCGTCCCGCTCGCTTTGAACAATGCGCGCCTTGACCAGCGTTGGAAGGTCGCCCTGCATGATTTGGGTTTGGAGGCCAACCGTCGCTGTCGCGATGACGACCGGGACCTCCTTTGTGGTCCGCAGCTTTTCCGAGGCAGCGATTGCGCCGACCAAGTAGGCGATGGTCTTTCCGGTGCCGGTGGGTGCCTCGGCAGCGATGGGCTCGTCGGCCACCATTGCACGGCAAACCTGCCGAGACAACTCAACCTGACCGTCGCGGACGATGAAGCCGGGGAGCTGGCCAAGCCGCTCGTAGCACTCGTCGATGAAGGTAAAAGCCGCGTCGGATGATTCGAGGCGGCTTGCGTTTGCGATTGGAATGACCTGTCCCATACTGTCCAATAGTTACCAGGGCCCGAGAAGGCCCAACCTTGCGACAGAGTAGAAAGAGGCTTTAAACGCCTTCGCCGCACCGGTCCGAGAAAGCGGTTCAGGTGCTAGCCGCCCTACCCTCGGCTGCTTGCGCCTGGACCCAGGCGCAGCTATTTACACCCGTTACGCTTGCCACCTGTTACGCAGGCGATGGCAAATTCAATGTTTCACGGCATTTTCACAAGGTGGCTTGCAGTTGTGAATAATCGATGTGTGGCAACGACTTAGCGGCTTGGGACCGGTCGAACGGCGAGTTGACGTGTGTGGATGTTTCACGAAATGCACCAGTTTGCGGCTTAGCTGGGATAATCAGGCCGTAAATCTTTACGCCAAGTCTTAAGCCACCACCACCACAACAATGGCAGCAACCCCCTCTGATACCCGCAAGCGCGTTCGGGAAATTGCCGACCAGCTCCTCGCCGCCGGTACAGCCCCGACCTCCACTCTGGTGCGGAAGCTGCTTGGTAAGGGCAGTTTCGAGACAATCGTCGGCGAGTTGAAGCTGTGGGAAGCTGACCGCCAGCGCCCCCTGCCGAACAAGCGAGACCCCACTGCTGAGGCCCTCGATAGGGTGGGAGCTCAGCAAGCCGCAGAGTTGATTGCTCAGGCTGCGGACGCCTCGAAGTCACTGACTGCTGCGGTTGCCAGCGTCCGCTTGGCAGCGTCAGAGATTGCAAGTTTCCCTGCCCTGGTTGCCACCCTTACAGAGCAGGTGAGAGCGCTCACGCAAGTCGTCGAGGACGACCGGAAGGCGATGAGGGACGAACTCGCAAAGGCGAATGCGCGCTACGAAGGCGTCCAGAAGTACGCCATGACCGCTATTGAGGCGGCCCGCGCCGAGAGTCGAATGCTCCAGGAGCAACTCGCCCAAACGGGGGATAAGACTGGTGCCCGCGAATCGGCTTATCGTCAGCAGGCTGAAGACCTCCGGGTCCTCGTGCATCAGCTTCAGGGTCGCCTAGCTGAGCAAGGTAAGCGCAGTGACGACGTTGTTGTGCCTCCGCGACTCGACTTTGACCAAAAGCGTCCTGTACGTTTATCCAGTTATGAGCCCACTGGGCGGACCACCTAGACTGGCCGCCTGCGGCACCGCTGTCCCCAAGTATTTTGGTTGTCCCTAGTAGGGACAACACGACTTGCTGCCGAACCCGCCCCGTCCAGGTAGGGACTCAATTCACCTGTCCTACTCGCCGGTCGCTCGACGCTTGCACGCTGCTCGCGGACGTCGAAGGCGTGGTGGCAATCTGTCCCGGGGAATTTAGTTTGTCCCTACTAGGGACAAAACGCCTCCACGCCGCTGCTGGAATTCGAAAATGCGCCGCTGCGGGGTGACTCTGTCCCAGGGAATTTAGTTTGTCCCTACTAGGGACAAGACGCCGTCACGCCGCTGCTGGAAGTCGAAAATGCGTCGCTGCGGGGTAACTCTGTCCCAGGGAATCTAGTTTGTCCCTACTAGGGACAACGTGCGAAGCAGACCTTGTTAGCCTCGCCGGCGCATGCAGCTCATTGTTCTCGTGTGGGTCAGAGGGGCGCCAGAAAAGCAAAGGGGCCCGAGGGCCCCTTACTTCAGCTGAGCGATTTTAGTTTTGCGATGCGGTCCTTGATGAGCTCAGTAATGATTCTCTCAAGTTCATCAGCTTCCTGCGCTGATGTGAAAGCCATCGACAACAAGCCGTCCCGGCGTCTAATTCGGACGTAGCGCGTACCGTCAACCGCTAGGTCCGTACTTGGCTGCCTCCGGCGTTCCGCGTTCTTCTCTTTTGGGGGGGCTGTCACCCACGCAGGCGCCTTGCTTGCCTTCAGCTTACCCTCCACGACCAACTCGACGGCCTGAACAACGCGGTCGCCATGGTCCTTTGCAAGCGCCGCGAGCAGTTCGACCACGTTTGCCCCTATGGCAGACGGCTTAGAAGCAACCAGCTGGCGGGCTGCGGCAGGCAAGCGTTCGAACGAAAGCAACCTGGCGACCTGCGACTTGCTGAGCCCTGACTCTGTCTCGAGCTCCCGAACTGTAAAACTGCGACTAGCCTTCCGCTGCGCGAGGCCCAAGTATTTCGCGTAGTCCGTCAGTTGAGGCGCAAGAAGATTGTCATAAAACGTGACTCGTTCGGCCTCATCATCCGACGCTTCACGGATGGTGACAAGCCACTCTTCCCGACCCAGCTCAAGCAGAGCTGCCTTACGATGACGCCCGGCCAGAATCTGGAACCGTCCGGCGGCGGCCGGGCGTAGCTGCGCCGGTGTCGTTTGCGGGTTCTCCTTTAGGTTCGCTTTCAGGTTCGCGACGCGAACGGGGTCGAGAGGGCTTGAATGAAATGGCCCGTCATCGCACAGGTCTAGCCTGATTACCAGAGCCTTGCCTTGTTCTTTCTTGAGCCGTTCAATCTCCGCCTTGCTCTCAAGGTGCCCGCCCGTCAGGTTCATCAGCTGAGTCGGCGCAGGCAATGGCCGTTGCCGCACCATAGCCGGCGACGTCGGACCTGACAGGACTGCATCGCTGATTGCGCTCAGTTGTTCTCTGCCTTTTGTTGCCATCTTGTTACTCCTGTTCGGTCGCCGGAATCTGCCACACCTTCCGGCGAGTCATGAAATCAATCTCATCGACCAGCTTGTCGTAAGCGTCGCGTGCGCGCGAGAGCGTCTTAGCAGAACCCGCGTACCGTTCGACGTCGTAGACAGTGGAGTACTTGGCCCCTTCCATTCCCACGGCGGCCGTGTCGGGAATTTCCGTTTGCGTCAACATGTCTCCGTAGGAACCTTGCATCCACTTGAGAATCTCCTTCGTATACATGCGTTGGTGGTTCACCTTGCTCGGCACTGCAGCCACCCACGCGAAATCCTTCTGGCCCAACGCCAATCCAGTGCTTAGCTCCGACAGCATCGTCCAGAATTGCGCAGAGCTGACGAAGTCGATGCCTTCGGGCGGAAGCGGCAGGAGCAGCGCGTCGGCTGCCCAAATGGTTGTCATGTTCATGTACGACAGCGCCGGCGGGGTGTCGATGATGATGTAGTCGTACTGTTCACGAATCCCGGCATCAAGCGCCTTGTTCAGCACGTCCCAGAACTTGAACTCCTCGCCCCGGTTGTTTGCTTCCAACTGCCGCAAGGGCAAATAGAACTCACCCTGAGCAATCGCATGTGAGGCCGGCACCAAGTCAATCCCGTCCCAGTACGTCGCTTGAATCGACTCCTGCAGTGTGTCCCGTGCAATCTCGGAGGTCGCGTGCATCATTAAGGGCAGCACTGTTTCGCTCTCGGGTATGAACCCCGGCGTCAGGCCGAAGAGGGCAGACATTGACCCTTGCGGGTCGTAGTCAATGCACAGGACGTCATAGCCCTTCAAGCTCAAGGCCTGAGCCGTGCTCATGGCGGTCACAGTTTTACTGACCCCGCCCTTGAAATTGGCCACCGTTATGGTGGCGCCCGGCAAGCCGGGGGGACGGCCTGGCTTGCGGGTCGCCTTGACCCAGGCGCGGGCCTCAGACAGGGTGAAGCGGCGATTGCGCTCACTGCCGCCGTCGGCTTTGCCCTTGATGCCATCGCTCAATCCAGGTTCGAGCCCGCGGTCGAGTAGACGCAACATCTGGTCGCGAGACCTTCCGCATAGTTCCGCCAGCTTCGTCGCATTGAACTCCGGCGCCTTCTTGGCGGTTCCGCTAAAGAGATATTCTTTGAGCCGAGCTGTCTGGATTTCCAAGCGCTCGCCCAGCGCCGTTATGTCCTCCATGGTCACTCGAGAACTGACCAGGCTCACCGGCAACTTGTCGGCAAGTCCATCCTCAATCGCGCTATCCATAAGCATCCTCTTAGATTGTTAGTGACCGCCACAAATGCGCAGTCGCGTTGACGAGCGGATTCTGCCAGCACTTTTGTCGCTTGCGTGCGAAATACCAAAAAACTGACGAAGGACACGCGAAAACGGCACGTTTACGCCGTCTCCCAAAAATTAGCTCACCTTTGCCGGCCTGCGTTCGGTGGTCTGGTCGCCAACTCTCCCACCTGACAACAGCTTAGCTCTCAAAGCTCGGCTCCGTCGAGGTTGGCACCATCCGTAAGCTAGCGCTCGTTGCTGATACCCTGGCCTTCGTTCAGCATCTTTCGTATCGGTTTTTGGCTCCCGAGCGCGGGTTCGACGGCTCCTAAAGGTGAGTGGATTTGTTATCCACAGGCGGCCGACAAACGCTCACCTGACCAACAAATCAACACACCACAAGGCGGACAAGGGCTCACCGAACCCCGACACCCTCCGCATATCCACAGCCCTGAGCCCGAAAACGCCTCCCAATCAGCGTAAAAGCGCTCACCCGATTGACGCTAACACGTTGATTCCTCACAGCAATTTCAACAGTAAACAATTCAACGGCTCAACAGGAGTCTTCAACAGAAGAAGTCAAACAGCAGTCATGTCTCGGTCCATCTGAAGACGCGAACGCAAAGCCTTAAAACTCACCGTTAAGGCATAATCGACGCCAATGACCACCCTCCCATCCTCACCGCAAGCTGTATGGCCGCTGCAGGCTAGCCTGCTGGCAGGGGATGGCGAACCTCCGCGGCCCGCGAGACGACGTGCTAAGAAGGGTTCGAGCGATACAGCTGGAAAAGGGAGTGCAGCCGAAGGGAAGGAACTCGACCGGTTCATCAAGACCGTCGCTCCCGACGGCGGATACCTACGTAAGCCAGTAGAAGCGATTCTTGTAACGCCCAAGGAAGGTAAGCTGACGCTGCAGGCTCGGCGATTCCACAACGTTCTCCTGAGGCATGCCCAGGCAAGCCCATTGCCCGCGCCCGGGGAACGCTTCCAG
>NZ_LR594661.1 GCF_901827155.1 Variovorax sp. PBL-H6
ATGAAAACGCTAGTTCTTGCGAACCAGAAAGGCGGAGTCGGCAAGTCGGCCGTCGCCGTCCAGTTCGCCTACTACCTCGCCGACGTGCTGAAAAAGCGCGTCCTCGTGATCGACTTCGACCACCAACGCAACACGTCGAAAGCCATCCGCACGGGCGGCCTCGCCACCGTGTCCGCCATCACCAGCAGCCGCCTTCTGACCTCGAAGACCGACGCCGCGAGCATCGAGCACGCTGATTTTGTCTTGGTGCCCGGCGATGCCGAGCTTATCAAGATGGAGAAGCAGGCCGCCGAGCACAACAAGTTCGCCACGAACCTTTACACGTTCCTGGCCGACATTGCCGACCGCTTCGATGTGTGCGTCATCGACACCAACCCGAACCCGGACATTCGCCAACTGGCGAGCCTCGTCGTCGGCGACTTCGTGCTGTCTCCGCTCCAGCTCAACCAGGAAGCCATCGACGGCATCGGCGACTTGCTGAATCACGACAACATCGGGATTCGCAAGATCAAGGCGACCATCAACAAGAAGCTGGAGCTGATCGGCATCCTTCCCAACATCGTGGAGCCGACCCCCTTCCAGCGCGAGAACCTGCGCGACCTGTCGGCCGCCTTCGCCAAGCTGCTGATTCCCCTCGGTGCCGGCTTTGCCGCCATCAAGAAGACGACCGCCATTCCAGAAGCGCAAGCCGCTGGCCTGCCCGTCTGGAAGCTCGGCAAGAGCAGCGCCCGCGAAGCCTGGGCGCACATCCGCCCCGTGTTCTCCAAGATCGCCACGCAAATGGGAGTTGAGTAATGGCCCTTGACCTGTCCGCACTGGAAGAAAAGCCCGTCCCGGCCGGCCCCGCTGCCGCGCAGCCGGACGGCAAGGCGATGCGCGTCAAGCTGACCGACATCGAACCCGATCCGAACCAGCCGCGCACCGAGAAGAAGCCGGAGGAAATCGAGGAAATCGGCCAGAACATCAAGGAACGGGGCGTGAAGCTGCCCATTTCCGTGAAGCCGCACCCGACGAAGCCCGGCAAGTGGATCATCAACGACGGCGAGCTGCGCTATCTCGGCTCGGAGTGGGCCAAGGTCGAAGACATCCCCGTGGTTGTCGATGAAGACTTTGACGACTTCGACCAAGTGAACGCGAACGAAAAACGCTTCGCGCTGCGCCCGATGGAACTCGCCAAGTTCATCAAGCGCAAGCTGGACGAAGGCGTGAAGAAGGGAGAAGTCGCCCGCCGCCTGGGCAAGCCGGCGAACGCCATCACCGAGCTGCTTGCACTGGTCGAAGCGCCCGCCTGCATCGAGGCCGTCTATACGTCCGGCCGCTGCACGTCGCCGAAGACTCTCTACGAGCTGCGCGCACTCGCCGAGAAGTTCCCCGAGCAGGTGCAGGAGTGGTGCGACACGGCCGAGGACATCACGCGCCGGAGCGTGGCCGACCTGGGCGACGTGCTGAAAGGCAAGAAGAAGCCAGTCGCTCCCCTGCCCTCGCCTGCCGACGCTGGCGGCACCGACACGGGCGGCGGCGCTGGAGCTGGCACCGAAGGCGGCGACGGCGACCCGGAAAAATTTCGTCATGACGAAATTTCGGGCGGCAATCAGGGCGGCACCGACAAGCAAGGCACAGAGCCGAAGGCCAAGCCGAAGGCGACCCCCGGCACCGATGGCGGCACCGATGGCGACGACACGGGCGCGGGCGGCACTGAACCCGGCGACCTGGGCGAGTTGACCAGTTGGCCGCGTGGCAAGGCCGTATCCGACCCGGACGCCATGAAAAAGCCGCTGTTGCTGGTCGAGTACGAAGGGCGCGCGGCGGCTGTCCTGCTGAATCGTAGGCCGACCACGCCCGGCCTGATCCGCATCCGCTACGAAGATGGCGGCGGCGATGATGAAGTCGATGCCGGCCGCTGCAAGATCAACCTCTTGACGGAGAGCGACAAATGAACCGGCACAGCGGCGCAGCCGCCTTTCCCCACCCCGCCCGCAAGGGCGGAAGGGGGCGGCGTGCTACATCGTGGCCCGGCCGTGCCTGGGCTGTCCTGGCCGCGCTGATCGTCTGCGGGCTGGCCGTGGCGTTTGCTGTCGGCAGACAGCAAGCCCACGCAGCGCAGCCGGGGGAAGCCTGCGACCTTCACTTTTCCAACGGCACGACCCTGGCGGGCGTGCCCGTTGCGAAAACAGTCGAGCAGCAGGCGAGGGGACTTGCCAAGCGTGACGACGTAGGCCGAGGCATGTTGTTCACCTGGGCGAAGGCGGAACCGCGCGTGTTCTGGATGCGAGATACCCGCGTTCCTTTGTCCATCGGGTTCTTTGACGACACGGGGCTTTTGTTTGCCATCGAGGACATGCAGCCGGAAACCGACGACTACCATTTCTCGATCAAGCCAGCATCCGACGCGCTGGAACTTGCACGAGGGCAGTTCCAGGCGCACGGATTGAAAGAGGGTGTCCGACTGACCGGGCGAACTTGTTCACCGCTGTAGGCCACGTTTCGATGCCAAGCAAAAGCCGCCGTAAGGCGGCTTTTTCGTTCCCATCACGAAATTCTTCCGTGAGTGTCGGGTGCAAGACCGCGTTTCCCGACAAAAGAGGGCCAAAACTTCGTCATGACGAAAAGAGTGTGGGGGGGTGTGGGCTAATGCAGGATAGGCTAACGCCGGTAGTGTGTGCTACACTACGTTTGCACATTGACCCCCCCACCCCGATTAGGAGGCACCTATGCCGCGCAAGGCCGAGATTGGGGCGACACGAGATAGCTACGTATATCGTCTTCGCGTACCCGCTCCGTTGAAGGCGCAATGGGACGAGCATTGCGCCAAGCAAGACAAGAATCCGTCCGTGGTGATGCGGGCGCTGATGCGCTACATCATCCAGGACGACATGCCTCCCGACGTTCGCCGCTGGATTGCAGAGCAAACCGAGGGCGAGCCGGACGACGGGCCGAAAGAACGCCTTGAAGTCCGTTTCACTCCGACCGAGTTCCAGGGCATCACGGCCCGTTCCGAGGCCGAGGGCTGTTCGCCGCAGCGTTGGGTTATCAACTGCGTGCGCGCGAGCCTCACGCACGAACCGCAGTTCACGATGGAGACGACGAAAGCCCTATGGGAGTCGTCCTACCAGCTTCGGGCTATCGGTCGGAATCTGAACCAGATCGCCAAGCGGTTGAACGAAGGCAAGCCGGCGAACATCAAGACCGAGCAGATAGAGAAGCTGGCGACGTACATCTACCGGCATACCGATAAGGTGGCGGCCGTACAGGACGCCAGCCTTAGCCGTTGGGGCATCCAGGTGAAAGGGGCCGGCGATGGCGAAGCGTGAGATTGACGGCGTTATCAAGGATTGGGGCGAACGCGCGGATTACGGCCGCGTCCAGGGCCGCAAGGGTAAGAACATCGCGGGCGGGCGCTATGCCAAGGCCGCGCCGACCAAGAGGCCGGCCGGGCGTGAAAAGCTGGCAGCGACCGTGCGCAAGGCTCCCGAAGTCATGGTGAAGATTTCGGGCGGCGGTAAGGACATGCGCAGCATCAAGGCGCACATGGACTACATATCGCGGAACGGGGCCGTCGAGCTGGAGGACGAGCAGGGCAGGGTTCACCAGGGCAAGGAAGACGTGCGAGCTGTCCGCGACGACTGGCGCGGCGGTGGCATCCCCTACGAGGATGGCAAGAAGCGCGAGGCGTTCAACATCGTGCTGTCCATGCCGCCCGGCACCGACCGGGCTTCGGTGAAGAATGCAGCCCGCGCCTTCGCGTCCGAGCTGTTCGGCAATCACCAGTACGTTTTTGCCGCACACGACGACGAGAAGCACCCGCACGTTCACCTAGCCGTCAAGGCTGTTGACCTGGACGGCGTGAGGCTCAACCCGCGCAAGGCCGACTTGCAGCACTGGCGCGAGACGTTCGCCGAGAAGTTGCGGGAGCAGGGCATCGAGGCCAACGCAACGCCCAGGAAGGTGCGGGGCGTGGTGCAGAAGGCCGAGAAGCAGGCCGTCCGCCACATCGACCGAGAACACGCCAAAGGCAGGCGCAAGGCACCGGCCCGCGTGTCCGCCTCGCAGCGTGAGGCGGCCGAGCTGGAGGCAAGGGCAGGGCGCAAGCACGTCAACCCGGCGCACGACAACATCATCGCGCAGCGCAAGAGCGTGCAGCACGATTTCGGCACGGTGGCGCGGGCGCTGGCAACCGGCGACCAGGACGACAAGCGCCTAGCGGTCGAGGTTGTCCAGTTCGTCAAGCAGATGCCGCCGATCAAGACGCGGCACGCCGAGCAGGTCGAGGCGTTGCAGCGGGCCACGGTGCAGCAGGGCGGGCAGGGCGTCGAGCAGACGCAGCAGCCAGGGAAGCCAAGCCCGGAGCAGGGCAGGGCAGAGGACAAGGGGCGCGGGCGTTGATGGTGACAGGCAGATCCACCAGGTTGGTGGATTCTGTCACCAACGGCCTTGACACGATTTCGCTTATAAGGGGTCTCCTCGTTTTCAGTGCAATAAGTGACGGTACGCAAAGCTAGCACTGGCGCGGGGGTGGTCTGGGTAGACCGTTGATTTCATTGACTTTCCTGTTCGCTTTGTAAACGGGTATGGTGGCCTCCCACTTTTGAGGTTCACGATGCAGGGTTGGCACACAACGTTTTTGGGGATGCGTGGGCTCCCCCGCGATATCAGCGACTTCGAGATGAAGGCATTTTTCACCTTCGATGGTGCCGAGCGCGACGCAATCAATGCACGCCGAGGTGATTCCCACAAGCTTGGTCTGGCGCTCCATATTGGTTTCCTGCGCATGAGTGGGCGTTTGCTCGGTGCCTTTCGGGTAATTCCAGTAGCCTTGTGGCGCCACCTTGGCAACGAGCTTGGCATTGCAGCACCAGAAGTCGCCTCGCTGAGAGCCATGTATGAACGCGGGCGCACGCTATTCGATCACCAACAAGTAGCCTGCACGGTCCTTGGATTCCAGTGGATGAGCGAGCACCAGCGCCGCTCACTGGTACGTGAACTGCGCGACGAAGTGGCGCGCTGCGCCGACCGCGATCAGCTACTCGTGCGGGCGCGTCAATGGCTGTACAAGAACAAGCTGGTGATCGTGCACGAGCGGGCAATTCGGACACTGATTGCGGCGGCACTTGCCCAGCTTGAAGTTGAAACAGGCACCGCCATCGCCGCCAGCGTTGATCCAGCAACACTTGATCGCTGGCGAGCCTCAGTTTCAGAGCTGCGCCCAGATGGACAAACCCAGCAGAGTTGGCTATGGGCTGCACCGGCGAAACACTCAACCCGCCAAATCAGCGAGGTACTGGAGCGCATCGACCTGCTTTACACGCTGGACGTTCATAAGCACCTGGCAGACATCCCCGATCTCATCTTGCGCCGCTACGCGCGCCGACTTGTCTCCAGGCCGCCCTCAGCCGGAGCCAAGATCAAAGAGCCAGCGCGCACCGTGGAGGTCGCATGCTTTCTTCGGTATTGCCTGTTCACCACCACAGACCAGTTGATCCTTATGGTGCAGCGCCGGATCGCCGATCTGTGGCGTCAGGCTGCCGCCGATGTCCCCGCTACCGTCAATTGGGCCGCAATGTACAAAACGCTGCTCGGCGAACTTGTTGCCTTGAGCGCGCAAGGTGCGGTGCCAGATGCTGAGTTGCGTGCCCGTCTTGAAGCCTTGATCACCGAAACCCAGAAACGCAAACCACCGAGCAGGGCCTCCCTGGTCCGCGAGGGATTGATTGATGGAATTCGCCCCGTGCGGTCGTTGCTCGTCGCCATTGCAAAGCTGCCCTGGCAGGCCACCGGCGAGCATCCTGCCATCGAGTACCTTGCCAAGCTGCAAGCTTTATATCTCAAAGGATCCAGAAAGCTGCCAGTTGAAGTGGTGGCACCAAGTCTGGGAATGATCTGGCAGGTTTCGATCTCCAGCCCAGACCGGGAACGGGCGTTTCAGGCGTTGGAGGTGGCCACCCTGTTTGCCCTGCGCCGCGCGGTGCGCAATGGCTCGGTCTGGATTGAGCACAGCCTGAGCTTTCGGGGTCGTGCGCGCTTGTTCTTCACGGACGAGCGTTGGCAGGCAGAGTCCAAGAAACACTATGCCCGTCTATCGTTACCCAGCAAGGCTGCCACTTTCTTGAAGCCTTTGCTGGCCAGAGTAACTGCCGGTGTCGATGCGGTGGCCGCTGCAGCCCGCAGTGGCGTACTGCGCGTGGATGATGAACTCCATTTGTCGCCATTGCCCGCAGAGGACGAAGACCCAGAAGTGACCAAGCTGCGCGCGGCTTTGGATCACCGCATCGGTGAGGTTCAATTGCCGGAAGTGATTCTGGCCGTTGACGCCCAGGTGCGCTTTAGCTGGATCATGCTCGGACGTGAGCCGCGCTCTACCGACGAGCTGCTGATGGTCTATGCCGGCATCATGGCCCACGGCACCAGTCTGACTGCGGTCGAATGCGCGCGCATGATTCCGCAATTGTCTGCCACCAGCATTCGCCAGGCCATGCGCTGGGCGCGGGACGAACGGCGTCTGAGCCAGGCCTGCCAGGCTGTGCTGGAATTCATGCAGCGACACCCGATTGCCGCCACCTGGGGGCGGTCCGATTTGGCATCTTCTGACATGATGACCATGGAGACCACCAAACGGGTGTGGCAAGCCCGGCTTGATCCTCGGCGCAACACACCTTCCATTGGAATCTACTCCCATGTAAAAGACCGGTGGGGCATCTTCCATGCGCAGCCCTTTGTGCTCAATGAGCGCCAGGCGGGCGTGGCCATTGAAGGTGTCATCCGCCAAGAAAAGCTGGAGACCAGCCAGCTTGCTGTGGATACCCATGGCTACACCGACTTTGCCATGTCACATGCCCGTTTGCTTGGTTTTGATCTTTGCCCGCGGTTGAAGGAACTCAAACAGCGCCACCTCTTTGTGCCACGCGGCACCAAAGTGCCCGCAGAAATCGCTGCGGTGTGCGAAGCCAATGTCGACGTCGCTTTGATCGAAAAGCATTGGGATAGTCTGGTGCACCTGGCAGCCTCGGTCATGAGCGGACATGCCAGTGCGGTGGCAGCTCTTGCGCGGTTCGGTTCTGCCGCCCAGGGCGATCCAATCTATGAGGCTGGCGTGCAATTGGGGCGGTTGCTGCGTACGGCGTTTTTGGCTGACTACTTTGTCAAGGACGCTTTCAGGAACGAGTTGCGCCGGGTGCTCAATCGGGGCGAGGCTGTTAACGCCCTCAAGCGCGCCATTTATACCGGCCGGATCAGCCCGGCGCAGGCCAAACGTGTCGATGAAATGCAGGCTGTGGCCGATGCGTTGAGCCTGATGGCCAACATCGTGATGGCGTGGAATACCTCACAGATGCAGGCGGTCCTGGATCGCTGGTCGAACCGCCGCCAGGTCATTCCACCGGAACTGATCGGGAAGATTGCGCCCACCAGGCTGGAGAGCATCAACTTGCGGGGTGTGTTTCGCTTCCCGGTTGACCGCTATGCTGACCAAATCCTGCCTTCGCGGCCAAATGCATCGATAACTGGCACCAATGGATGAAACCGACCACGGTTTGACGCCACGAATCGCAGATTTGAAAGTGAACAGGAAAGTCAATGAAATCAACGATCTACCAACACCACCTCCGCGCCAGTGCTAGCTTTTCGTACCGTCACTTATTGCACTGAAAACGAGGAGACCCCTTTCAGCGTGTCCGACAGCTTCTTGTGACTGATCGAGAAGTACCGCTTCAACGACGGAGCGCACTCGCTCGGCCGCGTGCCCGAAGACAAGCACAAGACGGCTTCGCACGCGAGGCGCACGTCGCCAGTGAAAAGGCCATCGTCGGCCTGGGCCGCCGTGGCGCTGAACATGCCCGCGAGCGCGAGCGGCAAAAGGGCGAGCTTCTTCATAGTCGATTCCTCCTTACTGGTTGAAAACCTCGATTTCCACGCGGCGGTTCTGCGCGCGGCCAACGGCCGTGCCGCCTTCCGCTACATGGTCGCCACCCGACAGGTAGTTGACCGATACCTTCGTCGCGGGAACTCCACGGGCCACCAAGTAGTTCATGGCGGCTTGTGCGCGCTTGAGCGCGATACGCTCATCGCCAGCACTCGGGCGCTCGGCATCCGTGCGGCCCCTGACCTCGATCCGGCGAGCATTCGCCAGGAGCGGCAGAAGCTCGGCTTCCTGGGCCGCCGTGGGCTGGAAGTGTGCCGAGTTGAAAGGGAAGTGAACCGTGACCGTGTGCGAAACCGGCGCGGGCGGCGGTGCTGGATGCACGACGGCCGGCACTGCGGCCGGCCGGCGTTCCAGTTCTCGCACTCGTTGCTTCGTTTCGGCCAGATCGGCCCGGAGGGACAGCACGGAGGCGGTTTCCGCGTCATTCACCGCCGTGCGGTTCGTGCCGTCCACGGTCGGCGGTTTAGGTGGCGTCGAGCACGCGGCAAGCATGGCGGCACAACTGATGATGACCAATCTACGCATTTTGAACCCCTTAGTTGGTGACTTTTGCGAACCAAAATTATACATCTTGGTAGCGTTTGAGGATAGGCGCGGCGCTGAAATTGTCTTGCCCGACATGCGTCGAGCTGTCCAGGTCGGCCGACGTGCCGGCATTGGTGACAAACAGATCCACCAGGTTGGATGCGTTTGTCACCACACACGGGAGCTGCGCAGCGTGCCGATGGTGACGGCCGCCGCGCCTGGCTGGGCTGGCCGTGTCACCACGTCCGGGCGATTGGTGACGGATCTCGCCGGCGCCGGCGGCGGAACTGTCACCAACGAAAGAGGCGGGCAAAAAAATGGTGACATCGAGCGCGCATCGAGGCGGCCGCGGCGTCACCATCAATAGACTGGCGCTATCATAATCCGCCGGTCATTTTACATAATCTATATTATATGTAGTAGGCTAAAGCCTTGTCGCGCAAGGCTTTTTGCCGTTTCCAAGACAGTTTCAGCGTGTCGTGAGGCTGCATTCAGGCACTGCGCGAGTACGCGCCGGCCGGCATCGACTGATCCAGTCGTGCGGCCAGTGTGGCGACCACCGACGCCCGCGTGTTGTCGCTGGCCGGCAGTGCATCGCCAGCCAGCGCCGCGACCGCCTCGGGCGAGGCGGTGCGGATGTAGTGCAGCACCAGGGCCGGCGCGTTGTCCAGCAGAGCCTTTTCGAGCTGGTCGGCCTGTTCGTTCCAGAAGTCCATAGTCGTGTCTCCAAGAGTGAATTAACGGGTGCGCTCGGCGTTGCGCTCGACCTGCGGCCGGCTGCGCTCGGGCTGCTGCTGCGTGGTCGGAGCGGCTTTGTCGTACACCGGCACCGAGGGCACCTTGCCGGCCTTCTCGCGCTGTTCCAGCCGCTCGTTGATGGCCTTCATGATCGCGTCCCGCTGCTTCGGGTCTTTGACCTTCTCGGCCAGCACTTCGGCGGCGACGGCGGCCACCACCTTGGCCTTGTCCGACCGCTCAGGCGCTTTTTCAGGCTGCGGCGCGGCCTGGGTCTTGCCGGTGTCCTGCTGCGTGCCCTGGCGGCCTTTCTGCGCGTCCTGGCGCGTCTGCGTGGCCTCATGCTCGACTACGTTCTTCGAGCGCAGATCGCGGCGGGCTTCCAGCTCCTTCAAGTCCTTCTCCTGCGGCTTGAACCCGCGAACCTCTATGCCGCGAAGGTTCGCTTCCATCCAGACCTCGCGCTGGAAGTCAGGATGACCGGAAACGCGAATGGTCTTCCAGCCCTTCGCCTCGGCCATCGTCGCCATCGCGTGCGCGACACGCTCATCGTTCGACGCGGACACCATGCGCGGGCCTTTGTCCTTGAAGGCCACGCGCTGCGGCTGATCCTTGAAATGGAACTTCGCGCCGGAGACGCGGAACTGCTGGTGAACCTGCTGCATGAGTTCCACTTGCCGGTTCTTCTCGCGCTCGGTCGATACCTGTTCGGGGTAGGCGGTATCCGCACCCGTGCGCTCGGCGATGCGATTCGCGTCGTCTTGTTCCTGGGCTTTCTCCGACAGGTTTTCAACCTTGATGCGCTTGCCCTCGGCCTGCTGCCCGAGCTGGTTTTGCTCGGCCGCAAGACGCTGCTGACGCTCGGCCTCTCGCATGCGCGCCACGCGGGCCAGTGCCTCGTCCACGTCGATTTCTTCGAGCTTTTCCGGCTCGTGCGACACGACGTTTTTCTCGGTCGGATCGTCCGGTTGCATGCGGTCAAACTCGGCCTGCTTGCGATCCTCCTTTTCGGCTATGCGACGGGCGTTTTCCTCGGGAGAAAGGCCGTACTCATTCGCCAACGCCGCGCCTTTCAGCGTGCCCTTCTCGGCCTCAGCTTCACGAATTGCCTTCGCATTTTTTTCGCCGACTGCGTTCTCCAGGTCGATGTCATCAAGACCCTTGAGCTTCGCCACGGTCTTGTTGTCCATCGTGAACGACACGTTGTAGGCGGGCTGGCCGTCCTTCTCGCCGCGTTCGTACTTCACCGCCGTGGCCGGCTTGCCGTCAATCTCGATGATGCCGACAGCAGGGCTGCGCATCGAGGCGTTCAGCTCGGTTGTCACTTGCTTGAGTCCGTCGATTTGCTCCTTCAAGTTCGCATCGACTTCGGGCGCGTTGCCCTTGTTGATTTCAGCCATGTTCGCGCCCCTTAACGTTCGATGCCCTTGTCAGCCTGCTTCGCAGGCTGCGCCTTGGTCGGTGCCGGCTTCGCGGCCTGCTGCGCCGCTTGCTCGCGCGGCTCGAAAGCCTGCTTCGTCACGGCTTCCATGTGCTTCAAGAACGCGGCCCGCTGGTTCGCGTTCTTGATGTTGCCGGCCGCGTATTCCTGCGCCTGGGCAAGCAACGCTTCGGGCTTCATCGTCTCCTTCGCTTCCTTGGCCTTCGGCGCTTGGTCGCGCTGCTGGCCCTGCGCCTGATCGGCCGTCGCTTCCTTCGGCTTGAACGGGTACGCCTTCGCCTTGTCGCCCGTGTAGTGAATCTGGACGTTGAAGCCGTTGAGCTGCTTCTTCGCGTCCAGCATCGCCAGCGTGGAGCCTTGCAGCTCCACCTTGTCCTTCGGATGCACTACCGCGTAGCTGCGATCCTTGCCCACGGCCTGCACGATGAACTTGTCGTTGTTCAGGACAACGGGGCCGTAGTAGCTGCCGTTCTCCTTCGCAGCGGCAATACCGGCGCGAACTTCCTTGCCGGCGTCGTCTTTCAGCCGGTTGCCGTCAGCGTCTTTCGGGGAAAGTTTGTTGATCGCGTAGTCCCGAACTTCCTTCGGAACTTCCTCGATCTTCATCAGGTAGTCGCCCACCTGGGGGCGCTGCTTCGCGGGTTGCTTGGCCGGTGCGTTGTCGCCGGCAGGGATGGTGCGGTCATTCATGGTGAAGGCTCCTATGGAGTTCAAAAAATGCGACTTGCGGTGAAGTCGCCCTTGGGCTGCGCCCGTTTTGGTAGTTGCCGACGTTCATCGACACATACCAAATTCATGCCTTAACCAGCATTCTTCGTTGAAGGCAGGGGCTTGTCAAGCACGCCTAAATCCAGTAAAGGCGCGCGAGACTCGGTTTCCGGTGCCGGCTCATCGTCCAGCATCGGCGGTTCTTCCATCGCATCGAGGGCGGCCAGCATGTCCGCCTCGTCCGGCATCCCGTCGTCGCCGGGCATGGCCGCGTCCATCATTGCGGCCAGCTCGTCGTCGCTCGGCAGATCGTCCAGGCCGTCCGGCAAGACAGTTTCATCGTCCGCCGTGTCGTCGGCTTCGGCCACCGTCGCCGGCAGCGCCTGGGGCGCTTCCTGGGCGTCCTGGGCGGCATTCGCGTCGTCGTCGGTGTCCACGTCCACCGCGATGGCGTTCTGCGCTGTATCCGCGTCCAGGGCCGTGTCCAGCACGTTGTCCAGCTCGGCCGCGTCGTCTGCCTCGGCCTGGGCGGCTGCATCGACGCCGGCATCCGGTTCGGCATCGAGCGCGGCCAGCTCGTCGTCGCTCGGCCGCTCGCCGATGCCGTCGTCGCCGATTTCCTCGTCGTCGTACTCGTTCACGGCGTCCAGGGCGTCGAAGAATCCGTTCACGAAGTCTTCGACCTGTTCGGGCGCGATGCCTTCGCTACCGCTCGCCACCTTGAGCGCCGAAGTGTCCAGGGCCAGCTTGCGGAGGTCGATGCCCTTCTCGACATCGGCCGTCGTCAGCTCGCGGATACGCGACTGAACGACAGCTTCGTGCAAGTCCAGATCGAGCGACGGCACAGGCGAAGCCAGCTCGCCGGAACCCCACACATCTTCAAGCTGCTTCTTCGACGGCAGCTTGCGGCCGAGCTTCGCCAGCGTAGGCGACACCGACTTGAGCCGATCCATGAAAGCGTGATCGGCGTAGTAGGCGATCTTCTCGCAGCGAATCGGCTTCGTGTTTTCCAGACTGATGATTTGCTCGCGCTGGCTCATTTCCTTGAGTTCCTGCGGCAGCATCAAAGCCCGGCGCTGGCCGGCACCCTCGCCGATGGACTCGGAAAGGCTGGTGCCGCCCCGGCCGTTGCTCTTGTTCTTCGAGTGAACCGTCATGTAGCCCAGGGCTTCCGAATACTCGTTCGCGTCCCGTTGCTCCCGTGGCGTGTAGAAAATCTGGCACGCATGGTTCGTCACGAAGGTGCGCGCGTTCTCGCGGCCGTAGCCCTTCGGCGGCTCGGCTTCGAGCTGGCCCGGCGACTGGATAATCGTCAGCAGGCGCAGGCCATAGCCGGCCATGTAGCTGTTGGCCTTGTCGATGATGCCGATCCGGCCGGGCGCGGTGAACTCGTCGGCCAGGATCAAGCATTGGTATTTCAGCTCGGGCGTGGCGTGCAGAAGCTGGTTCGTGTTCAGGTTCACCAGTTGGGTGTAGAACAGGTTGATGAGCAGCTTCGCCTCGGCCAGCTTGTTGGCCGGAATGCCAAGGTAGATCGACATGCGCCGCTTGCGCACGTCGCGCAAGTCGAAGTCGTTCGCCGACGTGGCCGCGTCCACGATGGGGCTGGCCCACATCGTCAACGGCACGTTGAACGTCGCCATGATGGACGACAGCGTGTTGTCCGAGGTGGACGTGAAGCGGTTGATCGCATCGACGCATTCACTCGACAGCGGCGGCAAGCCTTCGCCGTCCCACTCGGTCACGGGAACGAGCGTCTTCGCAATCTCGCCCGTTTCCTCGTCCACTTCCTCAACCTCGCGGTAGTTCCGCTGGTTGATGATGCCTTGCAAGTGATCCTTGATCGGCTGGCCCTTGCCCGACGACTGGCGCAGCAGCTCCCCGATGGTTCGCGGCAGCGTGGGCGTCTCGCACAGGTACAGCGTCAGGCCCAGGAACAGGTTTCGCGCCGCATCATCGAAAAACGCATCGCGGCCTTCGCCCGGATAGAGCGAGTAGCCAATCGCCAGGATGTCCGTCACGCGCATGCGCGGATCGTCGCTGATGTACCCCAGGGGGTTGTATCGGTGCGTCTTGCCGTTCAGCGGGTTGCCCTCGGCGTCCTCGGCAATCGAGAACGGGTTGAACAGATAGACCTCTTGCCCCCACTTCCTGCGGAACTTGGACGTGATGAGGAAGTTTTCCAGCTTCACGTCCATTGCCACGACCGACTCGGCCCAATTGAGCAGGTTCGGGATGACGATGCCGACGCCCTTACCCGAGCGAGTCGGCGCGGCCAGCAGCACGAATTGCATGCCGGCGAACATCAGGAAGCGGTTCTTCCACTTCCCGATGATGATGCCGGTCTTGTCGAACAGCCCGGCCTTGGCAATCTCCGGCGTCTTGGCGAAGCGGGCTTCGCCGTGCAGCGTCCGCACGTCGCGCAGCGCCGCAATCGTCAGCACGATGGGCACGCCGTAGCCCACGGCCGCCGCCACGATCATGGACACCGTGAGGCGCTTCGCCACGACCGGATCGTTTTGGTAGAACTGCCAGTACGTCCACCACGTCGAAAAGTCGGTCTTGCCGAACGGGTTCGCCTTGCTGAACAGGAAGAAGACAAACCCCGACAGCCACACGATGCCCACCGTCGCGGCGATGAACACGGCCAACCCGAATAGCCACTTCACCCACTTAGGCATTTCCATATCAATCCCCTTTGGTGACAGGCCGACGACCTGGCCAGCTCGCCGGCGTCACCATCCAGAAAAACAAAATGGTGACGAACAGATCCACCAGGTTGGATGCGTTCGTCACCACCGCAGCGGCTTTGCCGCCTTTCCCCACCCCGGCCAGGGGCCGGAGGGGGCGGCGTGCATGATTGGCGACAGGCGCAGCTCCTCGATCGCGCGGGCCTGTCACCATCGCCCTACGCATCAGCCGGAGCCGGTGCGCGTTTCAGCTTCGGCTCGTACCACAGCTCGGTGATGTGGCGGCCGAAGTCGCCGTACACGTCGTTATGCACATGCACCACGACATCCACCACCATGTAGAGCAGGCGACGGATGACCGCATAGGGAAGCGTCCGGCCCTGGCGGTTCTGGAGCACCATCAAGCCCAGGCGCTCGAACGTCAGTTCGGCGGAACCGGCGTGGCAGCTCGTGATGCTGCCGCCGTGGCCCGAGGCGGCCACGTTGATGAAGTCGAACGTCTCGCCGCTGCGCAGCTCGGCCAGCAGGATGCGAGTCGGCTTCATGCGCAAGCAGCTCTTGAGCAGCGCCGCCGCCGTCACGGGCGCGTTTTCTTCTTCCTTCGCCTCGGACGGGTAGAACAGATGGACGTGGTTCGGATGGTTCGGCAAGAACAGCTCGGGCACGTCTTCAATCGTGATGATGCGTTGATCCTGGGGAATCTCCTGCATCAGCGCCTTCATGAAGGTGGTCTTACCCGAGCCGGTTTCGCCGGCCACCACGATGACCTTTTCGAGCTGGACGGCCCGACGCAGGAAGCCGACGTAATCGTGCTTTTCCTTGAGCTGCAAAAGCTCCAGCTCGTCGGGACTCAGTTCGGCGCTGATCGGCCGAATGTGAGCGAAGAAGTCTTGCTTCGCGTAGTCATCCAGCGTGCGAACCGTGAAGGACGGCTTTCGGATCGTGACCGAAATCGTTCCTTGCTCGCACGCGGGCGGCATCACGATTTGCACGCGCTCGCCTTGCGGCAGGATGGCCGAGAGGATCGGCCGCACGTCCGACACGTCGTTGGATGAGAACTTGGCGACGGCCGTCGCCAGCGAACGCAGATGCTCGTAAGTGAGAGCCGGCGCTTCGTGCCGTTCCCACTTGCAAGCCCTTTCGCACCACACTTCACCCGGCCGGTTCACGCAGACTTCCGTGATGGCCGGATCGCTCATCCAGGTGGCGAGCGGTTGAAGGTGGAAATCGACCGAAGTCGCGCGGTTCAGCGAGGCCGCGAGGTATTCACTGGTTGGTTGCTGCGACATCGTACACGCTCGAAAAGTCCAGATCGCGGGCGATGTAGACACCGACTTGCTCGCCCTGATTCTTGTAGAGGGTTGGCGGAATGTTGATGGTGTTCTTCAACGCTTCCGCCGCCATGTTTTGGGTGGCCTCGCCCGTGCTGCTGAAATTGATTTGGCCGCTGTTGTTGTTCGTGCCCTGGGTGGCATACCGTGCAACGTCATCGACCAGACTCAGCATCAGCGCGCCGCCGAACCGCTGCCAGAAGTGGTTATCAATGTAGCCCGGCAGGCCCGCGCCGCCGAGCGGATCGGTGCCTGGGGAATCCAGGTTGATGACCACGCCGTTCGGCGTCTTGATGCGCGACCACAGCACGAAGATGCGAGCCATGCCCTGACGCATGTTCGATTGGTACTCGCCCGAAATGGTCGAGCCGCGTTCGACCAGCAGCACCTTGCCGTTGTCGCTGTAGATGTTGCGCGTCACGACGCAGGCCGTCATGCCGGGCACCGTGCTATCGAGCTTCGTTTGCAGCGCGCAGTCGATGAAGCTGCCTTTCGCCAGGATGAAGTTGCGATTGCCCAAGTGCCCGGCCTTGCGCGACGGCGTGCGCGTCGAAGACAGCAGGGCCGAGAGGCCGCCACCTTCGGGCGGCGGTGCAGCGCGGCCCGGCTGGCCGCCCGCATCCGCGCCCGTGTCGCCCTTCTGCGCGACAGCCATCAGGCCCGAGCCTGACTTGTCCAGCGAAGGCGCGGGCCGTTGCTGGCCGCTGCCGCCCGCATCGCCCGGCAGAGGCGGTGCGCTCGCCTGCCCTGCCCCACTCGGCGCAGGAACGACCGGCACCGGAGCCGCAGGGGCCGGCGCAGCTCCAGGCAGCTCGGGCGGATCGGTGAAGGTGCGCGCCGGCACGGCGCTGGTGAGTTGCATCGCCTTGGCTTGCTGCGCGTCCGCCTCGCGGTCGGCGCGCTGCTTGTGCTTCCAGTAGGCCGCACCGCCGCCCAGGCCAACGACCAGGAGCAGCACCACGACGATGAGGCCACGCTTCGCAGTCGATGGCCCGTGATCGTTCACGCTCGGCATGCCGCGCTCGCCGTCAAACGTCTCCAGCTCGGCCTGCTGATTGGTTTGGTTGCTCATTCTTCATCCCCTCCAACGATTACGCGCTTCACGCCGGGAACCGTCGTGCCATCAGTGGGCGGCAGGCCGTCCACGTCGTACTTGTCGTTGTAAACGCCAACGACAGCGTTCCCCAGGCGCAAGACCAGCTCGCGGGCCACGCGATGGACGACCAGCACATCCTTGTCCACATGCGTGTTCACGAGGCTTTCCGACTTGTCGGCAGCCACGATGAACACGGCCGGGAAATCCCGGTTGTTCGGGAATTTCAGGTAGGTAAAACGGCCGTCGTCGTAGGCCATCGTCGGCGCGATGCCATCGGAGGCATCGCCGACCTGCATCGAGTAGGCCCAATTGCGCGGCGCGGGCTTCTCATCGAGCTTCGCTTGCGCCTTTGCCTTGTCGGCCGCCCTCGCCCGCGCTGCCGCTTCGTCCTCGGGGTACTTGAACTCGACGCGATAGGCCACGCGCTGGTTCTGCGGTGCCTTGCCGCTGTTGCCACCACCCGGCAGCAGCTTCAAGTCGAAGTCGTACATGCGGCGGTTCGTCGTCACCATCAAGTTGGTGTCCCACTTCCCCGCCTCGGGAGCCATCACGATGGCTTCCTGGCCGCTGCCGGTCTTGATCGACTTCGGCTTGACGTACAGGATGTTGCGCCGGTCGGAGAACTCCCATCCCTGGGTGAAGCCCGACGCGACATCAAGGATTTCTTCGTCGGCAGCGAAGACGATGCGGGCACCGAGGCCCGGCAAGGCGCGGACGATGACGACATCGCCCGCGTTGTAGTTGACGTACTGAATGCGGCCGTCGTAGCGCGACCCCACCGGCACGTCGGCCGCCTGCGCGGCCGTGGCCGCGCCGAGTGCCAGCAGCACGGCGAATGCGATCTTCTTCATTGTGCGACCCCCATTTCAGGATCGACGCGGTAGCTCAGTACCTGGAAGCCGAAGGGGTTCACCAGTCGGGCGCTTTCGCGGATCAGCGACGGATTGCGGTACTCGTAGGCGACTGTTGCCACCCACTTGGTGACAGTGCCCGGCGAGTTGGGATCATCAACGCGCTTCGTCGTCTTGATGAACCGCACGGTGCCGATGCCCTTGCCATTCGGCACGACGCTGACAATCTCGACCGACACGCGCACCGAGTTGCCGTATTTTTTATCGAGGGCGTCTTTACCCTCGAACAGCGCGGCGTATTCCTGGCCCACGCGAGCCGAGGACAGCAGGCCCACGGTGTCGTAGTCCTTCTGGAGCGTGTACCAGTCATAGGTTTCATGCGAGCGGACGTATTGGGCCAGCCAATACTTGTCCATGACCTCATCGAAGCGAACGCCCTTCGTGTCCATCGCCGTCACGATGTCCGGGACGCCCGTCGTGTTGTCCACGCGGATGACGTAGGGCGTGTTTTCCTTGAGCGGCAGCATCAAGGCGATGGCGACTACCAGCAGCACCACGCACACCACGGCGAACGTCGCAATCGTCCAGGCGCGGCGCTCCGACTTCTCGACCAGGAGCACGCGCGATGCTTCCCAATTCAAAGCCGCCTCGTGCAGCTTCTCGCCCTTGCTCTTTTCCGGCTCCGCACTCGGTGCCGGTTCAGTCGCGCGGTTCTTGCGTCCGAACATGATTACTCCCCTTCTCGTTGATTGACTGGAGCCGCTGCGGGCGGCACCTGCTTGTTGATCTGGACTCGCGGCTTGCCTTCGAGCGAAGGCACGACCGGAGGACGCGCGTTCGTGGCGCAGCCCGCGAGGGCGGCGGCGAACAGAAGAACGACAGATACCCGTTTCATGTTGGTGTCCCTAAGTGAAATGAATCGGCACGCCAGAATATACCATATTCACAACCAAAGTGCCCTATTTTGGTTGCGCGAAGACGAAAAAAAGCCGCCCTGTTTCGGTGAAAACAGGGCGGCCGTTGGTGGCCGCCGTGGCCTCTTACTGCTTCACCGTGCCGCCCGAGGCGCGGCCCCAGTTCTTGCCCATGTTCTGCATCACATGCTGGCGATAGGCCGGGTTCCACATCGTGTTGCCGGCCACCAGATGGTTGGCCCGGCGAGCCGTGACCATCATCCCGGACTGCATATCGCGGCGCGTCGTCATCGGGTTCACCATGTTGCCGACGCCCTTCGCACCACGCAGACCACCCGTGACGGGCATCGCCAAATGGCGAATGCCCATCGCTGCCATCGAGACGCCACCGGCAAGGCCGGAGGCTATGCCGCCTGCCTGCAAGATGATCCACACCAGGACGCCCGTCAGCGCGCCGATTTGCAGCGCCGCGAACATCGGGTTCGAGTCGCCGCTACCGGAGAAGTCCGCGCCCGCGATGAAGGCGTCGTATGCCCGCATGGCAAACGTCATGATGATTGCCATGATGACGATGGTCAGGATGTAGTTCATCGCCTGCCCAAACCAGGAATCGAAGAACTTCGCCGTGGCCGGGAACATCAAGGCCAGGATGAACAGCGGCCCCAGGGCGAACACAATCGCCAGCGAGAACTTGGCGACGATGACCACCGCGCCGCCGAGCATCGACACCAGGACGGTGCCGAGCGCCACGACCACGCCGGCAATGGCCCAGCCGAGCACAGCGCCGAAGTTCCAGCCGGCCTCGTCGGCCTTCTGGAAGCACTGCGCGACGATTTCCAGCCCTTTGCCCAGGGACTGGTCGAGCACCTGATAGATGTTCGCGGCGGGCGGCCCGCCCGACGTGTTCATCGCGTCAGCCAAGCCCGTTTCCAGGCCGTTGAGCGCGCCCATCACCCCGTTGGCGTATCCGTCCACCGTGAGCGCAAAGGCCGCGATGATGACGATCTTCACGCACTGCTTGACGAACGTCCAAAACGGCGACTCAATCGCGCCCGTGCTGATGGCGTAGCCGGTCAGCACGATGTAGAGCGTCACGCCAGTGATGGCGATCATTTGCAGCGCGTACATCAAGTTCGTGGCGGCCGGTGTCACGAACGCATTGGTAGCGTTCTGCACTGTCTCGCCGATGAACTGAAAAACCATCGGGTCCATAAGTCACCGTCCTATTTGTTGTTGCCCTCGGTCTTGGCCGGAGCGGCCGAAGACGGAGCGGAAAGAGGCGCTACCTTGATCGCCCCGCCGCGTGCGCTCCAGGTCGAAGACGAATCGGCGCGGCTGGCGTTGACGCAGTTGGGCGTTGCGGCCAGCTCGCCAGGGTTCGACTTGCACTTGGCGAGCTGCGCTTCGCGCTCGGCCTTGTGCTCCTTGAACCACTCGACCGTTTGCACGACCTCCTGCGGCTTGTCTTCCTTGCAGCCGGCCAGGGCCAGGGCCGCGACTGCTGCAAGCATCATCACTACGTTTTTCTTCATCGGTCACTCTCCTATCGTTGGTGACGGGGCCGAGCTGGCCAGGTCGAAAAGTTGTCACCAAAGGATGGTGACGCAAGACGCCGGCGAGATCCTCGCCGGCGTCACCATTGCCATTACGGCGTGCCGAACGTGATCGGCGTTGCCTGAATGCCCTTGCGGGCCGCCCAGGTGCGGGCCTGCAATTCACGCTGCTGCTGCTGCTGAATCTTGTCCTCGGCCTGGGCCACCATCGCGTAAAGCTGGAGCTTCGTTTGCTCGTTCTGGATCATTGCCTGTTCGGCGGCGATCCGGCCTTGCAGCTCGGCGATGGCCTTCGGGTCGGGCGTGTCGTTGATCTTCGCCATGAGGCTGTCAATCTGGTTGAGCCGCGACTTCGCCTTGTCGTAGGCATCCAGGGCGAAAGCCTGATCCTGGGCCGACTTCACGGCCCGCGCCTCGCACAGCTTCTTCTGGTCGCTGACCGTGATGTGCGCGCACGAGTCGAAAATCTTCGACTGCGAGTAGATCGAGGCCGCCCGGCCGCTCAGGCCGGCATAGCCGCCCGTTTTCACCGAGTCATAGACGCCTTGCCAGTCACTCGGCAGGTAATCGCGCAGCGCCGGGTTGTTCAGGATATTGCCCAGGCCGCGAGAGCCAGTCAGGGACTGGTACTGCTGTTTCATCTGGTCGATTTGGCTAACCATTTGGTCATATTGCATCTTCCACTTCGCCATCGTCTCGATTTGTTGCTGGATGCTGTTGGCGATGGAAGCGCCATCCGTTACCGGGATTTGCGCGCTGGCCGCGCCCGCCATCGTGATGGCGAGCGCAGCGACAAGAGCCTTCATCTTCATGATTTCACCTTTCTTGCTGCTTAGAGGACGCCACCCGTGCCTTGCGGCGCTGGTGGAACACGGGAACCCACACTTCCGGGTCATCGCCGACTTCGGCGAGAATTTCATCGAGCAGTTCGACGTTATCGGAGCTGCCCGACAAAATGGCGAGTTCATCGCCGAAGCTAATTACCGTGTTCCCGTCAGCGTCCTTAACGTCGCTCAGATCGAAGCGGCCGATCATCGACTGATGGCCTTGCTTCACCAGGAACATGCGGCTTTCTTCACCCATCGTCTTGATGATTTCAAACTCCGAGGGCGTGCATTTGAAGCCCTCGGTGTATTCGGTGAAGTCCGCCTTCGGGTTAGGCAGGTAGATTTCCGTCGCCACCTGTTGCACCAGGGACGCGGCAATCTTCGACTTCAACATGCTGCTAGGCATTTGCGTAGCGAACACGCCGAGGCCGTTTTGCTTGCGAATGGTCAATTGCTTGTCGCCCGCGAAGTCCGCGAACGCCTCGGCATCGACCCACTTCCAAGCCTCGTCCATGAAATAGACGAAGCGGCGGCCGTCGATGACCGAATCCATGCGATGCAGCAGGTACATGGAAATCGGCGTCCGCACGTCGTTGTTGTCCAGGAAGTGCGTGCCGTCGAAGCCATAGTTCGCGTGCGTGGTGAAGTCGATGAGGTCGGTCGCGTTGTCCAGCACCCACCAGAACGGGCCACGCTTGCCGTGGCCGTCATCGACGCACCACCGCGCGAGGCGCTTCGCCACGCTGTTTTCGCGGTCTTCCTTGTCGGTGCCCTCGGTGATGTTCTGCAACACCACCGACAGCCGGCGAATCTCCTTCGGCATCTTCATGACGGTTCGCACCGCATGACTGATGCGCGCATCGTCCGCCGTGGTGACGCGCTCGCCACCGGCCGACACCAGGACGCGAATCAGCTTCTCCAGGAACAGGATGTTCGTCTCGTTGGCTTCCATCTGGAACGGATTGAAGCCGGTCGGCTGGCCGTTCCTGACGGCCAGATACTTGCCGCCGATGGCGCGAATCAGCAGCTCCGCGCCGCGATCCTTGTCGAAGAACACCGTCGTGAAGCCGACAGGCGAGCGCGGCTTGTATTTCTGCGACTGGCACAGAAGCATGTTCAGCAGCACCGTCTTACCCGCACCGGACTGGCCGATGACGCGGGTATTGCCGAGCACCTTCTTGTCGAAGGCGTCTTCGTCGCCCTTCGAGTAGTGGAAGTTGAAATACAGCGGCTGGCCCGAAGGCGTCTTGAACAGCGTCACGGCCTGCCCCCACGGGTTGCCGTCGCGCTTGCCCGCGCGGAAGTTGTGGAAGCTGCACAGGCCCGCAAAGTTCTTGCTGGTCAGGCCGGCCACGCGCGGCCGGTACGACCAATTGCAAGGCAATTGCGCGTAGAAAGCCGAGTCGGTCGCCGTGGCGATCAAGGCGGACAGAAAACCCCTGTCCTGAATGATCGTCATGGCCGACGTGGTGTTGCGGCGCACCTTCTCGACCGTCTCGCCGAAGACCAGCAGCGAGTAGTGGTACTCGCCCATGACGAACTGACCTTGAATCAGCTCGTCAATGGCCTGCGTCATTTCCGCGATTTGCGTCGCGCTGCCGTCCTCGGCGTTCATCAACTGGCGTTGCTGCCGCTCCAGAAAGTCCTTGCCGTCGCGCTTGCTCATGAAGCTGAACGACTGCGTGATGACGTACTCGTAATCCTCGTACAGCAGACCGTTCAAGATGCCCGGCTCGGTGTGCGCCGAGTAGTCCTTGAAGTCGATGCCCATCGCGTAGCGCGTCTTCGTCGGCGAGCGGATTTCGATAGTCTCCGCGCCCACGAACACCCAGGCCGTGCCCAGGTAAGCGTTCAGCGGCCCGGCCGGCACGCGCACCTTCTGCCACTCGCCGGACACCAGGAAGTTCAAGAACTCCAGCGCCTGCGAGCACACGATGCCGTTCTCGTCCTCATAGGTGCGCAGTTCCTCGATGCCGGTTTTCTCGTCGGTGCCGTAGCGGCGCATGCTGGCCTCGACCTGATAGGCGATGTCGTCCAGCTTGCGGATGGCCGCCTTCTGATCCTTGAGGATTTCATCGACGGTGCGCCGCGCCGACTTCGCCATCGCCTTGCCGATCCGCGAGGGATTCGGCCGGTAGATGACCGTCAGATACAGCTCGTTCGCCATCATGCGATAGCCCACGAAGCTGTCGTAATACTTGCGATCCAGCTCGCGGCAAAAGTCGTTGTCGTACACGCCCTTGAGCCTGTCCGACGTGCGGCGGCGGACGTTGTGCGTCCACAGCGCCACGTTGCTGGTAGCGATGGAGCGCAGCAGCGTGTTGAGCTGTTCCTTGCGCCGCAGAATCTCGTCCGGCTCTGCCGTCTCGAAGCTGATGCCGGCCACGCGCCACACGCGCAGGAAATCGCCCTGCGTCGTGACGATGGTGTTCGGCGACACATGGCTGCTGTAAGGAATGAAGGGCGCAACCGCCCTTTCATTGTTCACTTGGTCGAAGTATTTAGGTTTTGGCAGGGCAGACATAAGTCCCTCTCACTTGCGTTTCGTGAAGGCAATCGGGCTGTAGGCCGATGCCTTCCAGAAGCGCCCGTTCTTGTTGCGGTTGATGACCCGGAACACGAATTTCAGGCCCAAGAGCCTGAATTGTTGATCGTCCGATTTGGCGATGATCCGCATCGTTATCACGATGGGAATCAGCGTGAAGGCGAACAGGATCGTCGTCCACACGCTGATGAGAACCACCACCCCGCCGACCACTGCGAGCGGCACCAACGGGACGCCGAACAGCATGGCCGGCCGGGTGCAACCCTTGAACAGCGGATCGCGCGGATCGAAGTCATCCATTGGTGCCGACATCGCGTGACCTCCCGCTTAGGACAGGAGGTAGCGGGCCAGCTCGGCCGCGCCGCCGATGAGCAGACCACCGGCCAGAATCTTGCCGACCTCGGCGATGTCGGCATGCTTGAACAGGAACTTGTAGCCCGCCCACATGATGGCGATGGTCACGGTCGTGATGGACACGCCGCGCAGCACGGCCAGCACGTTGTCCATGAAGGTGTTCACCTTGTCCAGCCCGCCAGTCTGCGCGAGCGCCGGCTCGGCCGCGAACAGCGCGGCCATCACCAGGAAGCCGAGCATCACGGCCATGCGGTTGTTGGAAGTGGTAGCAGTCGTCATTTCATTTGCTCCTGAAGTGAAAGAAAAAGGTAGCCGGTAGGCCGGCCGGCAAGCCGGTTGAAAAGCGTCCAATCTAGTTCATGCTGCAATGTTCTCCCCGTTATCCGTGCCTGCCGGATTATACAACAGGCCGCGCCAAAATAGTATATTTTGGCGAGCGTTTTTCTACTTTTTTGGCGTCTTGAGAACAAGCCGCGTAGGTGCCGCCGCGCGCTTCACCGTCGCCTTGGCTGCGGGCTTTGCGCCCTTCGCCTGCTTCGGTACAGGCTTGCCGGCCTGATCGTCCATGATGACCTTGCAGCCGTCTTTGAAGCCGCTGCAACCCCACCAGTAGCCGTACTGGCCCTTGCGGCGATACATCGGCTTGCCGCAGGACGGGCAAGGGGCCGTCTTGATCGCCACCGGCTGGCCCTTCTCGTCGTCCAGGAAGGTCTTGCACTCATCGTTCGTGCAGAACCACGCGAACGCGCCCTTGATGGGCTTGCCGCTTTCCTTGTCCTTCTTCTGGAAGCGCCGCAGCGGCGAGCTGCATTTCGGGCACGGGTGAACCTTCGGTTCCACCGGCCGCCCCTTGTCGTCGTCCATGAACGTCTTGCAGTCGTCGGTCGGGCAGAACCACCCCAGGCCGCCCGCCTTCTTCTTGTACCGCCGCAGGGGCGTGGAGCACTTCGGGCACGGGTGTTCCTTGCGTTCCACCGGCTTGCCGTCCACGTCGTCCAGGAAGGTCTTGCACTCGTCGTTCGTGCAGTACCAGATCGGCAGCTTGCCGGGCTTCTGGTACTTGCGCAGCCCGGCGCTGCACTTCGGGCACGCGAAGCGCGGCTTGAAGTCGCCGCCCTGGGCGATGGCGTCCAGCTCGGCCTTCAACTGATCGTAGGCCGGGGCCACCACGTCCAGGTACTCGCGCTCGCCTTCGGCGATGCGGTCGAGCTGCGATTCCAGCTCGCGCGTGAAAGCCAGCTCCATGAACTCGAAGCCGGCCTTCACCAGATGTTCCACCAGGATGGTGCCTGTCTCGGTCGGCACCAGATAACGCTTGTCTTCGACAAGGTAGCCGCGCGCCATGATGTTGCCCATGATCGCGGGATAGGTCGCCGGGCGGCCGATGCCTTCGTCTTCCAGCTTCTTGATGAGACTCGCTTTCGTGAAGCGCGGCGGTGCCTTCGTCACCTTGCGCAGCAGCTCGCCGCTGTCGGCCTGCTTCGCGCTGCCGACATCGAGCACCGGCACCTTGCCGGCGCTGTCCTCGGCCTCGTCGTCCGTCTTGTCTTCCACCGCGTCCTTCGCCGTCAGCACTCGCCATCCCTGTTCAATCAGGGTACGGCCCTTGGCCTTGAACTGGAACGGCTTCGCGCCATCGGTCGCTTCCAAGGTGACGCTGTTCACCTTGTAGCGGGCATCGGCCAGTTGCGAGGCAACCGTCCGCTTCCAGATGAGCGCATAGAGCTTGCGCTGATGCTCGTCCTCGCCGGCTTCCAGCACGTCGATATGGGCCGGCCTGATGGCCTCGTGCGCCTCTTGCGCGCCCGCCTTCGTCTTGAACTTGCGCGGCGCGTCCGGCAGCTTCCAGCCCTGCCCTTCGGCGTAGGCGCGCACCTCGGCGATGGCCTCGTCGCTGATGTTCACGCTGTCGGTGCGGATGTAGGTGATCGCGCCTTGCTCGAACAGCTTTTGCGCATCCTTCGCCGTCAGCTCGGGATCGCGCTTTAGCGTGACGCTCGCGGCTTGCAGCATGAGCGAGGTCGAGAAGCACGACGGCGGCGCTTCGCGCGCCGTGTCGGTGCCGGAGTCCAGCACCTTGAACTGGCGGCAGCCTGCGGCCTGCTTCGCCAGGGCTTCATCGAGGACATAGGGCACGTCCTCGGTGATGAATGGCTTCGTGTCCCACTCCGCTTTCCACACGCCGCCGTCGAACTTCACCACCGCGCCGAAGTGGTTCGTCTTCTTGAACGCCACGATGCGGCGCTCCAGGTCAACGACCAGTCGCACGGCCACGCTTTGCACGCGGCCGGCCGACAGGTTTTGCCCGAGCATGTTCGACAGCAGCGGCGACACCAGATAGCCGACGATGCGATCCAGTGCCCGCCGCGCTTCCTGGGCCTGCACAAGATCGGCGTCGATCTTGCGCGCCTGCGACAGTGCCGCCCGAATCGCCTTCTCGGTGATTTCATCGAACGTCACCCGTTCGTAGTCGCCTTCGTCCAGGCCGAGAGCGTCTTTCAGGTGCCACGCGATGGCTTCGCCCTCGCGGTCGGGATCGGTCGCCAGAAAGATCATGTCCGCCCTGCCGGACAGGGCGCGGATGCGGGCGACTCGTTCCTCGCCGCCTGGGAACGTCCGGCCCTGTACCTGGGCCGGAGGGATGTATTCGTACTGCAAGGCGAAGTCGGGCGCTTCCAGGCCGATGTCGTGCTTCGGCAGGTCGCGGACATGGCCCACGCTGGCGACGACTTTCCAGCCGTCGCCGAGGATGGATTCGATCTTCTTCACCTTGTTGGGGCTTTCCACGACCATGAGCTTCATCGTGTACCCCCTCAGAAGACGATGGCCGAGCGCGCCGGCTGCGCCGGTTGCTCGCCCTGGCTGGCCTTCGCGTCATCCTTGGCGACAGTCAGATCCGCCGCGGCGGATGCGCCTGTCACCACGGGCTTGAGCTGCGCGGGCGCTTCGCTCGCCCGGCGCAGCAGCACCGGGGCATGATCGGCAGGCGGCCCATCGCTCGCGCCCTGGGCCGTCACCTTGACCGGCCCGGAGCCGGCCGCCGTCACGCGCTGCGGGCGTGCTGCACCCGGCGCGATCGACGGAACGACCGGGATCGGCTTTGCCTCGACGTTGGCTTGCGCCAAGACCTTTTGCACATACGACGGCTCGCCGGCCTTGTCAGGCCGGAAGCCGCGCGTGAAGTTGCCCGAGTAGTAGCAGGAGAAGGCCGAGTGCAGCGCCCGTTGCCGGTCGCCCTCGGTGCGGGGCAAAGCCCGCGTGTAGCAGTCTTCGAGAATCTTCGAGCCGACGCGGATGTTCGCGCACGGCTCGAAGGCTTCTTCGTAGGTTAGGGAGTATTTCGGCAGGTTGTAGCGGTTGACCTGGGCAACCCCTACCGAGAAGTTCCAGCCAGCGGCTTCAAGAGCCTTGGCCGTCGCAACAGCTTCCGCTTGCGACTTGGGTTGACGTTGGAGCCTTCCGCCCACCACGCCGATGGCGTAGGGGTTGAAGCTCGATTCGACTTGCACGACGGCCGCCATCGTCTGCGGGGCCACCGTAGGGGCGCATTGCTGCGCCAAGACCATGAAATCCAGCATGTAACCGACTCCCTTTAGCGAGGAAACGGCTACCAATATACCATATTTTGGTCAGTGTTCACCCCCTTTTTTGGTCTTGCGCGCGGTGCGTGCCGGCTTCGCCTTCGAGCTTTGCGCCGGCTTGGCCGACTTCGGTCGCGGCGGCAGTTCCTGGTTGCGAAACAGCTCGAAGCTATCGGTCGGATAAGCCTCGCGCAGATGATCGTTCATACGTTTCAAGTCCTTGAAAACCTTCGGCATGTTCCGGTCGCGTCGGGTTGTCAAATACCACTCTTTTCCCTCAGCCCACTTCAAGAGAACGACGACATAGAAGCCCACTGGCGTTTCCATCACCTTGAGCTTGTCAAGGGTTTTTTGAAGTACGGCCAGCTCTAGATCGCCCTCCAGAATGCTGTTCTCGGGACTACATGGAGGAAGTTTCATGCTCGTCCTGTTTTCGTTCGGGTCGGTCATAGTCAAAAACGACTCACATTGTATCGCCAAAACACTATATTTTGGTAGTGGTTTCGGCTAATTACGGCTTAAAAAATGCTCCCTGCCCATGCTCGCCCGGCTACGCCGGGACGGGCTTTCGTGCTCCGCATCGAGCCTGCGGCCACGGCCTTGTCTCGCCCCATTCGGGCGTCAATCCCTCTCGGCAGCGCCTCCGGCGCTGGACGGCCCAACTGGTGACAACTGGCATCACCAGGTGAGCGTCCACAGTCGCCAAATTGTAGCAAGTTGGCGACAGTTTGAGTAGCAAAGACCCGTTCGCGTCACCAATCATTGCCTGCCTTTACATGGGGATAAACCCCCGTTCGGCCGGCTGCGCCGACATGGTGCCGCGCCCTGGCGTCGAAGACGCCCTTTCCCCCACCCTGCCCAGGGCAGGAAGGGGGCGGTGTGTAGGCCCGCGCAGCGGGCAACCAGTCCATGCACACCGCGACACGTCGCCGTGCTGCACACAAGCCCGCAGACTGCCGCCACGTCGGCAGACTGCACACAGCCGGGCCGGCTGGTTCATGCACGCTGCCCCCGCCGCTGGCGGTGGAGAAAGGCGGCTTTGCCGCTACGCAGCCGGCGCGGCCGTCTGGTTGTGCCGCCTGCGTCGGCCGTAGGGCGCTCGCGTTCCGCGCCCGCCCTTGGTGGCATGTCGTCATCGTCCGGTGGCGTTGCTCCACTGCGCACCTTTCGCCTGCCCTAGACGGTAGTCCAGCCATGCCGTCGCTCCAAGGGCCGGGCAAGCCCTGAAATCCTCACCCGTTCGCACTCGCTGCGCTCGCTTGCGCTGCGGCTTCCGGTTTCTCCCTTTCCGCGCCGTCCTGTCCGGCCCACCTACGGGCAATCACGGCGAAAGGCACTCAGCGGAGCAAGGTTCAACACCACAGGAGAAATGCGACATGACTCACCAACAAGTTCAGTTTGAAAAGCCGGCTCAAGCATCTAGCAGAGCAGAGGTTGAACAGCAGAAAACCGTCCTGTTTCACATCGAAGTCGTGAACACGAAGACGGGCCGCCGCGAGCGTCAAACAGCCTACCCGATGACCGAGAAGGAATGCAGCGTGATGGTCAGCAAGATGACCGCCTACCCCTGGCGCACCGTCGAGCTGGTGCCAGCCGAAGCGCCGACCTTCGAGGGCGAGCAGCGCGAAGCCGCATTCAAGACCGTTTGGCGCGACACGCATCGGGACTACCGGGGCCGGCTGGCCGACGGCTCGCTGTCGCTGATGAGCTGGGCGAAGTTCGGCGGCGGACTGGTGACGGCCGCGAGCATCACCGACGCCGAGCTGGCCGAGCGACTGGACGACGCGAAGCGCCGCGCACGCTGATTTTGTATTGCACTGGAGAGCCAACACCATGACCCGCACCGAATACCGCCAAGCCCGCCGATTGATCCGCGACAACGGCCGCGCCGCCATCAAGTGGATGGCCCCGCACGTCGCCGCCGCGATGGACGTTCTCACCTTCGGCCAGGGCAAAGACCGCCTCGCCGAGCGCGCGGACATCGTGGCCTATTGCCGCCGCGAGGGCATCGCCTGCAACCCCCGCCAAACCGCCTAACAGCACGACCAGGAGCGCACACCATGAACGAACTTTTCCAGGCATCCGACGTGATCCACACGCACACCCGCGCGCAGCTCATCGAGGACGGCGACCTGATCGACGTGAGCGAGACAGCCCGCGAGGCCGGCTTTACGGTGCCCGTCGCCATCACCCGCGCGGCCTGGGCCGATTGCGTCGAGTGGACGGCCGAAACCGACAAGCGCAAGACCACGATCCAGGACGAAGCCGGCCGCCTTTGGGACGTGATTTATATGGCCCGACTCGCCGCCCGCGTGCGTGGCGATCAACCCCGCCGCGTGTTCGAGCTGTACCGCGTGCCGGTGCAGGGCCGAGGCATCCGGCCGCGCCGCGTGGCGCTGGCGATGCACATCGGCCCCGGCGATGCCGGCGAGCCGGTTATCACCATCGGCCTGCCGAACGAAGACTAAGCCCGCAGGGTGCCCGACGAGGGCACCCGCTACCCGACACGACCAGGAGCGCACAACATGGCCCGATTCATCCCCGAGAACGCCGAAACCCGCGAATTTCCCGCCGCCGCCGTGGTGGCCTACTGCTACGAGAGCAAGCGCGGCCCCGCGCTGCTGGCCTACAAGGGCCGCCAGTCGAAGCCGGCGCGCTTCCTGGCGTTCGGCAGCGCCGAGGCCCGCGACCGTTCGCTGGCGTCGTTCGTGGAGTACGAGGAAGGCATCGAGACGCGCAAGCGCGAACGGCAGCAGGCCGGCCACGGGCTGGCCGTGGGCGACATCGTTTATTCCGTGTGGGGCTACGAACAGACGAACGTCACGTTCTACGAAGTGGTGCGCGTGCCGTCCGGCCGCTCGGCGACGGTGCGCGAGCTGGAAGCCGACCGGATCGAGAGCGCGCCGGGCAGCATGACCGGCAAGAGCACACCGAAGCCCGGCCAGTACGTCCAGGGCGCGAAGGAAAAGACCCGCCGCGCGACCGGCTGGCACACCCTGGGCGAGCTGTCGAAGTGGGACGGCACGCCGCGCCCCGTGACGTGGTACGCCTGACCGCGACATGGTGACGGCCGCAGCTCCTGGCCAGCTCGGCCGCGTCACCAAGACAGGGCAAAAAAATTTTGCCCTTTCGTCCCACGTTTCCACCTTTTTATTTGCCAATATGGTATAGTTTGGACATCGAGAACGGTTAAACGTGATCGCCAAATCAGCCGATAAGGAGCTACCCATGCGAACCATCGACATGACCCCGACTGGGGCGAGTGGGCAACATTTACGCCGTTCGCCGAGTCGGGCGAGGCCAAGGCCGTGCGCGAGCTACGCGCGACTTCGCAAGGCGATGGCCGCAGCGCAGGCGCTGCAAGCCATCACTGGCACGCTGTCCGACGAGCAGGCCGGCATCGTCGCCAAGACGATGACCGCCGAGCTGACGAAGCAGGGCTTCTAAGGTGGCGACCATGAGCAAGCACAACGGCCGCCCTTCCTTGTCCTGGCCGACCGCGACCTGGGCCGCGAAGCCTGGGCGCAGTACGACGCCGAGGCCGAGATTTTCACCCTCGCCGCGTCCGAGGACATGGACGACCCCATCGGCGAAGCCGAGAGCGTGAGCGAGTGCCAGCGCGTGGCATCCGGCTGGTTTGACGAGCTGCGGGCCGAATGATGCGGGCCGCGTCCACCACGACCAGGAAGCCGGCCGGCTTGTGGCGCTACTCGCTGCGCTGGAGCCTGCCGCACAAGCCCTGCCCTGGCCCGCTGGAACTGGCGGCGGTCGAGGTTCCGGCCGGCGACCAGTGCCCGCCCGTGGTGGCCGATCTTTGGAAGCCCGGCACCGGCTATGCCGTGTGCGTTGACTTCCCGCAGCCGGCCGAAATCCGCCGCTGGAGCGACGAGCGCAAGGCGCAGGCACGCCGCCGCAATCTCGCGCGCCGCGTCGAGAAGGCCGCGCCCTTGTTCGCCGACGAGCTGATCGCCCGCGAGCTGGAGGCGCGGCCCGACTACTTCGCGGGCAAGAACCCGCATCGAGGCTTGGCGACAGACACGCCGCCAGGCCTCGATGCTTCCGTCACCAACGAAAGGGCAACGCAATGAAGGAATGGAACGTGTACGCGGACGGCCGCTATCTCGGCACCGTCCATGAAACGACCGAGGAAGCCGCCCGCGCGGCGGCCTTCTCGAAGTTCGACATCCCCGAGGACGCGGACGTGTCCGTGTCCCGTCGCTAACCACCAGGAGGAACACCGATGGACACCTATCAGCAAATCCACGACTTCACGCCGGCAGGCGCTGGCAAGTTCGCCGACTTCATCGCCGAGCACGCCAAGCCGGAGCTGGACGCCGGCATGCACAAGCTGGAATGCCTGGGCGTGATCGAGGACAACTTGAACAGCCCGAGCGCCGGCCCGCTGGCCTGGGAGCTGGCAGCGGCGAGCGCGGCCGATGGCCGCGCGCACACCTTCGCCGCCGAGCTGGACGACCTCATCATCGAGCACGTCACCCCGGACGAGTGAGGGCCACGCGATGAACATGCACAGCATGACCCTTGAACAGCTCCGCGCCACGCACGAGACGGGCGGCCTTGCCGCCGTCACGCTCGAAGCGCACGGGAAAGGCTTCTACCTCGTGGCCGATTCCCGCTCGGGCGGGCGCGTGGTGCTGGTGCGCTACTCCGACCGCAAGCCGCGCCTGTTCGTTGAGCCGGGCACGGCCTTGAAGCTGCTGCGCGAAATCGGCTTCGGCACGGCCAAGGTGAACATGGCCGGCTGGCAACCCGACCAACAACAGGCCGACGTGTAGCGGCCGAGGGGGTACAGATGAAAACGCTTCGCCTCGCCATCCTGCCGCTGCTGCTGGCCGCCCTGGGCGGCTGCGCGAGCGGCCCCTACTACTACGGCGGCACGAGCTACCGCATGCACAACATCGGCGGCCTGCCGGTGTCCGGCTCGCTTGGTGTTCACGTCACGCCGGGCGGCCTGATGGTGTCGCCGAACATCGTCGTAAGCCCTACCTTCGTGGACTGGAAGAAATGAACCTCAAAACCTCGGAACAGCTCGCGGTCGGCCTAGCCAATTCGTACATGGGAGGCACCGAGCAATGAAGACCTTCGCACGCTGGCTGCGCCGCAACATGCTGGTGCCCCTGCTGCTTGTCCTGGGGGCCGGCGCAGCCGCCACGATCTACCAGTCGATGGAAATCGACGCCCTGGGCTATCGCCAGTTGCAGAACGCCTACAAGACCGGCTCCAGCGCCTTCCAGGCGCGTGTCGCCGAGGCGATGCAGAACGGCACCGTGAGCCGTTGGGAACGCACCGCCCTGCTGCGGCAGTATTGGAGCGAGAGCCACGCCCTTGCGGTTGAGCTTGAAGTCGGAGAAATCGCCGCCGAGCGGCAGGCGCTGGCCGCACTGGTCGGCGGACAGGAGGGGCATTCATGAGCAGAAAACCGACAACGACAGGGCGAACACGCGCCGCGCCGCCGTTCAATGAAACGGACTACCGCGATGCGCTCATGCGCGCAGGCATGAGCGAAGAAGACGCGGCCAGCCTCGCCCGACGCACGGCCGAGGCCCGCAAGGCATCGGCCGACGCTGCCGCGCCGGCCTCGGAACTCCTGGGCCTACCGTCCCCGGCCGACGAAGCGGCCTTCGAGTCCAGCGCGGCGGCCGGCACGCCGGCCAGCAACGCACCCGCGAAGAAGCTCGCGCGCACAGCGAAGGAGAAGCCGATTCGCGCCGTCTTCGACTACCGCAACGGCAAGATTCCCGAGCGCGTGCGCGACCTGATCGAAGCCCACCTTGCCATCGAGCGCGAGGACGCCAAGAGCGCCGGCACGCTAGGCTTCATGACTCGCGCGCTCGCCATCGCTACGCTGCCGCACAGGCGGCAGGACGAATACCGCTTCGTTCGCAAGAACGGCGACTTCGTGCTCACGATGATGACGGCCCACCCCGAAGGGCTTCCCTTCGGGACGGTGCCGCGCATGCTGCTGACCTGGGTTTGCACGGAAGCCGTGCAAACCGGCGAGCGCGTCTTGCACCTGGGCAATTCGCTGGCCGAGTATCTGGACGAGCTGGGCATGCACAGCTCGGGCGGCAAGCGCGGAGACATCACGCGCCTGAAACACGCCATGACGACGCTTTTCAGCGCCGTCATTTCGTGCCACTACGAGGGGGCCGATTCGTGGGCCTTGTCCAACGTCCTGCTGGCTGATCGCGTCGAGTGGTGGCAACCGCAGAACCCCGAGCAGGCCGGGCAATGGCAATCGAATCTCCAGCTTTCCGAACCGTTCTTCAAGGAGTGCATCGAGCACCCCTTGCCGGTTGACGTTCGCGCGATGCGCTCGCTCGGAAAGTCGCCCCTGGCGCTGGACATCTATGTGTGGCTGTCGCACCGCATGAGCTACTTGTCGCGCCGCACGACCATTCCCTGGGTGTCGCTCGCCGGCCAGTTCGGTGCCGGCTACGCGATGGACGAACAGGGCTTGCGCGACTTCAAGCGCGCCTTCCTGCGCGAGTTGAAGCATGTGATGGTGGTCTATCCCGAGGCGAAAGTCGCCGATTCGCCGAACGGGCTTGTGCTGTACCCAAGCCCTCCGCATGTGCCGTTCAGCAGCGCGCCTAAGCAGCGCCGGCTTCCGCTATGAACCGCCGCCAGTTCCTGGCCGCGCTGGCCTGCGCCTGCACGCTCGGCTTCGCCTCGGCCGCGCGGGCCGACTTCGCCGGCCCGGTGATCGCCATCCTTGACGGCGACACCATCGACGTGCTGATTGACCGCCAGCCCGTGCGCGTGCGCCTCGCGCAGATCGACGCGGCCGAGAAGCGGCAAGCCTTCGGCACCCGCTCCCGTCAGGCGCTTTCCTCGCTGGTCTTCCGCCAGTCCGTCACCGTCGCCGATGCCGGCCGCGACCGCTACGGCCGCGCGCTCGGCACCGTCTATGTCTCCGGCGTCAACGTCAACGCCGAAATGGTTCGCCAGGGCATGGCCTGGGTGTATCGCCAATACGCGACCGACCGAAGCCTGTTCGCGCTGGAGGACGAAGCACGCGCCGGCCGGCGCGGCTTGTGGGCCGACCCGTCGTCGGTTCCGCCGTGGCAGTTTCGGCATCGTCAACACGAATAAGGTATCGGTATGTCAGAGCGCATCAATCCAGATTTTTACACCGTCAAACATGCTCCGCTCGGTGAGCTTATGAGCATGGAAAAGACGGACATCGTTCAGATGGAGCTAAAGCGCCGAGCGGCCGAGGCGCTGCAACAGGCTTACGCACTTTATCTGAATGCCTTCGGCGATGCTGCGGCCGGGCAGTTTTCCGACGATGCCGGGCGGCTGGTTCGTCACGAATAGAACCAGGACATTACTCACCCCGGCATAGCCGGGGCCGGGCTTTCGTGCTTCGCATCGAGCCTGCGCACTTCGCGCTTGTCTCGACCCCTTCGGGCGTCAATCCCTTTCGGACGCGCTTTGCGGTTCGGGTTTGGATTGCTTGCTCTCTTTCAGGTTATCACGCCGTTCTCGGCGTCAAGGGCTGCGCGTTCCGCTTGCGGCCTGCCGGCCGTTCCACCCCTGACGCCTGCGCTGCGGCGTGCTGCCTTCGGTCGCAAAGGGCAATCCCGCCCTACGTTCAACCGGAGGTTTCACATGGTTCAGATGAAGCTGTCTTTCGACAACATCAACAGCGACGAGTCGCTGTATGTCCGAGACGCTGACGGCGTATATCAGGTTGCCACCGCCGCCCAGGTTCTGGCCGGCGCTCGCAAGGCCGCCGACTCGCTGGCCCTTCCGGGCCAACAATTCAGCAGCCCGCAGGCAGTCAAAGACTTCCTGGTCGCCAAGCTGGCGGGCATCGAACACGAAGTGTTCGGCGTCATTTTCACCGACAGCCAACATCGGCTGATCGCCTACAAAGAGATGTTCAGCGGCACCATTGATGCCGCGTCCGTGTATCCACGGGAAATCGTGAAAACCGCCTTGCGGCTGAACGCTTCCGCGCTCATTTTCACTCACAACCACCCAAGTGGCATCGCTTCACCTAGCGAAGCTGATAAGCGCCTAACGGCCCGGCTCAAAGAGGCGTTGAGCCTTATAGACGCGCGCGTGCTCGACCACATCATTGTGGCCGGCTCCAGCACGCTATCGTTCGCCGAACACGGCCTTCTATGAAGAATGGGGCTTTGCCCCATTCCTTCAACGTGCGGTAATGCCCAATGGCGACAGGCCCGCGCGATCGAGGCGCTGCGGCTGTCACCAAACCCGTGCAATTCCGCCGCCAGTGATCCACGTCGGCCAGCCGTCCGACCACTGGCGGGTTCCTGCCCACATACCCACCGGCCTGCTACGGGAGTAGTAGGCACCCTTCGCGGCCCGTGGATATGTGGACAGCATTCAAAGGCCGGCCACTGGTGACACCGCGGCCGACCAGGTGCGCGGCCGATGTCACCATCGGCCAGTCTGGTGACAGGCAGATCCATCGAGCTGGATTCGCCCGTCACCATCCCCAAGATGGCGACACGCCATCGAGCTGGCCAGCTCGGCCGCGTCACCAACGATTCCCCTTCATGTGGTGACAGATCCCGCCGGCGCCGGCGGGATGTTCGTCACCAACAAGCCCGACCGCCTTCGGCGTCGAAGACGCCCTTTCCCCCACCCTGCCCAGGGCAGGAGGGGGCGGTGTGTAGGCCCGCGCAGCGGGCAACCAGTCCATGCACACCGCGACACGTCGCCGTGCTGCACACAAGCCCGCAGACTGCCGCCACGTCGGCAGACTGCACACAGCCGGGCCGGCTGGTTCATGCACGCTGCCCCGCCGCTGGCGGTGGAGAAAGGCGGCTTTGCCGCTACGCAGCCGGCGCGGCCGTCTGGTTGTGCCGCCTGCGTCGGCCGTAGGGCGCTCGCGTTCCGCGCCCGCCCTTGGTGGCATGTCGTCATCGTCCGGTGGCGTTGCTCCACTGCGCACCTTTCGCCTGCCCTAGACGGTAGTCCAGCCATGCCGTCGCTCCAAGGGCCGGGCAAGCCCTGAAATCCTCACCCGTTCGCACTCGCTGCGCTCGCTTGCGCTGCGGCTTCCGGTTTCTCCCTTTCCGCGCCGTCCTGTCCGGCCCACCTACGGGCAATCACGGCGAAAGGCACTCAGCGGAGCAAGGTTCAACACCACAGGAGAAATGCGACATGACTCACCAACAAGTTCAGTTTGAAAAGCCGGCTCAAGCATCTAGCAGAGCAGAGGTTGAACAGCAGAAAACCGGGGGAATGAAGCCGATGAAAAACAAGGTAATGGCGTGGGTGGACGTGCTGCCGGGCGTGGAAGCGACGGGGCTTCAGGCCAAGCGTGACGACATCGCCGAGCTGATGGCCGAGGCGGCCGAGCTGACCCGCAAAGCCGAGGAACTGCGCAGCCGGGCCTATTTCGCCGCGTGCAGCCTCGAAGGCGAAGCCCGCAGCCGCTGGACGCTGGAGCAGATCGACGCAGCCAAGCGCAACGCCTGACAACTTCCCGGAGTGCCCCAGGCGGGGCGCTCCCCTTCTCAACTACCAGGAGCAAAGACCATGAACGCATACGAACAGAAGCAAGCCGCCCGCAAGGCCCGTTACGAGGAACGCGCCGAGCAGGCCAGCGCCGAGAGCGCGAGCACCTACAACCGCGCCCGAGACATGGCCCAGGCGATCCCCTTCGGCCAGCCGATCCTTGTCGGCCATCACAGCGAGACGCGCGACCGCAACTATCGTGACCGCATCCATACCACCTATGGCAAAGCCTTCGCCCTGCAAGACAAGGCCAAGCACTACGAGCAGAAAGCGGCGAGCGTGGGCACTGGCGGCATTTCGAGTGACGACCCGGACGCCATCGAGAAGCTGCGCGCCGAGCTGGCGAACGTCGAGCAGGCCCAGGAGCGCATGAAGGCCGCGAACAAGGCCATTCGCACCCACAAGACCGAGGAAACACGCATTGCCGCACTGGTGGCCCAGGGTTTGACCGAGGCCCAGGCGGCCGAGCTGCTGAAACCGGACTTCGCGGGCCGCGTCGGCTTCCCGTCCTACGCCTTGAGCAACAACAACGCGAACGCCCGCCGCATCGCTGGCCGCATCGCCGAGCTGGAGAAGCGCCGCCAGCGTGTCGATGTAGAGCAGGAGGCCGAGGGCTACACCTACCGCGAGGACACCGAGGAAAACCGCGTCATGTTCGTGTTCCCCGGCAAGCCCGACGAGGCCACGCGCGCCCTGTTGAAGCGCCACGCCTTCAAGTGGTCGCCGTCCCGTGGTGCCTGGGTTCGCCAACTGAACAACGCCGGCATTTGGGCCGGCCAGGAAGTGAAAAAAGCCCTGAATGCGCTTACCAAAGTTGGTGACGTGTAATAGCCAATCTGGTATATTTTGGACTAGGCGCAGTGTCCAATAGGAAGGCCGGGAGCCCGGCCTTCCCATCCTGAAAGGAGGATGACATGCGAATCATCGACGACCTGATCGTGAAGACTGCAACCGCAATCCTGCGCGGCGTCATGGCGGTTGGAGCTGGCCTTGTCTATGTCCAGTTTTTCGCCCTGACCGTCGCCGTTTCGATGGTCGGCACCACCGCCCTGGCGGTGATTCTCGCCGCTGCCAAGGCGGCCATTTTCGGAGGTTGAACAATGGCAACGAAGAAGGCGCACACCGCCGAGCTGATGAAGCTGGCCGGAGAGCTGCCCGCACTTATCGAGGGATTGGAAGCGGACATTGCCGCCGTGTCCGCTCGCATGGCCGAGCTGAAAAAAGCCGGCCTTGTGTACGCAAGCGAGCACTGGCGCAAGGACGCGAACGACGAGCCGAAATACTTCTATCTGCTGTATCCGCAGAAGCACGGAGAGCCGCGCCGCCGCGACTACATCGGATGCGATGCGGCCAAGATTGCCGAAGCCCGCGCCGGCATCGCTCGGGCCAAGGAGTACGACGAGCTGGCCGCCCGCCTGTCCAGCCTGTCGGGCCGCGTCCACCACGTCGCCGGCACGCTGCAAGACGCCCGCCGCTACCTCACCAGCAAACGCTAACCCCCGCCACGGAGGCAACGACCCATGACCACCACCATGACCCTGCCCGATGGATTCACCGCCAAGGCGCTGGACGCCGCCGCGTCCGCGCTCGATGCCGTCGCGGCCGGCCTGCCCTTCCAGGTCGATGACCTGATCGCCGGAGCGATGGCGCTCGAATGGATGACGACCAACACCACGCAGGCGGCACAGACCTATGACCTGCTGCACCGTGTCCGCGTCCTCGTGAACGGCCGAGGCTTCGCCCGGACGACCGAGGGGCGCGCAGAAGCTGGCCGGCTGGTGTCGATGGTGCGCGCCCTGCGGGCCGAGCACTGACCCCCCACCGGCCGGGCAACCCCCGGCCATTTTTACCCCTTGCGCGGTAATAATAGTAATAGTATTATTACGACTACAACGACGAAAGGAGCGCCGAGTCATGGCACTGAACCAGGAAATCAAAGAACGCATCTTTGCCGCCGCCGATGAACTGCACGCGGCCAGCCCGAACGGCGAGTTCCCGAACGTCGAAGCCGTTCGCCAACTCAGCCGCGCCGGCATGAACAACGTGGTCGAGGCCATGAAGGAATGGCGCGCCAAGCAGCGCAAGCAAGTGCAGGCCGTCCGCGAGCCGCTGCCGGCAGAGCTGCACGGCGTCTTGCAGACAGCCGGGCAAAGCCTTTGGGAGACGGCGCAGCAACTGGCGAACGAATCGCTAGAGGCCGCGCGGGCCGCCTTCGAGGCCGAGAAAACCGACCTCACCGAGCTATCGGCGCAGCAGTCGGCCGCCTTCGAGGCGCAGACGGGAGAGCTGGAAGCCGCCCAGGCCCGCATTGTCGAGCTGGAAGCCCAGGCCGCCGCCGCCATCGAGCAGCAGCATAAGCAAGCCGGCGAGCTGGCCGAGCTGCGCACGCAGCACGAAGACAGCCAGCGCCGCGCCACCCTGGCCGAGCAGAAGGCCCAGGAGACGGAGCACCGGGCGGCCGAGCTACGCGCCGAGCTGGATCGAGCGCACCAGGACGCCGACCGCTTGCGCCAAGAACGCGACGAGGCCAAGGCCCGCCGCGATCAAGCCGACGTGCGCGCCGAGGAAGCCGAAGGCGAGCGCGACGACGCCCTGCGCCAACTGGCGGCCGGCAATGCCGAGCTGGCCGGCCTGCGCGCGAAGATGACCGCCGAGGCCGAGCAACACGCCGAGCAACGCAAGCGCGCGGCCGAAGAAGTTCACCGCAGCGCCGAACGCATGACCAAGGCCGAGAGCGAGCGCGACAAAGCCCGCGATGCCGCCGCCACGGCCCGCGAGGACGCGGCGAAGCTGCGCGGCGAGCTGGAGGCCGTCAAGACGCAGAACGCCGCCCTGCTGGCCGCCTTGAAGCCCGCAGCGCAGTCGAAGCGCCCGCCGAAGGCTTGACCTTCGCCATTGGTGACGCGATCGCGGCCAGGCCCGGGCGGCCGCGTCACCAATCGAACCCGGCCGCGTGGTGACAGGAAGATCCACCAGGTTGGCCAACTTTGTCACCAATGGCCCCGCCGTAGTGGTGACAGCGCATCGAGCTGGCCAGCTCGCCGGCGTCACCAACGAAGGAGAACAGCATGCAGCACGACCGAACCCGCGCCGCCGTATCCCGCCAGCTCAAGGGCATGGGTGCGAGCCTGTACGAAGTCGGCATTCGCCACGCAGAGCGCGGCATGCTCAATCGGGAGTGGAGCGAGGCCGACATCATGAAGTCGCTGGACTGGCTCAAGCGCGAGAACTTCAAGGGCTGCGACATCTACGTTCGCCCGGCGCGCTCCGCGCCGAGCCGGCTCATTCTGGTGGACGACTTGAGCATGGGCACGCTGGCCCGGCTCCAGGCCGGCCCCTACCCTGCCGCCGTCACCGTGCAGACCAGTCCGGGCAACTATCAGGCGTGGATCAAGCTGGACGACGACATGCCGGCCGACGTGCGGCGCGAGGTGGCCCGCCATCTTGCGCGCGAGTACGGCGGCGACCCGAATAGCGCCGACTCGGCGCACTACGGCCGGCTGGCCGGCTTCACCAACCGCAAGCCCGAACACATCGACGCGGCGGGCCGTTCGCCGTTCGTACTGCTGGACAGCTACAACGGCCGCCCGGCCAGTGGCGCGGCCGAGCTGGTGCAGATCGCGCGAGGCGTGATCGAGCGCGAGCGCGAGCAAGCCCGCAGCATGGCCGCGCACGTCCAGCGGGAGGCCCGCAACATGCCCCAGGCCGCGACCAGGACGCCGCAGACGGCCCAAGAGCTGGCCGAGTGGTATCGCAGCCTATGGCACAGCCTGAAAACGCAGTTCGGCGGCGACTTCGACGCCAGCCGGGCCGACTGGATGGCCGCCGTCGCCATGTTCCGCAAGGGCTACGCCTTCCAGGACGTGGCCGACGCCATCGCGCAGCACAGCCCAGGAATCGACGGCCGCAAGGGCGCGGCCGTGGCCGACTACGTGACCAGGACGGCCGGCAAGGCCGAAATCTGGCACGAGCTGAAAGCCCAGGGCGCAGACTATGCCGACGTGGCCGACGCGCTGCTGTCACTCGCCCAGGATCGCGCGCAGAACCGGCCCTAGCCTCGGCTGGCTTGTGGATAAGCCTGTTGATGGCCGAAGTTATCCACGATGAACTTGTCTTGCCTAAGAAGGCCAGCCGAATCAAGGGCTTGCGTATCCAATCCACAGAACGGCGCGATGAATCTATCTTGCGCCCTGCGCTGAAACTGTCTTGCCGCTACGCTGAAACTGTCTTGAGACGGCGCGGCCAGGATGGCCGGAAAGCCTTACAGGACAAGGCTTTGCGAGCGTTCGCGCACCCATCCCCCTATAGCTTTTGCCTGTAGGTTTTTCTTTCCTATAAATATTTATTGCCTGTAGTGGGAGCGCCCGGAATTGTGGACATTCCGGCCGAGCTGCGGGCCGAGCGGATCACACACCTCCCCTCGCGCGGGCCTGCGGCCCTTCGGGGAGAAAGGCGTCTTCGACGCTTGAACCCCCTACCCTACCCTTCCCCCTTTGAACCATCGCCTGCGCGCGCAGACGGGCCGCCTACGCACGTTCTCGCCCTGGGTGGCCCTACCCCACACGCCCGCGCCTTCGGCCTTCTGGCGGCCTTTTACGGCCTTTTGCGCTGCGCTCGTTTTCTGGCTTTCGTCAGAGTGCATGAAACCGCTGTTTTTCCTAGTGCGATGGCGTGCCGCTCGCGTTTCTTGTTGTTTTCTTGTTGTTTTCTACCTGTTGCATTTCCTGTTTTCTCGGTGTTATACTTCGAGCACGGCCACCTTCGGCCGTTCAACCAGGAGAAACCGACATGCAGAAGAACGTCTTCGTGGGCAATCTCGCCAAGGCCGTTGTCGTCAGCGGCAACGGTGATCGCGCCGTCGCACGCTTCACCCTCATTTCCAACGAATACGCCGGCAAGGACAAGGAAACCGGCGAGGCGCGCGAACGCTCGGTGTCGATCCAGTTCACCGCCTTCCGGGCCAAGGCCGAGGCCATCGCCAAGAACGCGATGAAGGGCGATCAACTGATCGTTGACTACCGCATCGAGAACAACAACTTCCAGAAGGATGGCGAGGACGTGTACGGCTACAACTTCGTGGTGGAGGACTTCACTTTCGGCGCTCCGGGCAAGGAGAAGCGCGAACAGTTCCGGGCGGGCCAATGAATGACGGCCGCCACCCCAAGGATGAGCGAAGCGGAGTTCGCCCGCGTCGCTGCGACGTGTAGCAAGTGGTCGGAGCGTTCCTTGGGTGTAGCGCGTGCCCTACTGGTCGAAGGTGTGCCGCTGTCCGATGCGGCAGCGGCGCACGAAATGTCCAGGCAGCAGGCGAACGTCGTTCGCAACCGCTTCATGGCGAAGGCCGAGAAGCAGCGCGTCGATGCGTTCATGGCACGCGAGAAGCCCAAGCTGGCCGCCACCGTCTTGGAGCCGTTCGACCAGGACATGCGAACCCTACGGGACAAGGGCTACACGATCCGCCAGATCGTCGCATTCCTGCGCGAACAAGGCATTGAAACCTCAGTGACAACCGTCCGCAATTTCTTGAAGGAGTAACCGGGC